>JAKANS010000066.1 GCA_021823625.1 bacterium | reverse complement strand
TTCGAGGACGGGCATGCCCAATGGCAGAACAACAAGACGATCACCTTGGGCGCAGGCGGTGGTAACATCGGAAGCTGGATGTGCTACTTCGTCATCCCTGGCATCACCACGCCGTGAGCGCAGCGGGGTCGAGATCTGTGGTGACGCAGCCGGAACACGCGAGGAAGAGCGCTCCCGTCTTCGGTCGAGTTCGAGTGAGCGCCGGCGCCGCGATCCGAATCCTGGTGATCACCGGGGTACTCGCGGCTTTGTCGGGCTTCCCTACCAACCTCCCGCTTCGGGCCGACGACTCGCTGGCGGCCGGTTTTCAGTCGCCGCCGACCGCAGCGCGGCCGTGGGTTTACTGGTTCGTCATGGACGGCAACCTCACCCGGGAAGGCATCACGGCCGATCTCGAAGCGATGCAGCGTGCCGGTCTCGGCGGCGCGATCCTGATGGAGGTCGATGTGGGCATCCCGCGCGGACCGGTAAAGTTCATGAGCGAGGCCTGGCGCACACTGTTCAAGCATGCCGTGAACGAGGCGGAGCGCTTGGGTCTGCAAATCGCCCTCAACGTCGGCCCCGGCTGGACCGGTAGCGGCGGTCCGTGGATCGAGCCCGATCAATCCATGCAACATCTGGTCGCGGCGGAAACCAACGTCATCGGCCCGGCGCACTTCGATGCCGTCCTGCCGCGGGCGCTGCCACGGAAGCCGTTCTTCGGCGAAGGCGCATTGCCGCCGGAATTGGAGAAAGCCCGGAAGGAGTTCTACCGCGACGTCGCCGTGCTCGCCTTTCCGACGCCGACCGACAGTGCGCGCATCCCCGGCATCGATGAAAAGGCGTTCTACGTGCGGGCACCCTATTCTTCGCAGCCGGGCGTGAAGCCGTTCCTGCCGGCACCGGCCGACTTTCCTGAACTCCCTGCCGACGCGTGCGTCCAAGCGGATTCCATCGTGGACCTCTCTTCGCGACTCACGGCCGATGGCCGCCTCGCGTGGGAGGTGCCGGCGGGGAACTGGACCGTCTTGCGTTTCGGGCGAACCAGCACCGGTCAGAACACCCGCCCGGCACCGGTGCCTGGCTTGGGACTCGAAAGCGACAAGTTCGATCCCGCCGCGCTGGACGCGCACTTCGAGGCGTTCGTTGGCTCGCTGCTGAAAACGGTGGAACCGCACCAGAAGACCGGCGCCGGCTGGACGATGTTGCACCTGGATAGCTGGGAAATGAGTTCGCAGAACTGGACGGCGAACTTCCGCCGGGAGTTCCAGCAGCGACGCGGCTATGATCCGTTGGCTTACCTGCCGGCGATGACCGGCCGCGCCGTGGGCAGCCGCGAACTTTCCGAGCGCTTTCTCTGGGACCTCCGCCAGACCGCGCAAGAGTTGATCGTGGAGAACCACGCGCGCCATCTGAAAGAGCTCGGCCGCCGCCACGGTTTCGGTTTGTCCATCGAACCGTATGACATGAACCCGTGCGCGGACCTGGCCTTGGGCGGTGTGGCCGACGTGCCGATGTGCGAGTTCTGGGCGAAGGGCTACGGCTTCGACACCGAGTACAGTTGCTTCGAGGCGGTCTCGATCGCGCACACCCTCGGCCGGCCCGTCGTGGCGGCGGAGTCTTTCACCGCCGGCGATGGCGAGCGCTGGCAACTTTATCCGGGCGCGCTGAAAGCTCAGGGCGACTGGGCGTTTTGCTCCGGCATCAACCGCATCGTGTTTCATCGCTACCAACACCAGCCCTGGCTGGATCGCTGGCCAGGCATGACGATGGGGCCGTACGGTGTGCATTGGGAGCGAACGCAAACGTGGTGGGACTTTGTGCCGGCGTACCACCAGTATCTGGCGCGCTGCCAGTTCTTGCTGCGGCGCGGCTTGCCCGTGGCGGACATCTGCTACCTGTTGCCCGAAGGCGCGCCGCAGGTCTTCCGTCCGCCGACCTCAGCCACGCGCGGCAACCCACCCGACCGTCGCGGGTACAATTTCGACGGCTGCGCGCCGGAAGTTTTGCGCGAGCAGGTAAGCGTGAAGAACGGCCGACTCCGTTTCGCCGACGGCATGACCTACCGCCTGCTGGTGTTGCCCAACTTCGACACCATGACGCCGCAACTTCTGCGCAAGATTTCGGACCTCGTCCACGCCGGCGCGACCGTCGTCGGCCCGCCACCGCGCAAATCACCGAGTCTGGCGGATTATCCGCGTGGCGACGCTGAAGTGCAGCGCCTGGCTCGGGAGTTGTGGGGCGAGGGCGCGCCGCCAGGCGCACTGACCGAGCGACATATTGGGAAGGGCCGAATCATTTGGGGCGGCGAAGTCGCGGCCGGCGGCGGTGCCAAGCCGGCCGCACCCAGCCCGTTGGCCGCCGCGAAGTGGATCTGGTTTCCGGAAGGCCAGCCGGCCGCGTCCGCACCGGTCGGCACGCGTTCGTTCCAGCGAACTTTTGCGCTGGAGACGAATCGCGTCGTTGCCTCCGCGCGCTTTGCGGCCACCGCGGACAACACCTTCACGCTTTGGGTCAACAGGCATCCGGCTGGCACGGGCGACAACTTCCACCAAACCTACGTCCTGGACGTGGCGGACCGGCTGGCGCCGGGAACGAACCGCCTGGTCATCACCGCGGTGAACGGAGGTGACCAGCCAAACCCAGCGGGCCTGATTGGTTCGCTGAAGGTCGAGTTCCGCGACGGCGGAACGCTGGTCTTGCCGACCGACCGGGAGTGGCAAGCTGCGAAGGCTTCGATCCGCGGTGATCTAGCCGAGACCGCGTCTCCGGCGGACTGGAGACCCGCGCAGGAATTGGGACCTTTCGACATGGCGCCCTGGAACAAAGGCAACGAAGCCTCGCCGCCACCAGAAGTCTATCCCCCATACGACGTGGCGAAGGAGTTGCTGGCGCAAATGAACGTGGTGCCGGACTTCGAGTCCGACATTCACCTCCGCTACCTCCACCGCCACGACGGCGACGCCGACCTCTACTTCGTCGCGAATCCGGCTGCGGCCCCAGTCAGGGCCCGCGCCGTCTTTCGGGTCACCGGCAGGCAGCCCGAGTTGTGGGACGCCGTGACCGGTGAAATACGGACGTTGCCAGACTTCACACCGGTACCAAGCCGGACGGTGGTGCCGCTCGACTTCGCGCCGCAACAATCGGTTTTCATCCTTTTTCGCCAGCGTGGGAAGCCGTCCGGACAGGAGCGAAGCAACTTCTCAGAGTCCGCACTGCTCACCGAGGTTGGCGGCCCGTGGCAGGTCCATTTCCAGAAAGACCGGGGCGCCCCCGAGGAGCTTTCGTTTGACCAACTGGTGGACTGGTCAAAGCATTCGGACGCGGGTGTGCGCCACTTCTCCGGCCTCGCGACTTACCGGACCACGTTCGAGTTGGCTGCGGAATTGAAGGCTCGGCGCCCCGGTTCGCGAGTGTTTCTCGACCTCGGCACGGTGAAGGTGATGGCCGGCGTGCGGCTCAATGGACGCGACTTGGGAACCGCGTGGACGGCGCCGTTCCGCGTGGAGGCTACTTCGGCGCTCAAACCCGGCACCAACACCCTCGAAATCCGCGTGGCGAATCTCTGGCCCAACCGGTTGATTGGCGATGCCGCATTGCCGCCGGATCAGCGCGTGGCTTGGACCACTTGGAATCCGTTCGCGAAAGACACGCCGCTGCTCTCCTCCGGCCTCCTCGGCCCGGTTCGCCTGCTCGTCGAGGAATGACTGGATTCCAGCGCCAGTCGATGCAAAGCTACCGGTCATGAAACCCACCGCACATCCGATTCTCCGCGTCATCGTTGCCGTTTTCGCCCTCGCCCAAACGGCCGCCCGACTTCTCGCCGGCGATCTGGAGTCCGGCTTCCTCAAGCCGCCGCCAGAAGCCCGCCCGTGGGTGTATTGGTTCTGGCTCAACGGCAACATCACCAGCAACGGCATCACCGCCGACCTCGAAGCCATGCAGCGCGTCGGCGTCGGGGGCGTGCTGATCATGGAAGTGGACCAGGGCGCGCCCGTCGGCCCGGCGGACTTCATGAGCGCGCGTTGGCGCGCGCTTTTCCGGCACGTCCACAGCGAGGCGCGCCGGCTCGGGCTGGAGGTGAACATGAACAACGACGCCGGCTGGAACGGCAGCGGCGGCCCATGGATCAAGCCCGAGCAATCCATGCAGGAAGTCGTCTGGAGCGAAACCAACGTCACCGGCCCGCTGCACTTCGAGGGCACGCTGGCGTCACCGCCGACCGTCGCCGGCTTCTACCGCGACATCGCGGTGCAGGCTTTCCCCGCGGTGAGCGGCGAGCGCATCCCGAATATCGCATCGAAAGCCGCATTCCAGCGCCGCGACCAGTTTCGGCCTGGCGTGACCAACGCCGCTTTGCCAAATGTGGTCGAACGTGGTGGCGTCACCAACCTCACCGCGTTCATGGATGCCAGCGGCCGGCTCGCGTGGAACGTGCCGCCGGGGGAGTGGACGATCGTTCGCTTCGGCCACACCAGCACGGGCGCGGAAAACGCACCGGCGCCGGCCACCGGCCGTGGACTCGAATGCGACAAGCTCAGCCGGGAAGGCATCGAGGCGAACTTCGCCGGCATGATGGCGAAGCTCGCGGCGGACAACGGCCTCAAAACGGAAGTCGCGAACGCCGGCCTGGTGGCGACGCACATTGATAGTTGGGAGAACGGTTCGCAGAACTGGACCGCCCGGATGCCGGACGAATTCCGCCGGCGACGCGGCTACGACCTCTTGCCATTTCTGCCGGTGTTGACCGGCCGTGTGGTTGGCGATGCTGGGATTTCCGAGCGGTTCCTCTGGGACGTGCGCCAGACCGTGTCCGAGCTGGTGATCGAGAATTACGCCGGCCGGATGCGCGAACTGGCGCACGCGCACGGAATGCGGTTCACCGTGGAAGCCTACGGCGGACCGTGCGACTCGATTCCTTACGCCGGCCAGTCCGACGAGCCGATGGGCGAGTACTGGACGCCGAGCGGCGCCATCGAAACGTGCCGGGCGATGGCGTCTGCCGGCCACGTCTATGGCAAGCGCATCGTCGGCGCCGAAGCTTGCACCTCCGGCGATCGGGAGCGCTGGCTGGAACACCCGGCGTTGCTGAAGCCGCACGTGGACCAGGCGTTTTGCGAGGGCATCAACCGCATGGTCTTCCACCGCTACGCGCTCCAGCCCTGGGCGCCGGAGCGGGTTCCCGGAATGACGATGGGGCCTTGGGGCCAGCACTACGAGCGCACGCAAACCTGGTGGGAATGGACGCCCGCCTGGCACGCGTATCTCGCGCGCTGCCAGTTCCTGCTGCGACAAGGCTTGTTTGCCGCGGACATCTGTTACGTGCAGCCGGAAGCGCCGCCACAAGGGCCGGGCGACCACAGGCGCGCCGGTTACGGTTGGGACGAATGCACCGCCGACGCGGTGGTGACCCGCATGTCCGTAAAGGACGGCCGCATCGTCTTGCCTGACGACATGAGCTATCGCGTGCTGGGGTTGCCGTGGTCGCAAACGATGACTCCGCGGTTGCTGCAAAAGGTCCGCGAACTGGTGGCCGCCGGTGCCACCGTGCTTGGACCGCGACCCTCGGCCTCGCCGAGTCTGAGCGGTTTTCCGCAATGCGACGACGAGGTCAAGCGTCTGGCCGCGGAACTGTGGGGCGACGCCGATGGCCAACGCGTGACCGAGCATCGCGTCGGCAAGGGCCGGGTCATCTGGAGCGATTCGCCCGAAAAAGTGCTGCAGGCCGCGGGTGTGCCGGCCGATTTTGAGAGTGGCCAACCGCTTCGCTTCATTCACCGCCGCACCGGCGACGCCGATCTATACTTCGTCGCGAACCCGCAGGCATCGGAGTTCGCCACCACGTGCGCCTTCCGCGTCACCGGCAAAGTGCCGGAGTTCTGGTGGCCGGAAACCGGGCGCATCGAGACTGCCGCAGTCTGGGAATCGCGTGACGGCCTCACGCGCGTCTCGGTGCCCTTCGGTCCGAGCGGTTCGGTATTCGTCGTCTTTCGCAAGCCGGCCGCGGGTGCGGATCCGCTGGTCCTGCTGAAGCGTGATGGCAAAACCGTCCTCTCCGCCGCCCCGGAACCGCGGGTGAAGATCGTGGTCACCCAGGCCCGCTACGGGGTCTTGGACGATCCGCAACGCACGCGCGATGTGACCGCGAAGGTCCAAGACCAGGCAGACAGCGGCGAAACCACCTTCCAGGTCAAGTCGATGGCTGCGGGCGGCGACCCGGCGCCGAACATCGTGAAGACGCTGACCGTGGATTACACGATCGGCGGCCGGACCTTCAGGGTAAAGGCGCGCGACCCCGAGACGATCCATCTCAGTCACGATGCCGGGAAAGTGACGGTCGAGAAGGCGCGTTACGGCGTGCTCGACGATCCCAAGCGGACGCGCGACCTGCGCGAGAAACTCCAACGCTGGTTCGACGCCGGCGTGGCCAGTTTCAAAGTCGCCGACCTCGCGCAAGGCGACGACCCCGCCTTCCTGGTCGTGAAGACGCTGGACTTGGAAATCACGCGGAACGGCAAGCGGGAGACGTTTCGCGGCCAGGATCCCGACACGATCAATCTCGCGTCGGGCGCGGTGCCGCCGCGGCCGCTGGCCAGACTCCGCGGCGAAGCCGGCGGTCGCCGCGTTCTCGAAGCGAGCGCGCCGGGCGACTACGAGTGGGTGACCGCCTCGGGCAAAACCGGTCGTTCGACCGTCGCCGGTGCTGGCACACCGATCGAGGTCATTGGCCCGTGGCAGGTGGAGTTCCAGGCGCATCGCGGCGCGCCGGTGTCCCTCACGTTGGACAAGCTGATTTCCTGGAGCGCATACCCGGCCTCCGGCGTGAAATACTTCTCCGGCGAAGCGACCTACCGGGCAACGTTCGATGCGGACCCGAAGTCCGGCACCAAGAATCGGGAATGGGTCCTCGACCTCGGCCGCGTCGAGGTGATGGCGCGGGTCCGCCTGAACGGAAAGGATCTCGGCACGCTTTGGAAACCGCCGTATCGCGTGGACATCTCCGGCGCGCTCCGGTCCGGCGAGAACCGGTTGGAAATCCAGGTCGTGAACCTGTGGCCCAACCGGATGATCGGCGACGAGCAATTGCCCGACGACAGCGACCGCAACGCCAACGGCACGCTCAAGCGCTGGCCGCAATGGTTGCTCGCCGGCCAGCCGAGCCCAACGGGGCGCTTCACGTTCACCAGTTGGCGGCTCTGGAAGAAGGACGAGCCCCTGCGCGATTCGGGTCTGCTGGGGCCGGTGCAGATCATCGCGGTGCCGCGCGTCGCGGTGAAATAGGCGCTGGTAACGTCCAAAAATCGAAGCGGGCCGGGCGGCTTGGTGCTGATCCGGGTCGTTGCCGCCCGACCCGATTCGATTGGCAGCGAGCTGGTTCGCGGGACCGGACTGCGATTCGCCACGATCTCAACTCATCCACGGGCATTGGTCACGAAGCTCACACCCGCGGCAGCCCACGTATTTTGAGATCAGCGGAATCACCAGGAAGCCGGTGACACAGAAGACCCCAAGCAGGCTGGCCAGCCCCCACGAAAAACCCGCGGCCAAAAGCCAGGCGCCGGCGAGGGGCGGCAGGAACCAGCACGGGAAGAGGATGACGATGTTACGCCGGAAGACCTGCCGGAAGTGCTGGTCGCCTTTCCATTTGAAAAGCTTCGGCGCGAGGACGCCGTAGCCGCAAGGGCATGCGCGCGTGCCGAAATGAGGGCAATGCACGCAAATCCGGCCCCAGAACGCCACAATCGTCAGACCGCAGTAGAGCAGAAAGACCAGCCCCAGCGGCCGCCACACCCTGGCCATCAACGCCGCACCCAGAAGGAACAGCGCCAGCGTGGGCAGATTGTCCAGCAGCACCAGCCACCGCGGGACCACCCGCTGACAGGTGCGTGGGACGCCGCATGGCGTCGCGGCTTCGTTCCTCGCCTCGCGGCCCGCCCCGACCTGCAAGACACTGGCAGGACTGGATGTTCCGAGTGTCGTCTGGCTGGGCTCGGAAGGCGCTTCGCCGCGGTCCGGGGACTGAGGTTCAGGCGAGTTCATACCGGCGAGCCTGGCTCTGCGACCGCCAGGGAGGTCGCTGCCAAAATTGTCGAGTTCGAGTTCGCATGCAACGTACTTGGGACAGCAAAGCGAAAGCCTGATTTACCGGTGCAATCGTCACCCGATCACACCGCCGCGCGCAGGTAATCGTCGATCGCCTGCGCCGCCCGCCGCCCCGCGCCCATCGCTAGAATCACCGTGGCCCCGCCGGTCACGATGTCGCCCCCCGCGAAAACGCCGGGCTTCGAGGTCAGGAGGGTTTCCGGGTCGGCCTCGATGTAGCCCATCGGGTTGGTCTTGATGTCCGGCGTTGCGGATTGGACCAGCGGATTGCCCCGGTTGCCCACGGCGACGATCGCGACCTGGATGGGCATCGTGAACTCCGAGCCGGCCACAGCCACCGGGCGCCGCCGACCCGACTTGTCCGGGGCACCCAGTTCCATTCGCTGGCACTTCATGCCCGTCAGCCAGCTCTTGTCGTCGCCGAGAAACTCGATCGGGTTCGTGAGCATTGCGAACTGCACGCCTTCTTCGCGCGCGTGTTTCACTTCCTCGGCGCGCGCCGGCATCTCGACCTCCGACCGGCGATAGACGATGGACGCCGTTTTTGCGCCCAACCGGAGCGCCGTCCGCACTGCATCCAGGGCGGTGTTACCGCCGCCGATGACCGCGACGTCCTTGCCGCGACAATCGTAGATCGGCTGGTCGTACTTGGGAAACTCGTGCGCCTTCATCAGGTTCACCCGCGTGAGAAACTCGTTCGCGGAATAAACCCCGCACAGGTGCTCGCCGGGAATGTTGAGAAACACGGGCAACCCCGCGCCCGTGGCGATGAAGACCGCGTGGTAACCTTTTTCGCCCAACAACTCGTCCACGGTGACGGTGCGGCCCACGACGACGTTGGTGCGAAACTCCACGCCCAGGCGGCGGAGGTTGTCCACCTCCTCACGCACGATGGATTTGGGCAGGCGAAACTCGGGGATGCCGTAAATCAACACGCCGCCGATTTCGTGCAGCGCTTCGAGCACGGTGACCTTGTGGCCGCGCTGGACCAGGTCGCCGGCGGCGCTCAGCCCCGCCGGACCGCTGCCGATGATGGCCACGCGCTTGCCCGTGGCCGGCGCTTTGGCCGGCAAGCCCACCTGGCCGGTCTGCCGTTCGTAATCGGCGACGAAGCGTTCGAGGTAGCCGATCGCCAGCGGCTCGCCGTTTTTGCCCAGCACACAACAGCCTTCGCACTGTTCCTCCTGCGGACACACCCGGCCGGTGACCGCCGGCAGCACGTTGTCCTCGCGAATCTTCGCCGCCGCGGCGAGGTAATCGCCTTGGAGAATCAATTCGATGAAGTCCTTGATCTTCACGCCCACCGGGCAGCCGGTGAAACAGTGATGGCTCTTGCAATGCAGACAGCGCAAGGCCTCCTGATGCGCCAGCGTGCCGGCCAGGCCGAGGTTGACTTCGCTGAAATTGTGACTGCGCTCGCCGGCGGCCTGCTCAGGCATCCGCTGGCGCGGGATTTTCATCCGCTCTTTGGGCGGGAGAGGATTGCTGCTCATGGCGCGGAAATCGGGCTGGGCGCGGCTGCGGGGTGCACCTGGCCGAGGCGGCAGACGTGCGGTTCGGCGTGCTGCTCGCGCTCGAACACCTCCAAAGCGCGGCGTTCCGCTTCGCGGTACATCGCGTTGCGCGCAGTCAGAATGGCGAAATCCACCTGGTGCGCGTCGAACTCGGGTCCGTCCACGCAGGCGAACTGGGTTTGCCCGCCCACCACTACGCGGCAGCCGCCGCACATGCCCGTGCCGTCCACCATGATCGGGTTCAGGCTCACGACCGTCTTGATGCCGTGCGGACGCGTGGCTTCGCTCACCGCGCGCATCATGGGAATGGGACCGATCGCGAGCACGAATTGCGGGGGCGATCCGCCGGCGATGAGCGCCTTCAACTTGTCGGTCACGAACCCTTTTTCGCCGTACGAGCCGTCGTCGGTGGTCACGTGCACCTCGTCGCTGATCGCGCGCATCTCGTCTTCGAGAATGACCAGCGACTTCGTCCGCGCCCCGAGGATGCTGACCACGCGGTTGCCGGCAAATTTCAGCGCGCGGGCGGTGGGGTAAGCGATGGCCGTGCCCAGCCCGCCGCCGATCACCACGACCGTGCCGTAATAATGAATCTCCGACGGCCGGCCCAGCGGTCCCACCACGTCCGGGACCGCGTCGCCGGCCTCGAAGGTGTTCAGGAGTTTTGTGGTCTTGCCGACGCCCTGCACGATGATCGTGATCGTGCCCGCCCTGGCGTCGGAGTCGGCGATCGTGAGCGGGATGCGCTCGCCGTGCTCGTGAATGCGGAGGATGACGAACTGGCCCGCCTGGCGCTTGCGCGCGATCTCAGGCGCCTCAAGGCGCAACAGTTTAACGTCCGCCGCCAGAAAGGTGGCTTCAACGATTTTGTACATCAGCCGGGATGCTTCGCCGGTGCTGGCTCGTGCCCATCAGCCGACCTGCGACCTGCGAACCGGCGAGCACCAACCGAAACGTTGACGCTGAGCATCACAAAACCTCCTCTTCGGCGCAACCGTCTTTCGTCTTCCGTCTGAACTGCGTGCCGTCACCGCAGCCGGAAGAAGCGCTGGTGCCAACTGGTCAGCACCGTCACGGCCAGGCGATCGCCTTCGGGCACGGGCGGCGTGGCGAGATCCTCCCAGGCCGATCCGGTGCCGATCCCGGTGGTGGTTTGGAGCGCGGAAGCCGGCGCGGCCGCCGGCCAGAGCACCCGGACCCGATCCCCGCCGGGGAGCTTTTCGATCTGGAGCGCGGCCAAAGCCGGATGCGTGAGCTCGACCGTCGCGGTGCCTTGCAGTCGCAGAATCAACCGACCCTCCGCGGCCTGGTACTCGTGCGGCGCGCCCAGTGCAGTGGCCGTGCCGTTGAGGCGCAAGCCCGGCGCCTGGCGCAGACCGCTGACGACGACGTAGTATGGTTTCGCCAGCCAGCCGCGGACCGTGAACTTTGCCGTGTCCGTGCGTTCCTCGACGTCGCCGATTTCGCCCGGCGCCTGGACGATCAGGCCCTGGCGGTTCAGCACTTGGAAGTCGTAGATCGCAGGTTGACTTAGCGCGCGAATGGCCGGCGCCAGCACGGTGGCCGGGTTGATGTTCGGTCCGTTGCGGCTTTGGGCGCGCAAGTTGAAACTGTCCGGCAGCAAACCCTGGAAATCGGCGTCGGTTGCCGGGTGCGTTTGTTGAATGCCGCTGAGCGCGATGCCATCGGCGATTTGGCGCCACGGCCCGCTGGCATCGTCTTGGGCCAGCCGGTACAGCGCGTCGGCATAGACCAGGCCGCACCATTGCACGGGCAGGCCGATCCACACGGGCGCGACCCAACCCGTGGCGCCCAGCACCGGGATCGTGCTGTAAACGCCCACCGGTTCCTCGGTCGGCGGTGTCAGGTACACGAACGGCACGCCGGTCCACGCCCAGTAGCGGGCTTGTTCCAGGAACGCCGGGTCGCGGGTCAGTTCGTAGCCGAACACGTAGCAGTTCACCAGGTAACCGGCGGCAAGGATGTCCGGCGTGTGCAGCGGGATCTCCCAGGTCTGCGCGCCGCGTGGCACGGTGTTCGCGTAGCGCGTCGTCAACGCCCGCAGATGCCTCAGGCCGGCGTCGATCAAGTCCCGCTGGCCCGTGAACAGCGCTTCCTGCAACTCCGCCGCGAGCACCTGCGCGGTCAGGCCGTTCGCGTCCGGCGCCCAGTGTGTCTTGCCGTAATCGGTGCCGCCCGCCGCCGGTTGGTAGCGAATGAAACCCGCAGCCTCGAACCGCCCCAGCAAATTGCGCGCATTTTGCTCCGCACTGACCAGATTGTCCGCGACGGCACCATAAACCAGCGCCGGCAGCGGATACCGTTCGTGACCGACCTGGGCGTGGTTGTAGTTCGCGGGCGCGACCTGGGCCAAAGCGTCTTGGGCCGCAGTCATCAAGCGCGTCGCCAGCGCATTGTCTGTCACCCGTGCCGCCAGCCAGTCTTCATAAACGGCGGCGTCCGCCACCGCGGCGCTGCCAAAGCCCGGCGCTGCGTGCCGATACCGGTCGCCGTCGCGAATCTGCGAATCCAGCCAGCCGTGCGCCGCCAGGTTCCAGTAAGCCGCCGCGCCGCCGGCAATCGTGGGCAGCGGTGGCAGGCCGAACAGGCGCACGTAATCCTGCACCGCCGGCACCACGGTTTGGCCGCGACCGCCCAACAACAAACCCGCGACGCTCACACGCTTGTCGGCCGGCACCCGCGCGGCGTCGTACGGCACCAGGCTGGCTTCGTCGCGATTCAGACCGTCCGAGCCGGGGAAAAGCAGTCCCATCAAGTGCGCGCCCGAACCGAAGAACCGGTCCGGCGAATCGAACACCGCGCACGTCGGTGCGCCGGGCGGCTGGTTCCAAGCCAGACCGAGATAGCGGTCCTTCGCCGCGACCGCCATCAACGGCAGCGTGAGTTTCGCCGTGTCCGGCACCTGGCGGTTCGACGCCGGCGGGTTTAAGTCGGCGGTCGAACTGCTCGGTTCGTTTTCGAGGTACTCCACGCCGGCCAGCAAAGCCTGCGTCTTGTTCGTCCCGTAATTGCCCAAACCAGGCAGGAGCGTGAACAACGGCAGGTAAAGCACGTCGCGGTCCTGGTCGCACCGGGCGCTGGACTCCACCTGCAGCGAGCCGGTGGTGTTCACTCGGAAGGTCTGCTCAAGCTGCCAGTGACCGCCGTCCGGATCGGCGCAGGTGACCCGCGCGGTCAGGGTGCCGCCGACCTGCGCGTCCGCGAGTTGAACCAAGCCCTGGCCTTCGACGACCACCTGCGAACCGGCGCCGTTCAACGCGAACCAGCGCGGCTGGCCGGCCTGCACGTAACCGATCATCGCCGCGGTATTGCCGGCCGCCATGCGTTCGCCGCCCACCTCGACACTGAAGCCGCCAAACTGGGTGCGGTTGTGAACCACCTTCAGTTCGCCGCTCTCCAAAACTGCCGGGTTTGCGCCCAACTCGGGCAAGGTCGGCCGCGGCCACGCCGGCGGCGGAAACACGGTTCGTCCCTCGAACCACAGCCGGCCCAGCACGCACCCGCCCCCACTGCCGGGCGGATCGATCCGCAGCCGGTAACCGCGCCCCAGCACGGGCATTTGCACCTTCGCCTCCACCCAGTCGCCCCCTTTCACCGCGAACCGCACCGATTGCGCCTCGCTCGGCCCGCCAGTCTGCGGAAAGTAAAACACCTGGCCGGTGCCGGATTGATCCGACCGCAAGCGCAGCCGCAGCCACAGCAACGTGTCCGCCGGGTAATCGCGCGCCGGCCCGAACAGGTACGGGTCGCTCCCGCCGATGGCCACGTGCAGGCCGTCCGGGGCGGGTTGCAGACTGGCGATGTCGTGGGCGGCCTGCCACTCGCCTGCGTCCGGCACCACGCTGAAATCGAAATCCGGCAACGGTTCGCGCTCTTCCGCGGTCAACGCGGCCAGAATGCACTGGCCGCCGGTCCCCGGTGGATCGATGCGCAGGCGATACTGCGCGCCCAGCGCAGGCACCGGCACGCGTCCGGTGACCCACTCGCTGGCAGGCACGTTGAACCGCACCGAATTGGCCTCGGTGGCGCCACCGCTGGCGGGGAAGTAGAAGATCTGGCAGCCCCCGCCTTGATCGGATTTCAACCGCAACCGCAACCACAGCGGCTGCCCGGCCGGGTAATCGCGCGCCGGCCCAAAGGCGTAAGGATCGCCGCCGGTGATGGCGAATTCCGTGCCGGCGGCCGTCGTCGTGCGCGGGCCGAGGTCGTGAGTCGGCGTCCAGACGGCCGCCTGTGCCGGATCGGTGAAATCGAACGCCGGCAGGGCGGCGCGCAGCGCGATGCTCGCAGTCGCCAACCAGGCGAGCGCGAAACCAAGGAGGCGATTGCCGGCAAATCGGGCATTCAACGATCGGTAAATTGCGGTCATGGCTGCCGCACTTTAGCTGGGGCCGTCGATCCCGACCACCGCCAAATCGGAAAGTCCCACTACTTCGGTCGGCGGGCGTGCAAAGCCGTCCATCGAACCCGCGCCCCTCCTGTCAGAACTATCGGCCAGCTTCCGACTTCAAGTGTTGATCGACGATCTCCTTCACGTAGCCGGGGATGTTCTTCTGCAATTCCAGCGTCTTCTTTTTCAAGCGCTCGTAGGACTCAATTTCGGCTCCCGTTCAAAGGATGTCCGAACGGCGCGCCTCACACATGGCGACGTGAGTATAGTCGTCAGGAGACGCCCAGTAGCAGGCGCGGCAGATGTCGGCTTTCTTCGGCTCCAGCCAGTTGACGCAGTGTTCGCAGGACCACGACTTGGCGTGGTTGGCTGAGCCGCACAGGAGCATGTAATCGTCCGGATTCGGTTTGGCGCCGAGAACATCACCCAACACTTCAAACGGGATGCGATGGTCAATTTGCAGTTCACGGTCCGGGAATGGCCCCAGATAGATCGCGCACCGTTCGCCATGCAACGCGACGAGCTTCTGCTTGAGTTCCTTGCTCAGCACGGTCCGCCCCACCTGTTGGCCAGACCGCGCCTTGCCGGGATCCTCAAAGCGATACGCCGCAATCTTCCTTCCATCGTTCCCTTCCACACGGAACATTTCTATGGGGATGCCGTGCTCCTTCACATCCCGCACCGCGCGCGGCGGGTGGTTGTAACCGTAGCGGTCCTTCAACTCCTGTGTGGTGATGAAGCCGTGCTTCAGGATGTGGTCAATGACCGTCTTTGGTCGTTTCGCCGTGACGGACTTGCAGAGTTTCACTAACTCTGGTGGCAGCTTCGGCTTGCTCATCGCTTTCTCTCCATGAGAGCCAACTGCTCGGCGGCGCGGTGCGGATAGCGACGGCGCAATTGCAGCGACTCGGCCAGCGCTGGCGACAGATAGAGCGACTCGACGGTGATTTCATCCCGCCCAAGCAGCGTGGCCTGCGACGAACGCCCCGCGTGCAACTCGATCCGATGTAATCGCAGCCGCTCCGGCAGTTTGCGCCCGTGGACGCGCTCCCCCGTCCGCCCGTCGTAGCTGACCAGATACTTGATGTCCCGGAAATTCAGCGTCTCCAGCACTTCCACAAACTCGTCGAACAGCACGCCCTTGAGGTAACGCGGGTCACGCTCGCCGCACACGCCCTGATACGGCGGGGCCAGGTAGATCAAGTCGTCCGCCGTGGCTTTGGCGACCACGTCTTTGTAGTCCAGCGACGAGCATTCCGTCTTGCCGCGCAGCAGGTGCGACGCGCCGAGGATTTGCTCGCGCATCGTCTCCGGCAGCGCGCCCATGCGGCGGTTGTCGGGGCTTTGGTTGAAGTCACCGTTGGCGTTGTAGCGCACTGCGGCCTTCACGCACCGCGCCAGCAAGTAGAGGAAAGAATCGGGCCGCCCCGTCCGGTTGAAGTCGTCGCGCACCTTGTCGTAATACTGCCGCCGATCCCCGTGCTGCGCCCGCCAAAGCGCCTCGTATTGCCGCGCCAGCTTCTCCGGCGACACGACGATGGCCAGCCACAAATCCACGAGCGGCTGGTTCAGATCGTTGATGACATATCGCGCCGCCAACCCGCGCGCCGCCGCCGCCAGCGTGAGGGCCGCCGACCCGGCAAACGGCTCGATCAGCGTGCCAACCCGCTCCGGGAAATAGCCGAGAATCGCCGGCGCGAGATTGCGCTTGCTGCCTTGGTAGGGGATGGGGTGGGGAACTTTCAAAGGCCCCTCCATCGGCAACCTCCGCCGGAACGTTGCCACGGCCGCTTTCTGGAACTGATGTTCGCCATGCTCTGAATCGCACTTTACGGACACGCTCGCATGGCTTCAAGACCGCATCGGGCAGAATGTGAAGAAACAGTTCGTCCAGAGCGCAGATGCCGCTGTTGGCGAAGGCGATGAAGAAGCAGCGACCAATCTGGATCGGGATAGGCCTGACAAACCCTGGCATGGCAGAAGTTCGTTGAAGAGCGGCGAAGTGCAACTCCGCTTCAATCAGACAGGTCTTCCTTCATCCAAAGCAACGTCACGGTTCGGTCATACCAATCCAAGTAGCGACTGTCCTCCATGATGTCGCGCTCTTGATCGTTCTCAAAGTCGGCGAGCCAGGCATAAACAGGTGCTCGCACCATCTTTCCTGTATCGCCAGCCTTCCCGGCCAGACGCTCTCCTGCAGCCGAGTACGGATGCAGAACTCCCGTGCGGATGCGCGGCCAGAAATCCTTCGCGCGGGGGAACCATCTGATTTGATTGCCCTCGCTCACGACCAGGGCCACTTGCTCATTCGTGTAGTTCACGTATTGGAACGCCGTCGCCATCGTGCTCGTCTGGAAATCCGCTCCAAGTTTGTCTATGGTCGTCAACGACGGAACGGGGCCGCGACACCGCGCCTTGAACAGAAATTCCGGCATCAGGAGTTCGGCGGCAAAAAGGTTCGCCTCGGCTTCCTCGCTGGCGTCCTTCCACACCGTGAAACTGGAGGACGTGTCGCTTTTCTCAAGACCCGCCGTCGGATGAAGCACGAAATGGCCGATTTCGTGGGCAATAGTGAACCTCCGGCGTCCTGGATTCATCCCTTGCTTCACGCGAATAGTTCCGCCGCTGCGGCCCAGTACGACGATTCGGCCTTCGGAAGACTCCAAGCCGCCATCTTCAATGCGCAACCGCCCCACCTGCCAAGCGATGGTGTCGAGATCGATCTCTTCCGACGATTGGACGAGGAGATCGTGAAGCTGCTTGTGCGCGGCGGCCATGCACTCCGCAACGCGAAGCCCTGTCAACTCTCGCCCTTGGCCTCGTGGATTCTGAATCACTCGCCGCCCCCTGCCGAGATGTCTTCCAGCCAGGAACGCAACTCTGTCTCCGAAATCTCCGCTCCGACTTGGTTCCGACAGCGCGCCAGGGCTGCGGCCTTCAGTTGTTCGCCGAACACGCCCTGCCGAAGGCTCTGAAAAATCCGCTCCAATTCTTCACGGGTCTTGTTCGCAAGGTTCCCGAACAAGTTCTTCGCTCCGGTCCCAGCTTCCGCCTTCTCTTGTTCGGCGATCTTCCGAAGTCGCTGCTGGTACCCTTTGCGTACTACCGTCCCAAACCGGGCAAGAAATCCATCAACATCGACGCCCTGCTCGGCGAGTTCCTGGCGGAGTTCATCCACGGATAGGCGGCTGTCGTCCGCCAGCGCCGCCTCCAAGTTGCGAACGGTCTTTCTGTAGTCTTTGCTCATTTCAATGTCTCCGTTCCTTTGGTGAGTTTCGCCTTGATGACCGGGTAGATCTTCCGCAGCAGCCTCGTGAGTTCATAGATTCGCGCGACGGGAATCCCGGTTGCATCCGCCAGCTCCTGCGACGTTTCAGCGCCCTCCTCGAAGGCCAGAAGCAGCAGTTCCATCTCTTCATTGCCTCTGATCTTCGGATGCTCGCCGAGCTCACGGAGGATGCACTCGCAGTCGTCAGCAGAAGCCGTCGAATCATCCGGCGTAGGCGAACTTGCCTGGAAGCTCGCTGGTGTTTCGGCCTCCTGCTCATCCTCCAGCGGGACGGCCCGGACTTCCGTCCGCTGGTGCAAAGCCCACAGATCGCTTTGCACCGCCCGATTCAACTGAATCTCAATGCCATGCCCGGCCTTGAAGTGCCGGAGGTCGCTCTTCAGATACTTATCCACGACACCGCAAACAATGTCCTCGGGATCCTTGCCGAGCGGCAGCGTTTTTCCTTCCCGCCAGCCATAGCGCGTGGAGGCCAGCCAGCGCGCATGGCGGAGCAGCTTCAGGCCGAGCTCCTGCTGATGGTCTTTCAGGAAGCACAACTGGTCGTCAGTCATACGCGCATCTTCGTCTGCCATCATGGCTAGCAGACCGACTTGGCTTCGGAAACATTTTTTGCCCCCGATTCCTTCCAAAACTGGGCACCCTCGCGAGCCATTTGGAATGAAGGCAGCCGCTCTCCGCTCGGGTGAGTGGACGGCAAAACCTGCTGCCGTGAGAACACACAGCGACGATACAAATATGAACCGACAAACAAACACAACGAGACACGGGACAGCGTTCGACCAAGCAACCGTCGAGGCGGTCTGGAGGAAAGGTCAAACCGTAAACGGCCACGATCCGTCAACGTACCGAAAAGATGCCTGCGGCGCGTGGATACAGAGGGCCAGCTACGGGACTACAGAGGATTACGGCTGGGAGATCGACCACATCCGCCCAGTGGCGCAGGGAGGCGGCGACGAACTGGGCAACCTCCAACCGCTCCAGTGGAAGAACAACCGCCACAAGGGCGATGAGTATCCAAAGTGGTCCTGCGCGGTCGGGAGTTGAGCCTGAATCCGGCTGTCTCGCCTGAAGCTGTATGGATTCGGGGCAAACTCGCACACTGTTCTTGGGATTCCGCAGGCGCAAGGTTGACTGAAAACCTGTTGCGGCGCTTCGCACGGCAGGATTAAATCCGGTGGTGAGCGTGTGCCGTGCGCCCATGAGCAATGCCTGATCCAAGCCGACAGAACGAGCCGCCACCCGCGAAGCTGTTTCACTCCACGAAGTGGGGGCGAATCTTCCTTGGGGACGCGCTGGCGCTGTTCCGCGACACCGTTGCGCCCGGCTCCGTGGACCTCGTGATGACGAGTCCGCCGTTCGGCCTCGTCCGGAAGAAGGACTACGGCAACGTGGACGCACACGATTACGTCGAGTGGTTCAAGCCGTTCGGCGCTGCGTTTCGCTCCGCCCTCAAGCCCGCCGGTTCGCTCGTCATCGACATCGGTGGTTCCTGGATTTCCGGCCAGCCCACGCGGAGCCTTTACCACTACGAGTTGCTCATCATGCTCTGCCGCGAATTCGGCTTCCACCTCGCGCAGGAGTTTTTCTGGTGGAACCCCGCCCGGCTGCCCACGCCGGCCGAGTGGGTCACAGTGCGCCGCATTCGGGTGAAGGACGCCGTCAACTGCATCTGGTGGCTCTCGCCGACGCCTTGGCCGAAAGCCAGCAACCGGCGCGTCTTGCAGCCTTACTCGGACAGCATGCGCGTGCTTCTGGCCAAGGGCTACAAGCCGATGCTGCGGCCTTCTGGCCACGACATTTCGGACAGGTTCGGCACCGACAACGGCGCTGCCATTCCGCCGAACCTGCTCGCGCTGGCCCATACGGAGAGCAATTCCGCCTACATCCGCTTCTGCAAGGAAAAGGGGCTGACGCCGCATCCGGCCCGATTCCCTGCCGAAATCCCGGAGTTCTTTATCCGGATGCTGACGGACCCCGACGACTTGGTGGTGGACCCGTTTGCCGGGAGCTGTGCGGCCGGCGAAGCGGCAGAGAAGGCTCGGCGTCGCTGGATTTGCTGCGATTTGGTGCCGGAATACTTGGAAGGTGCGCTCGGCCGATTCCAGCGGAAGGCAGGGGAGCGGTATCCGGCACCTGCGAAGGCTGCCAAAACCGGCGACGATGCTTTCTACCGCGCCTACCGACCTGGCCTGATGTGGAACGGCATCGAAGAGGTACCTCTGGCAAAGGACGGTGGTGCCAAGCGTCCACTCGCCTTGAAGCCAAGGGGCAGCGAGCGTGCTGTGAACTATGCGACGACCCCTGGGTCAACTCAGATGGCACTCTTGGAGAAATACGAACCGCAAAAGGTTACTCAGCGGAGAAGCAGCAAGGCACGGCGGGCCAAGGAGGGCAAGAATGGGTAAGGACTCATCGGACGGCGGCGTAGTGAGCCAGACCAGACGCAGTGACCTTCCTTTCGGCAGCGAGTTCTCTCCGTCGCAAATTGAACTGGCGCACGTGCTCGAACTCGCCAATCAGCATGGCGGCGACTGGAGGGCGTTCGAGGCGGCAGTGAAACAGCGGTACTTCAGCCGGAACCCCACGAGTGACTACAACAAGGGCAAGCTCGCAAACAACACCAAGCTCGGCATGATTGCCTACGGCTTGATTGATCGCGAGGCGCGGCTGACCGAATTCGGGCAGAAGCTCCACGGCCTTCGGGCCGACGCTGACAAACTCCACAGCGAACTTGGGCGCCACATTCTCCTGCACCTGCACGGCATGACGCTCGCGCAGTGCATTCAGGACATCGTGGCTGCGGGCGAGGAAGCTGACCTCATCAAGCTCCGCGAATGGCTGGAGGAGCGCGGGGTCCACTTCCCGCGCGGCGGGAAGCATCCGAGCATGATGCGGCTCTGGTTGGAGAAGGCCGGTGTGTTCACGGACGGCTGGCACGTGAGCGATGCGCGCGTGAAGGAACTGATTGGGGCGGCCAGTGCGGAGTTCGACGTTCTGGCTGCGTTGAGCCGGGAGCAGCGGCTCTACCTGAAAACGCTCGCCAACATGGGTGACGCTGGACCATACGCGTCGAACGACGTGGAGAAGCTGGCCACCGCAACTTACGGCGTGAAGTTCAACGAGAAGAACCTGCCGAAGCAAGTCCTCTACCCGCTCGAACAAGCTGGCTACGTGAAGTTGGAGCGCGGCACGCGAGAGCAAGGCCGAGGCGCGAAGCCGTTTCTGGTTTCCGCAACTGAGAAGCTGGTCAAAGAGGTCATTGGGCCGTTGCTGGAGCAGTTGGAGAAGCAGACCGAGTCCGACCTCCGTGGTTTGCTGCGCAAGCCGCTGGCTGAAATCCTCAAAGAACTTGATGCCACGGACACACATGTGCGGGGCCTCGCGTTGGAGGCGCTCGCCTTCAAACTCATGCGTCTGCTCGACATGAGCTACGTGGCGACGCGTTTGCGCGGCACTGCCACCGGCGGCGCTGAGGTGGACCTCGTTTTCGAGTCCAGCCGCTTGGTCTTCTCCCGCTGGCAGGTCCAGTGTAAGAACACCGCGAGCGTGGCGCTTGACGATGTGGCGAAGGAAGTCGGCCTGACCCACATGCTCAAGAGCAACGTCATCGTTGTGGTCGGCACTGGTGACATTGGTCCCGCGGCGCGGCGCTACGCCAACAAGGTGATGGCAGATTCCAACCTCTGCATCGTTTTGCTCGACGGACGAGACGTGACTTCGATTGAAAGGAATCCATCGGCAATTGTGGACGTCTTCAACCGCGAAGCCGCCCACGCAATGAAGCTCAAAGCCTTGGATCTCTGAACGAGTCAGTTCCAGAGCGTGACGAGGTCTTCCGCTGGCAGTTCGTCCACGAAGCGGAAGGCCGACGCGGCCAGGTAGGTGCGGTCTTTCTCGAACGCCAGCCAGCGCCGGTCGAGATTCTCCGCCGCGCTGCCGGTGGTGTTGGAGCCGGCGAAGATGTCCAGCACGGTGTCGCCGGGGTCGGTGAGGAATTCGATGAAGAACGTCGGCAGCTTTTCAGGGAAGCGTGCCGGGTGCGGCTTCACGCCCACGCTGGCGCAGTGGCGCTGGTAGGGTGAGTTGCTCTCGGTGTTCGGGATTTGCAGGAGGTTCGACGGAATGGCCCCGCCATTGTTGGTCGCAAAGTTGACGCTGATGTCGTGGCCGGACGGGCGCAGTTTCGGGCGGTAGAAGCTCTCGGCGTCCTCCAGCAGTTTCTTCATCCGGTCGGAATAGGGCGCGAGCACGCGACGGACATCGGCCTTTGGAAAGTCGGTCTTCGCGAACCACCAGACGGTGTTCACGGAGTCTTTCGCGCGGATCTTGCGCTTGTTCACCCACTCGATGGGCGACGGGAGCTTGGCGGGATTGTGCCAGAAGAATTCCTCGGCCAGCCGGAAGCCGTGTTCGTCGCACAGGCGGAGCATGACGCGGAAGTTGTAGAGCGAGCGCACGGGGCGTCCGCTCTGGTAGGCACCGCCGAGGTCGAGCACGAAGCTGCCGGTGGGTTTGAGCACGCGCTTGACGGGTTCGGCGAACTGGAGCAGCCAATCCACGTGGGCGTCTTCGTTCTCGTTGCCGTACTCCTTCTGGCGCTGGAGCGCAAACGGCGGCGACGTGATGATAAGATCCACGGAATCGGCAGGCAGACGCGGCAGGAGGTCAAGCGAATCACCGACGTAAGCCTGGCCCCACTCGGTCGTGTACAGCGGAGTTGGCAGCGCGGCGGGCATGTCAGTATTCCTCCAGGTCGTACACCCAGCTCGCCAAAATCTTCCACAAGACGGTGACGGCGAAATAGACCTCCGGGTCGCGGCGACGTAATTGCTCGATCTGCCCGATGCAGGTTTTCTGGTCTTGCGTGCCGAGGATGTAGGCAACCCAGCGGCGGGCGTCGTCGTCCACGAGCAGCGGGAGAAGTTCGTCAACCTTGACGCGGCCGGAACGGCTGACGGCCCACGCAATGCCAGCGCGTTGGTCGTCCTGTGCAGCGGGGAGCTTGGCGGCAACGCTGGCGCCGGTCGTGGGGGCAATTTTCCGCAAGGCTCTGGCGGCCTCAATGCGGATTGGCTCTGCCAGTTCGAGGAAAACTTGAATCAGTGCGTCAATGCTGGAGGGCTGCTGCAACTCGCCCAGCGCCCACGCGGCTCCAGCGCGAATTTCCGGATGCTGAGCTTGGTCAAGCAGGACCGTCGTGAGCGCTTTGCGCGAGTCATCGGTCGGGATCTCGCCAAGGATGATGACAGCTTCCAAGCGATGCTCCAGGTACTGACCTTGCAGGGTGTGCTGGATGAAGGCCATGCCGGCAGCGTCACCGGCGCGTGCGAGCCCGGCGGCAGCCTCAAGGCGGACGTAGATGTGCTCGCGGTCGTCGGCCATCCGCTGCGTGAGGGTGGCGAAGGCGGCGGAGTTGTGAACATGGGATAGAGCCTTGGCTGCGGTGTAGCGGTCGGCCACGGCAGGGGAGGCAAGCATCTCGAGGAAGCTGGAATGCTCCGTGGCACCGGAACACGGCAACACCGAAGTGACGGGCACGACTGACGCGATGATTTGTCCGGCGCGGATTGTGTCGCCGACCTTGACCAGGGGCTGAAGGGAGACGCTTTTCTTGTTCAGCCCGAGCGAAATCGTCCGCTGGTCGGCTTCGCGTCTGAATTGTAGCCGTTCCGGTGTCAGGGCGCTGACCAGGCCGTCGCTGCTGGCCACAACACTGGGCCAGGTGACGCGCAACTCGAAACCTTCGCCAGCGCCTTTGGGCTTCTCTGTGACCACCTGGTTTTCGGCGAAAGCCTTTCGCAGCGATGCGGCGGACACGAATTGAATCAGAGGGTCCGCCTTCCAGTCGGTCGGGCGTGCGCCGATTTTGGTGCAAATGGACAGCGCGACGACATCGCGGTCATTTAGTCCCTTGTCCCAGCCGCGCTCCGGGTCGGATAGCGAGTGGGACATGCTGATTTCGATCTTCGTTTTCGCACGAGCTTCGACACGAGTGCCGCAGTTAAGACAAAGAAGGTCTGGGACGCGAACCCGTTTGATTTTGACGCTCTTCCAAATCTTGTAGTCCATCGAGCCGCGTTCCAGCTCGATGGGCTTGTGCCCTTGCCGTTCAAGGTCGTCAAATACGGCCCGCGCACCGATGGCACCAATAGCGAGCTTTTCGAGAAAGCTTTCGTCAGTTTTGAAGGAGCGGCGACCGGGCATAATCAAATTGCTTCCACGGGACGCAGCGTAACATGGCCGGCGTTCTCATGGGAAGCGCGCAGTAAACGAAGAACTTGTTACTGTGAGTTTGAGACAGACGGGACGCGCCGTCCTACTTCTTCGCCGCCTTTGTCTCGAAGACCGGTTCAACTTTCTTGAACTCCACCATCACGCGGGTGTGATCGGTGATTTCTCTTTCGTTGGCCCGCACTGCTTCCCGTTCACTGCTTCGGTGGCAGCATGAATTGGCTGGCCAGAGACGTGGGAATGGTCGCCCTGTGGGGATCGCGGTGGACCAGAATCGCGCCGTGTTCTTTGGCACTCGCGGCAATGAGCGCGTCCACCAGAGGCAGCCGGGGGCGGGTGGTGGAGCGCAAATCCATGGCGGCACCCGCAGTCTCCCGCGAAAAGGGCAGAGCGGTCGTGAGCGTTTCGGTGTAGAGCTTGAAGGCGCGCCCGGCTTCCTGCGCATCCGCCGTCACCTCAGCCAGACGGCTGCGCAACTCGACCAACCGCGATCAGCGAAATGCCCGTTTCCTCCGGCCCTCAGGTGAGGATGGCGTTCACTTCCTCGGCGCCCGGTTCACACAGGTAATGCGCCAGGATGGCCGAGGTGTCGAGAACGTGCGTGATCACAAGCGCTGCTGGCGTTCGGAGTCCTCTTGCACGCGCTCGCGTACGAGATCGTTGATGGGGTCAGCACCCGGCTTCAGGTGCGCGCGGCCGGCCCCCATCAGGCTCGTAGCGATCGCGGCGTAGTCGGGAAGAACCTTGACCGTGAGGACATCTGGCCGATCGCTTTCCTTCCAGTCCAGCCGGCTGCCCGGTTTGATGCCGTGCTGCGAGGCGAGACGGTCTGGAATCGCCACCACATTGCTCTCCAAGACCTCGGTTATCATGGCTGCAATCTACGTGATGGAAGACGCGTTGGTCAATCTGCGCGCTTCACGCTTCGCCCCAGATCGGGAAGACAGCCGGGAGCGCGGTTCTGCCTCTTCGTCGTCGGCGTTTCGAAAACCAATTCGCCCTGCTTGAACTCCACCGCCACGCGGCTGTGGTCGGTGATGGCGCCGCCGACGGATTGGCGGAAGAAGACAGTTCGAGAGTTAAGCCCGAATTCCGAAGTTGGGGAGCTCACCCGCCTTCGGGTGTAGCTGGACGCGCCTCGCGCCCAGCGCCTTGGGTACGCTTGGTCCAGGCGGTGGCCGCATGGTTTCCGGTCCGAGCCGTTTTCGGCGAGGGCGCCGAAAACCGCACGCGAGGCGCGTACGCTCCTCAACTCAACTTCGGTTTTCGAGTCAAGAAGGTCCGCGCCGCAAATCCGGATCGGCGCAAATCGGATTCTCGGGAATCAACTTCTATGGCGCCAGCATGGTCGTCGGCAGCCGACCGACCTTCGCGCCGGGCAATCGTTCATCCAGCGAGCCCCGGTTCGGCTTTGCCGCGCCGACGTGGCCGTCGCAAAACGTGACGTTGGCCAAGCCGTCGTGCCGGAAGTGCGCGGTCGGTTCGTTGGTGCAGACGTAATAGAACTCCTCGAGCATCGGATGGTCTGGCGAAGCGGGCGCCTGGAACGTGTTTACTTGCGCCGCATCCGCGAGAAAGGCCGTCTCGGCGGGGCGGGCGAGGCGCAACAGGCTCACCGACGGTTGATTCGCCGGCGCCGACAGAAGGAGGTTGTAGCCGTAACCGTAGGCGGCCCCGGTGGCTTTGAGTTTGAAGCTCCGCAGGGCGTAGTTCAGTGCCGGGCAGACCTCCACCCCGCGTCCGCTCAGGTACGGGTAGAGCGCGCCCTGCGTGGGGTCGAAAGCACGCGTGCCTTCCGCGCCGCGCGCGAGCCACCCGAACCAGTACACGTCGCCGCCATTGGTCGCGGCGCCGCGGTAACGGAACGCCGCGTTCGCGTTGTCGTCCCAGTACATCTGCGCCGCCAGGCCGAGCTGGCGCAAATGGCCGACACATTGCAGGCGGCGCGCGATGGACTTGCTCCGCGCCAGCGCCGGCAGCAACAGCGCGGCCAGCACGGCGATGACCGCGATCACTGTCAGGAGTTCCAGTAAAGTGAAGGCATCGGCGGGGCGGCTTGGAATCGCGCGGTTGCGAAGCTGTGGCCGAATCGGCGCGCCGGCTTCCAGCCGGCTTTCTGCGTCCTGACCGCTGAGAGCGCCAGCCTTCAGCCGGCTTACGTCGTCCGATTGGCGTCCCCGGCACCCGGATACCGAATGCCGGCTGGAAGCCGGCGCGCCGACCGGGCAGCGAGTCTGGGCGGATCGGAAATCTTTGGGGGAAAGCAACACAGCGTTCGCTCACGGTTTATCCGCGCGGACGCGGTACAGGGCGGCGGTGGGCGGCGACGGATCCGCCAGCACGAGCGGGCCGTTGGCGGCGACCACCGTGTTGGTGCGGACGGCCGTCCAGTGGGCCAGATCGGTCGTTCGCTCCAGCGAGTAAACCCAGTTGGTCCGCGCGGCGAACTCGACCTGCCAGCCCGCGCCGACAAACGCGCCCGCCAGCGGCCCGACCGGCGGCGGCGGGACTTCCACCACGATGTCATCGACGATTCCGCTGGCGAGCAGGCTGCCTTGCGTGCCGTCGTCGCTGTAGCTCGCTACCGCGAAGGTATCCACGCGGAAGTCGGTGAACCGCGACGCCAGCGGCACGTCGTGGACTGGTCCCGTGGCCGCGCCGTCCCGCCAGAGGCTGGTGCGCAGGGTTTGGTCCGCCGCCGTGTAGTTCATTTCCACCCGATAGACGTGGCCAGGCTCCAGTTCCAACAGGGTAAAGTCTTCGCTGCCGTTGTAATTGAACCGGCCATCGCCGGCGATGACGGTCGGCCAAAGCGTGGCGCCGTAACCCGAGTCGGGGAAGTAGTCCAACTCGACCAGGTTTGGCGAACTCGAGCCGGTGCCGCGGCGGAAGGCCGCGTTGGTCGCGTTGCTCCAGTTGAGCAGCCCGATCGCCAGCTCGAACGTGTACGTTTTGTCGGGGTTCACCGCGACCGCCACTTGATCCAGGCGCAGCGCGAAGCCCAGTTTGAAATCGTCGTAACGATTCAGGATGGTCCCGAGCGGATGGGCGAAGAAGCTGTTGGGGCGGCTGGAATCCCAGGTCACCCGCAACGCCTGCGCGTCCGCGTCCCAGGCAAACAACGACGCGTCGCCAAAGGTCCGCCACGCGACCGGATCGGGCGGCGACGCGAAAGGTTCCTCGAATCCGTCGGCCGAGGCCGCCAGACCCAGCACCATCGCGAGCCCGCGGGTTGCGCTGGCGGCGCATTTCACGAGCCGCGCGCAGCCGACCGGGCGGCGGTTGGTCGCCTGCATGGTCAGGAGGTTTTTCGGCGCCGCCAAGCGAGCGCCATTCCAGCCGCGCCGAGCGTCAGCAACGCCCAGGTGGCCGGCTCGGGCACGGCGACGATGGCGTCGATTTCGGCATGGCCGGACAAGACATCCAGGCGCACGAACGAGGCCTGGTCCAGAACCACCGGATTGCCCTGGGCATCGCGCGCCCACGCCAGGGAGTAACCGGTGCCGCCCGCCGAGCCGGCGTACAGCGCGCGGATTTGCGCCAGATTCTTGCCGGCGAAATCGGCCTCGCCCAAGGCGGGGTTGGCGGCGCGGTAAAAATCACCCGTGCCGTCGGTCGGCAGGTAGTTGTCGAACACCGGCGCCAGCGAAGGCGCGAGCGCGAAGAAAGTTTTTCCGTCGGCGCTGACTTCGATCCTGGTCTGGCCGCTTTGGGCGCCAAACAGAGTTCCATCCGTGACGCCGCCGCCGGAGTAATCGCCGTTGGTGATGAGAAATCCGGTGCTGCCGAAGACCAGGAAGTCGATGCCGAACAGGTGATCCGGATTGCGGACGGCCGGCTCCGAGAGTTGAACCGTGAGCGAACCGCCGGCGCCGATCGAAGTGATCTGGCTGGCGAGGTAAGGCGGCGAGAACGGATCCACCGCGAAGGTGCCGCCGAACTGCGGGTCCGGATCGACGGTCTGGCGGGAGGGTTCGCCGAGGGCGGCGGCGGCGTTGGTAAAGCCGGCGCCGGTGGCCCAATCGGTGGCGTAGCCGGTGCCGGGATCGTATTGGACGACCATCGCGGCGGTGCCGCCGGCAAGAGCGGTGGCGGTCAACAAGAGGCTGGCCGTGGCCAGCGCGGAGGTAACGAGGTTTCGCATAATGTTCGGGACTCGACTGGCCGGGCGCGTGGCCCGGCGGGTTCATTCAGTGCGAGACCAGGGCAGGGTGGGAAGGCCGTGGCCAGGAGCGTGAAAATCAATTGCCCCCGAAACACAAAAGCCTCCACCCCCGCCAAATCGGAGAATGAAGGCATCCAGCGAAATTCCTCGAAACCGGTTCGAGAGACTGGCCTCATCCTTCTCTTGGACGGAGAAGTTGGCCGCCGCGCACGCCCAACCCACGGGCGAACCGGCGACCCGACGAGCCCAACCAGAGCGGTATCCTGACTCCAGGCTTCGAGCCTCGCTCCCGCCTTCCCGGATGCCGTGGCATCCAGTGGCTGTGGGAGTTTGTAGCCTGTCACAGTGGCGCAACCGTCCTCGATTTCCACGAGGTTCCCGAGTCCCCTGGCTGGGGTGGGGACGGATTCGATCCGTCCGCGTCAAAGAACTGCCGGCTTCTTACGCCCGGCGGTGAGCCATGCCAAGGAGAATTCGCGGTGGCCTGCGCGGCGGTGCGCCGGTCAGGCGATTTGCTCCGCGGGCCGGTGCGAGCCGGTGCGAGAATCCTTTTGCCCGACTGGAGCAGGCTGCTACCTTGGCCCATGCTTTGGGAAAGCGAACACCCCGCCGTGGCGGCCCGGCCGACGCCCGCTCCGGCCAGTGCCATGAAACTCCAGGACAAGCAAAGCGAGCGCGACCACCGCGAGTTGCGCATCGACAAGGTGGGCGTGCGCGGCCTGCGGTTTCCGATCCAGATTCGCGACAAGGCGCATTCGGTGCAAAACACCGTCGCCACCATCGGCCTGTACGTGGATCTGCCCAAGGAATTCAAGGGCACCCATATGAGCCGGTTCATCGAGGTGTTGAACGCGCACGGCAACATGGTCCACGTGGAGAACATCCCCGACATCCTGTACGCCATGCAGCGCAAGCTGCACTCCGAGACCGCGCACCTCGAGATGGAGTTCCCGTTCTTCCTCGAAAAGAAGGCGCCGGTCACCGGCATGGTGGGCGTGATGGATTACACCGCGCGGTTCGTCGCCACCGCCTGCGGGCCGGAGATCGACTTCGTGCTGGTGGTGATCGCCGGCGTGACCACCCTTTGCCCGTGCTCGAAGGCGATCAGTCGTTACGGCGCGCACAACCAGCGGGGCCACGTCACGGTCCAGCTTCGCTCCGAGCAAACCATCTGGATCGAGGACGTGATCGCGCTGGTCGAAGACTCGGCCAGCAGCGAATTGTTCTCGTTGCTGAAGCGCCAGGACGAGAAGGCCGTGACCGAACGCGCGTATGAGAACCCCGTTTTCGTCGAAGACCTGGTCCGCAACGTGGCCTTGCGGCTCAACGCCCACCCGGACGTGACCTGGTACAAGGTCGAGGCGGAGAACTTCGAGAGCATCCACAACCACAACGCCTACGCCTGCATCGAAAAAGGTTGAAGGAACGCGGCGGCGGGTCGCGCCGGCGTTCCGGCCGCCCGGGCCAGGAGCCACAGCACGTCCGCCAGCCGGTTTAGATAGACGATGATTTCGCCGTTGCGGAGTTGATCCGCCTCTTCGAGGGCGCACACGCGGCGCTCGGCGCGGCGGCAAACGGTCCGCGCCAGGTCAAGGTACGCGCCCAGCGGTGTGTCCCCCGGCATCGCCCAACCGCGCGGGGCGGGATGCTGAGTTTCCAAGCCGGCCACGGCGCGATCCAGTTTGGCAGTCAAGTCAGGTGTTACGAGTTTGAAGCCGTCAGCCACGTAGCGCGGCAGGTCATCGACCGCGGTGGCGAGTTCGCCCATGAGGGTAACCAGGTCGTGCTGGATTTCCAGAAGGGTGGCGCCCAGCGTTGCCAGTGGGGCGGCGGCCCGTGCCAGGCCCAGCGCGGCGTTGAGTTCATCCACGCAGCCGCAGGCTTCCACGCGTGGATGATGTTTGACCACCCGGCGGTTGTACATCAAGCCGGTGGTGCCACGGTCGCCGGTTCGGGTGGCAATGCTCATAGGTGCTTGGATCGCAGGCGCGCGCAGGGTAGCGCATTTGGGAGACGAAGCAAAAGGCGGTTGTGGCACCGTGGTTGGCCCCACGGACAGGGCGCGCGAGCTGTGGATAAGGCCGTTCACATGCTTGTTGACGCCCGGCCGGCGTTTCCTATGGTGCACCGCACATTGGCCATGAATACCAAACTTTTACTCAAGACGGTGTTTCTGATCGTCATTCTGTTGCTGCTGGTGATGATCGGACTGTACAACAAACAGAGCGTCGCGTTTACGCTGCCGCCGTTGATTTCGAAGTCGGTTCAACTGCCGGCGGCGCTGATGTACTTTGTCTGTTTCGCGGTCGGGCTGATCAGCGGC
>JAKANS010000245.1 GCA_021823625.1 bacterium | reverse complement strand
GGCCGGGTCGCGGTTTCGGACATCGCCTTGCTGAAGCCGCTGCCCGCGGAAGTGCTCAAGCTGGTCGAAGCCCTTGTGGGCTGTGTGGCCGGCGCCGTGCTCGTCCGCGAGACCGAGAGTTATGCGCGTGCCGCCAGCCTGGCCAATGTCGAGGTGCGCGTGAAACCGGAGTACGTCGCCGCGATGGAGAATTTCGAGGACCCCTTGTATCGCCAGATCGTGGAACATCTCCCGGCCGGCACCAAGGCCTCCGACTTCATCGCCAGCACCGAAGTTACCGCCCGCAAGCCCGGCCGGGCCTGCGCCTGCGGCGGGTGTTAACGAGACGCACAGCGTCTTTTCCTGCAACGCATCGACGGGCGTTGTGTGAGCCCGACCCTGATATGTGGCCGGGTACAACTCGCGCCCGATTTCTTGAGAACCTGCCAGCAGCTTCTACGCACCTCACCAGCGACTTCAAGGTGTCGGGAGCTGACCGGCCTTGGCGGTGGGAACCGTGAGGTGCGAGAAGCCCGCCTTGACCACGAGGGAGCTTCGACGGTTTACCACCCGCCGATTTCCATGTCGTCCATGTTTCCCGGGACAAAGCCGGCGCTGTCGCGCGGCCGGCTGAAGACAAACCGATCCTGAGACTGATGTTGGTCCCGTACGCCGCGGTCGTGCGATCGGCGGTGGAGGACCGCTCGAAAAGCACGCCGCCCGGAGAGTTCAGGCCGATCCTGGACTCTCGGGGCGGACAGGCTTCAGCGGGTGGACTCGGCACTCCAAGCCCGCCACCGATTAAGAGTAGTCGCGCGCCGCTATTCCTCGCGCAACGCTCGCGGATACGGCGGCACGTACGGGTTGGCAATGCTGTGAACCTTGGCGGGACTGAAGTCGGCATCGCTGCCGTGGCAAACCTCACAAGTCTCCACTTCGTCTCCGCTCCACGGATCCGCGGGTGTGGGATCGTAGGTCATGAGATTGCCGTGGGTCTGCGCCGCGTCGGCGTCGTGACAGGCCAGACAGGCCAGGCGTGACGGCTTTTCCGTCCACGTGATGCTCTTCGGGTCGCTGTGGCACTTGGTGCAGTTGCGCACGTCTTGCGGGAAGATGATTTGCGCGATGCCTTTGGTGTTTTCGTCGGGCTTGTCGAGGTAGTTCCCGTAGTGAACCCCGTGGACCCGCCGGGACAACGGCGCCGCCCCGAAACCGCTGTTGGAGGCCGTCCAAGTGGTCTTGCCCGGTGTTTGGCGTTCGTAGTCATGGCACGCCTTGCAGATGTCCGGCGTGAAGGTGACGGCGAAGTACCCGCCATGCATCCTCGTGTCACCGTGGCAGTCGGTGCAGCTTGCAGCCACCAGAGGTTCGACATTCGTCGTTCCCACCTGGAAGTTCAGATAAGCCGTCCCACCAAGCGGGGCGTTCGGCATGACCTCGACGAAGGCCGTGTAGGTTCCCGCAGCCAGATTGGTGATGGTACCAAGCTGGTAAACAATGCTGTCCGAAGTCCGGGTGATGCGCGGATCCGCCTTGCTCGGATCCTGGAGGACGCGCAAGTCGTTGTTGGCATAGTAATGATTCGGATCCGGATTGGCGGCCGCCGTGGTGAGCACAGGCACGGTATGGTCGCGTGGGCCGTACACGAACAAGTTCGCGCGCTTCCACTCATTTGGCTGGACGTTCGTCGAAACCAACGGCTCGACGATGGTGGCGGGATCGATCGCCAGGGCCGTGGCGACGTCGGTGATCTTGATGGTCACCTGCGGTGCTTCGCCGGCCACGAAGTACTTTCCGTTGGCGGGAGCCGACATCGACAGGTCCACCGCCTGCTTGAAGGCCGGCGGAGCCACTAGGTGCGCGGCGGCGGTCGAGATGAAGGACTCGTCCGGCGACGGATCGGCGCCGTGGCAGAGCAAGCACTTGGTATCGTCCGACTGTTTTCCGCCCACATGGGCAACCATGTCGGCGGGTTTGTCGGCCGGCGCCCCGAACCAGACCGTATCGTGGCACGAGCCGCAGGCAGCGCGCGTAGGCGTTGTCTTCCAGCGGTCATCAGCATGGCAGGCGGTGCAGTTCCGGACATCCGCCGGGAACGCGAGCGGCACGTAATCCCGGAAATTGCCATTCACCGAATTGGTGTTGAACGCCCGCTGCAGGCCTTCGCCCATGTGGACGCCGTGGACGCGCAGCACGATGGCGTCCGGCACTTTGCCGCCGGCGACGGAGGCGTCGTTGTACGCGGCGTAGCCGTCGTTGTTGTGGCACAGGATGCAGGACGTCACCGGCTCGTAATCCAAGTCCCAACTGCCGGTTGGCGAGCGACCTACATCGATGTGATGCATGTAGATCTTACCGCTGATAGTCCCCAGGTGGCAATCGGCGCACTTTTCCCTGGCCACCACCGGACTCTCGGGCGTGCCCGTCCCAATCTGGACATCGGCGTATTTGATGACCGTCTGGATGCCGTCCGAGGCCAGCGTGGCGCGCACGCCGATGGTGTAGGTGCCGGGGGCCTCATCGGTGATCGGCTTCAAGTTATAGGTCAGGGTGTTGCCATCCACCACCACGTTGGCGGATGACTTAAGGCTGATGTAGTGGTGCGGCTGCTTCGTACGGTCCGTCGAGGCGTTCAGCAGCTTGACGGCAGAAACGGTCTTCTGGGGATCCAGCGGGCCAGCCATGTACAGATTCAGCCCAGAGAAGCTGTCGCGGGTGATGCCTTGAGCGAACGTGTCCAGGATCTTGACCGTGATCACCGGACTCTCGCCGGCGACGAAAAAGCTGCCGTTGGCAGGCACCGAAACCCCCACCACGAGCGACCAGCCTTTCAATTCAACGATGGTCTCCCCTTGGCTCACGACGCGATAGAAGGCAACGTCGTCCAGCACCTCGGGGATCATGCCCAGGTAAACGCCCGGCTGGACTTCGGTCACCACTGCCCCATTCACGTCGTACCACGGCGCATTGGGTTCCAGCGTCTTCCGCATTTGGATCTGGAACGGTCCGCCCGATCCATGGAAGAGGATTTGCGACGAGCCCGAGAGCGGCTTGCTGAAGCTGACGATCGAGGGGGCATTGTCCGCTCCGGAAACGGACAAGCCCAGCAAGCCCACGCTGGCCATTAAGGCCAGGCCGCGGACAACCTTTCGCGTGTACCAGGATGGCTCCGGTTCACACCGGGCCCCAACCATTTTACAAACGTTTTTCATAGGATGTTGACGTGGGCTAATTCGCGCCTGCCCGGCTTGCAGAAGCCACACCGATCTTGCCAAAAGCTCTCCTTTTCTTGGTTCTTGAATCGCCCGGGAATACTCACCCGGACCTGCCGCCAGGGCTTCGATTCTGAAGACTCACGCCTCATCGAAACGCGCGCGCACGACTTTGTGAGGTCTCGCCGTGGTTCGCTTCACCTCGGCAGTGCAAACGCCACGTAGGCGTCGCCGTACGGCGTACCCAGTTTGTTGCCGCCGGTCGCGGCTATCACGATGAACTGGCGGCCACTGGCTTCGTAGCTCGCCGGCGGCGCGGAACCGGTCCACGGCAGCTTCGCCGGCCACAGCTCGGCACCGGTGTCCTTGTCGAAGGCACGCCGCTTGTTGTCGCGCGTGCCGGCGCAAACCACGAGCCCGCCGGCGTCGACGGCCGTGCCGGTAAGCCAGCTCTGGCAATTCGGCTCCTGGACCCAGGCGAACTATTATCGCGGATTAACCATCCGCGACCCGGCAGACGGCCAGTCTGCGCCACCAGGGTTCGCGGTTACGGATGGCGCGCTGCGCCTCGGGGCGTCGGGTCCAGCACGCCCGCCCACGGTGTTGGGGATGTCAGTACGTGATGGTCCCCTCGTACGAAAACGTCATGTCGGCGATCGTCGTCCCCGGGGGAGGGTCGGGCCGGATCACCATTTCAAAGTCCTCTGTGGCACTGCCCGCCGCGCCCATGAACCGTCCCGTGCCGCCGGTGACAGTGAGAGTAATTGGATCGACTGCCTCCCAGACCAATTGGTCTCCATTCGGGCCGTCATAATCACCTCGATGACAAGGATGCCGAACTCGTTGACCTTCCCTTCCCCGCGAAGGGTGACCAGGCTGAGGTGCGTGAAGTTTCCTTTCCCAGAGGTTTCCGCACCCAAGATGGTACCGTCCGGACCGAGGGTGAAGACGGCCGTCCCTTGACCGGAGACCTTAAACGGTCGTTCCAGGGGGTTCTTCTGACTGCCGAGGCCCGACAACCCGAGCAAACACGCCCCGAGCGTGATGACGGTCAGAACGTTCTTTGCGGTCATAATATTTCGCCTTTCCAGCTATTGTGTTTTTGTTGTGCGGCGTTTGCAGCGGCTCGGAAGCGTTCTCACGCTGGCCGACGCAACCGGCGCCGGCCGCGCGTCCAGTCCACCGGCCGCAATAGGTAAAGAAGGAAAAACGGAAAAAGCTGACAGGGCGACTGAGGGAATGCGCATCCCGACCGTCTCGGTCGCTCCAGTCGGCGCCTCGCCGACTGGCCTCCACCCCCGAGACGGAACCGACGAGTCCCTCCCCGCCGTGGCCGTGTGTTTTCTGCCGCCCGCCCATGGCAATCAATAGTCGCACCAAACGTGCCTCCCATTTCGAGCTACCACCGCCGGACGCGGTAGAAACGTTGCGCGCCAGCGGCGGTGGGATCGTTCAGCGTTCGCTCACCGGCGGTGCCGGCGACCTGCGGCAAGGGCGTCCAGGCGGCATCCGTCAGCGCGACCTTGTATTCCAGCCGACAGACCCGCCCGCTCTGCGTGGACAGGGAAACGCTGAACCCATGGGCGGTCCACGTCGGATTGACCAAGGACACTTTGACCGCCGGCGGTCCGTCTCCGATGAGCGCCAGACTGTGCATATCGCCGGCTGCCACCGCCACCACGTTCGTTGATATGGCTTAATAATGTCAAGCGGGCAATACTGGCTAGTAAATGGCATAGGACACATTCGGAGCCATAAAAAAGGCTTCTTCGACGTTTGTAGTGGGTATCAGCCATAGTATGGAATCTCCCGCTTGCCCGCGACAAAGTAGAGCATCGCAATCTGCTACTCTGTCGAACGATAGCCTCGGGCTTTGCGTTTGGTCGCCGAGAACAAACTGTTGAGTCCTTCCAGAAACGCGGTCGTCAATCCTTCCTTCCAATGCCCGAGGATGCCTTCCAAGTGACGCTCCACCATCGCGGCGGCTTGGCGCATCGGTTCCAGCAACCCGCTGCCCAACGCCTGGGCTTCCGTGCGCACCCACTGACACCATTTCACAAACCGGCTGCGCGCCACCCGTGCGCTGGCCAATGCATCCGCTTGCTGCAAGTCCAGCCGCATCGCAGACGCCAGCCCCGTCACCAGCGGTTTGTTCTGCAGCCGCTCAAAGCGCCGCTGCGCCAGCTCCGTCCAGCGCTCGGGATTCTTGCGCCACAACCAGCAACTCTTCTCCAAGCTGGCCCGCGCTTGCGCGTCCTGCCGCACCTCCGCACGCCGCACCTCGTCCACGGCTTGGGTGACTTGGCTGATGACATGATACTTGTCGTACACGACCGCCGCGTTGCCGAAATTCTCCTTCACGCCTTTGAGGTAGGCCGGGCTCCTGTCAAGGGCCACTTGCGTGATCGCCTTGGGATGCCCGTTGGGCCGGCCCAATTCCTCAGCAAAACGTGCCCCCGTGCCGGCGTCCTTGCCTTCCACCGCCAGCGGCACCCGCTTGGCTTGCAGGTCCGCGAAGACCGTCAGCTAGGGGTGTCCCTGCTTGCGGTTCATCTCGTCGGCGCCCCCCCACCACGTTCTCCCAACTCAGTTCCGACCACGCCGCGTCCACGTGCGCGAAGAGCGCCCGCCACAACGGCCGATCGGTCTCGCCCAGAATCTCCCCGGCTTTGCTGACCGGCATCGCGCGCATCAAGGTCAGCGCAAAGGCTTCAAACTCCTGGGGCAGCCCGCGCCTGCGCCCCTCCCAGGGTGCGCGCACGGTGTAACCCTTTTTGCAGTCTTTGCCTTGCCCGCGGGGCAGTGCGCAGACGATCTCCGATTGCAACTGGCACACGTTGAGATGCCGCCAGGTGCGTTCCGGCGCGTGGTCGTAGCCACCGACGGATTTACAGTTGCAGTGCGGACACGACTCGCTGGCCCACAACGCCGCAGTTTCTTGGATGCGAATGAGCACCTTGCTTGCCTTCTCGACGTAATCGACTTGTTGCACTTGCCAGCCATCGCCCAGCCCCAAAATCTTCTGAAACCCTTTCTCGGGTAGCATAAAATGGCGGACAGCTTAAACCACTTCAGACCCGAATGGCGGTTAATTAAGGCCTTGAAATTTGCGGGGTCCCCCGTGCCAACGGCTGTTGCGATGAGGGAGTTCGACAAAGTTCCGGCGTGGACGATTGAGCCAGGGAAACGGTTTGGGGCGGCGTTTGACGGCGCGCGGTTCGGTGCGTCCCGGACGCCAGGGCGCAAGGTCGCCGGCCAGGGTGCGGAGCAGATCCTGCCAGAGCTTTCGTTTCAGCCGGTTCGTTCGGGCTTGCGCTATATGTCCGCGCATAAATAATTCGACATGCGGCTCAAAAGAATGGAGCCAGTAGTCCCTCGATTCCTTCGGGATGCCGACGAACCTGATCAAAGG
>JAKANS010000065.1 GCA_021823625.1 bacterium | reverse complement strand
ATCTTCTCGAACAGCCTGCAGGGAGCAAGGTCGTTCGTGGGTATGTTCAACGGCCCGCCCGCACTCACGAGAAACAGGTCGTCGGCGCCGTCGTTGTTGAAATCGCCCCACGCGAGGCCTGGCCCCATGTCCTCCGGCAGTTGGGAGGAGCGCTGGCCCGCGAAGTTGCGGAAGTCCCCGAGACCGGCTTTGCGGGTTACGTCCACCAGTTTGGGCCGGGGCGCCGCCGGCGGCAGCCCCCGCGCCAGATCGCTGGTGATGTCCGTCGATTGCTCGTCGGGTCGATACGGCGCCGGACGCGAAATCAGATGAAGCGCCACACCGACGAAGGCTCCGGCCGCAAACAGCACGACCAGCACCGCGCATGTCCAGCGCAGCCGGCGCTTGCGCGGGCTGAGTCGGGGCGCGCCGCCGGAGGTTGGCGGAGCCGAACCCGTTGAGAGGTGAGAGGTCATTCCTTTTCCGCCGCGGAACGGGCCAGACGGGGATCCGCGCTTGCGTCCGCACTGGCTGGCGTTTTCGGCAACACCTTCACGGTGGTGGTGGCAGAGGCAATCTCTGTCACCGGAGCCGTGAGCCGGTTCGTTTCGCCGAAGAGGTAGTTCAGGAGGAACTGGTCCACCTTGCGGTACTGTAACGACACAAGGATGCGGTATTCGCCGGCTAGTTGCGGGGCTGGTACGGGTGGCGCGGGGACTGGCACGGTGTCCCCGGCTGTCGGCGGGGCCGGAGCGGCACTGGCCGGGGCCAGGGCGCCGCTGCACGGCACGGTGAAGTTCACCGTGTCCGAATAGCCGGGAAAGAGCGCCCGGCGGAAACGGACGCCGACCATCTCCCAGAGATTATGGCGGTCGATGAGGTTGCCGTGCTGGTCCACGGGTTCAGCCTTGAAGAGGAACGTGCCGGGCGGGAGGAAATGCCTCGCATCGCGCTTGCCGGAGGTCCAGACCACACGGCCGTGGTCGTCGGTGACCGTGAGGTCCAGCCAGCTTTGGATGATGTCGAGCGGGCCGGTGGGAAAGTCGAGGCCATGATCACCCGCAGCGGAATCTCTTCAGCCGGCCGCACCGATGCCGGCGCGGACACGGCGACTTTGACCACCGGCCCGTGGGCCCACTTGTCGGCAATTTCGGGGATCGGGAGTGTGCCGCGCAGCCATTGCTCGGTCAGCTCGAACTGGTGCTTCCATCCTTCCAACCGGTCCTGCAACACCACCGGCATGAGAGTATTGGCGGCAAGGAAGCGGTGGCTGCGGTGCTTGCGGTCGTCAGGCGTCCGATTGTAGTCGAGCGGGTCGCCCGCCGCCGGGTCCTGCGAATCGACCAGCGGCATGTGACACTCCCGACACTCGACGGTTTTCCGGGCGTCGCCCTTCTTGTTCCAGTGGCTGGCGGCCCAGTTGTCGTACTGGTTCTGGAGTTGGACCCAGCCGACGCGGTTGACCTCCTGGTCGATAAACTGTTTGTGACAGGCGGCGCAGTACTCGGGTTTCTTGAAGGAGCGTTTGGATAGCTTGTTGTGTTCGGCCGGGTAACTGCGGATGAGGAAGTCGCGGGCCACGCGTCCCAGTCCGTTGGTCTGCCATTGCCAGAGATACTTGCGTGGCTGAGTTACCGTGTAATCGGCGTTGCCTTTGACGTCGGTCTCGCGAACGGCATGACAGGCCAGACACGAGACGCCTTCCTGGTACCCCTGAAGTCCTGTGAGGTTCTCCGTGAAGAGGTTCTTGGTGCCGCTGAACAGTGAGATCGGGTCGTGGCAGCCACCGCAATACCGTGTGGACTCTGGCCCGTTCTGCTTGGCCATGACCTCCTGGATGCCTTGAAAAACCGTGTCCATCGCCGCGTAACGGTGGGCGCTGGGCAGCCACTCGCTCACAATCTGCTCATGGCACCCGGCGGTGCCGCACGAGCGCGAGCCGGCGAGCGACCGGGCGTCGAAGGCGCCGCCGGTATCGGTCTTCGCGAGACTCGGCGCGAAGGGGCGGTTGGTGCCGTAAAGGAAGCTGTAGTCGGACGGGAACCGGTTTTCGTACTTCCGGCCCGAATAGAGAGTGCCCGCTCCGAGCACCGCCACGCATCCCGCCGCTGCCAGAGCGAGCGACCGGGCAAAAGACGGCCGGATTTGCGGAGCCACCTTGGTCTGGCGCTGCTTGAGGACGACGAAACCGAGATGCGGCACCACGCCGGTGAGCAGGACAAACGTCGTAACCAGGTGAACTTGACGCCAGAGGGCGTCCGTCCGGATGCCGAACGCTGCCTGCACCGTGATGACCGCGCCCGAAAGGGAGACGCCGGCGAGAGCCAACACCGCCACCCAGCCCAACAACGTGAGGTGTGACCAAGCGTAACGCCGATAGTCCGCCACGTGCAACACGCAGTACACGGCCACCGGCAGCAGTGAGAGTGCGCCCACGGCGGTGTGGAAGAGCACGCTCCATTGCACGGTGGCGTGAAACGGCGCAAAGGTGACGGCCAGGCCGGTGAGCGTTTCGAAGAGCAGGACCGCCAGACTTACCTGGGCCAGCCCGGACGGCCAGCCGGCGCGCAGGCGTGGGGCTTCGGGGGTGGGGACAGGTTCGTGCGATGACATGGCTGGCCGTTCGTTTCGAAGTTACGCCCGGGGCGCGTTGAGCCGGCGGCTACGTGCGGCCCGTTGCCAGGGTGAGCGCGCCCGGGGACAGGCTGGGCCCGCCGCGCGAGGCGCGGAACAGATCGCCATCGGTGGGCAATTCCGCGCCGGGGTGGATTTGATCTTGCACAGGCCGCTACTGAAGCGGCGCGGTTTCGGGTAAAGCCAGACCGCCGTCGGCCCGTTGACACCGGAGCACGCGGCGCAGGCTTGTGCATACACCGCTTCGCCAATGGGCGATGAAGACCGCTGCCCATCCGGCGGGACAGCGGTTGAAGCGTCGGCCGATCCTCGTCCCGCAAGGCCGGTCAACACTCCCACCGCCAAGGCAAGCAGCCAGCTTGAGCCACAGCACCCGGGTTTCATGCAACCGAGTGTTGGCTCGCTGGCCGGACGCTGCATTGATCCAAGTCATAGCTTTGGAAAGTACGGCGAATATGCGATTACGCCTGGCTTCAAAGCACCCCAACCCTTTGCCCCGGCGGCGGTGTCGTGGCCCACGCGGGGGCCATCCATATTTTGCGTCCCACGCAGGCCGTTGAGCCGATGCCAGGCGGCGGGGGCTCAGGCCCTTTTTTCCTCCTCGCTCTCACCCAAACGCAGTGCGAGTTCGGAGGGATGATGCGCACCCCGCAAAGCCCGGCAGATCGGCACGCGTCCGCCGAGTCTATCTGCCGGTGATAAGCAGTTTCACGGCGGCGATCCAAAGCACTACCGCCAGCGCCCGCCGGAATGCCACAGTGCCCCAGCGGCGCACGCCGAACTGGGTTCCCACAAAGGCTCCGATCGTGCCAATCAACAGGCAGGCCAGAGAGGCAGGTTGCGTGATCACGGCCTGCCTGCCCAAACCCACCCACCCCGCGGCCGAGTTGACCACGATGAAGAGGGCCGAGATGCCACCCGCCGTCTTGGCGGGCGCCCAGCGGAGGAAAATCAGCAGCGGCGTCAGAAAGACCCCGCCCCCGATCCCGGTGATGCCGGCCAGCAAACCGAGCGTGCCGCCCGCGGCCAGCGCAACCGGCAGCCGCGCGGGTTGGGTGGGGAGTTCGGCCTTGTCACGGCGGCCCCAGCCGAGCATCCAGCCGGCACCCAGTAAAGTCAGGCCGAGCGTGACGGCGGCGGTGCGGCCCTCGAAGTGCAGACGACTGCCGAGCCACGCGAGCGGAACGGACACGGTCGCCAGAGGTACGAATACGCGCCAGTCAAAGAATCCTGCACGTTGGAACCGCCACGCGGCGACGGAAGCGATCGCACAGTTAATCCAAAGGGCGCCGGGCCGCGCCCAGCTTGATCCCACACCCAGCAGGGCCATCACGGCCAGGTAACCCGTGGTTCCGCCGTGACCCACCGAGGAGTAGAGGAAGGCCACGCCCCCCACCGCCCGAGGAGTACCGTGACTTGAGCGGGCGACAACTCGATCACCAGGCCAGCATGACACATTCATTCAAGCTTGTCATCGAGAGGAGCGTGGATGCTGATTCCGCGCAAGCGAGTTGCCGGCATAGCCACCGCGACGACCGTCAGCCACGGCGGGAACCACAAGTGCAGCAGAGACTCTCGATTCCGCCTCGGCCGGCGAAGACCTGCTGGTGGCTAACCGACGAACTTCTTCGCCACGATGCAGGCGTTGTGGCCGCCGAAGCCGAAGGAGTTATTGACGGTGGCCTTGACCTCCCGCTCCTGCGCGGTGTGCGGCACGTAATCGAGGTCGCACTGCGGGTCCGGTTCGTCGAGGTTCAGGGTGGGGGGGACCACGCCGGTTTGGAGAGCCTTGACGCACACGGCCATTTCGACCGCGCCGGCCGCGCCCAGCATGTGGCCGGTGGCGCCCTTGGTGGAACTCACCGCCAGCTTCCGGGCGTGTTCGCCAAACACCGCTTTGATGGCCAGCGTTTCGCAGAGGTCGCCGTGCGGCGTGGAGGTGCCGTGGGCGTTGATGTAGGAAATGTCCTCCGGGTTCAGCCCGGCGCTGCGCAAGGCCATCTTCATGCACCGCGCCGCCCCTTCGCCTTCCGGCGACGGCGCGGTCATGTGGTAGGCGTCGGCGGTGTTGCCGTACCCAACCACTTCGCAATAGATCCGCGCGCCGCGGGCCCGGGCGTGTTCGAGATCCTCCAGGACGATGATGCCCGCGCCTTCGCCCATGACGAAGCCGTCGCGGCCGACGTCGAATGGCCGGGAGGCCCGCTTCGGCTCGGCGTTGCGGGTGCTCATGGCCTTCATGGCGCAAAAGCCGCCGATCCCCAGGGAGGTGATCGTCGCCTCGGTGCCGCCGGCCAGCATCGCCTTCGCGTCACCCATCTTGATGGTGCGCCAGGCCTCGCCGATCGCGTGCGAAGCGGTCGCGCACGCGGAACAGGTCGCCAGGTTTGGCCCGCGCAGGCGGTAGTACATCGAGAACAGGCCGGACGCCATGTTCAGGATCAGCATCGGGATCATGAACGGCGAAAGCCGGCCGGGACCGCGGTTCAACAGGATTTTGTGCTGCTCTTCCGTCGTGGCCAGGCCACCGATGCCGGACCCGATGAACACGCCGATTTCATCCCGGTCCACGCGCTCCAGATCCAACCCGGAGTCCAGCAGCGCCCGGTGCGCGGCACCCACGCCGAACTTCGTGAAGCGGTCGGTGCGGCGTTCGTCCTTCGGCGTGGGAAACGCCGGCACCGCGTCGAAGTTTTTGACTTCGGCGGCGATTTGCGTGTCGAACGCGGCCGGGTCGAACAGCGAGATGCGGTCAATGCCGCTCTGGCCGCCGACCAGGTGGTTCCAGAAGGTGTCGAGGTCGTGTCCGAGGGGCGTTACCACACCCATCCCGGTCACCACTACTCTGCGATCGGTCCAGCCCATAAAGCAAAAGGGCAGCACGCCGCTGTACGCCAGCCGTGGCTGCCCTGAAAAACTTGCCTGGCGATTACTTCTGCTGCAACTCCTCGATGTACTTGGTCACGTCGCCCACCGTAGTAAGCTTCTCGGCCTCCTCGTCGGGGATTTCGTTGCCGAATTCCTCTTCGAGGGCCATGACGAGTTCCACGACATCCAGCGAGTCCGCGCCCAAATCCTCGATGAACTTGGCCTCGGGCGTGACCTGCTCCGGCTTCACGCCCAATTGCTCCACGACGATGTCGCGTACCTTTTGTTCTACCGTTTTTTCTGCTGCCATGTTGTCTCCGGTTACGTGTTGCGGGTGTGTCTATGCAACGAGCCACAACGCGTCAAGCCCTGATTGGGACTTGTTCTTTGCACGATCCGTGCCGCGTCGAAATTACATCACCATGCCGCCATCCACCACCAGCACCTGGCCCGTGATATAGCGGGCCGCGGGGCTGGCCAGGAATAACGCCGCGTGGGCAATATCCTCCGCCTGGCCGAAGGTGCCGAGCGGAATCTGCTTCAAAATGGCGGTTTTTAATTCCTCGCTCAACGCCCCCGTCATGTCGGTTTCGATGAACCCCGGCGCGAGCGCATTGACGGTGATGCCGCGCGAGGCGAACTCCCGCGCCACCGATTTGGTGAAGCCTAGCAACGCCGCCTTGCTCGCCGCGTAGTTACACTGGCCGGCGTTGCCCATCAAGCCGATCACGGACGCGACGTTGATGATGCGGCCGGCGCGCTGCTTGATGAAAGCGCGGGCAAACGCGCGGGTCAGCAGAAAGGCGCCTTTCAGATTTGTGTTCAGCACGGCGTCCCAATCTTCATCGCTCATCCGCATCAACAGGCCGTCGCGGGTGATGCCCGCGTTGTTGACAAGGATGTCCACCCGGCCGGCTTCTTCGAGAATCCGCGTGGCGGTGGCGGCCACGGCCACGGCGTCCGCCACGTCCAGCGCGTGCGCCCAGGCCCGGCGGCCGAGGGCGGTGATTTCGCCGGCGGCCTTTTCCGCGTTGGCGGCGGTGCGGGAAATGCACACCACGTCGGCGCCGGCGGCGGCGAATTTCAGTGCGATGGCGTGGCCGATGCCGCGGCCCGCGCCGGTGACAACGGCCATCTGATTGGCGAGTTCGTTCATGATTCGTACTTGGTTTAACGGGAGTCGTTGCCGGTTCAAGTTGGTTGCGCGGCGAGCGCCTGCGCAGTCGCTTCCAGGCTGGCCACGTCAGCGACGTTCAGGATCGTGGCTGATTTGTCGATGCGCTTCAGGAAACCGGTCAGGGCGGTGCCCGGTCCGAGCTCGAGGAAACGGGTGAAACCTTGCGCGAGCAAATAACGGATCGAGGCTTCCCACCGCACCGAAGACGTAACCTGCTCGACCAGCCGCCGGCGGATCTCAGCGGAGGCGCCGTGCGGTTCCGCGGTGACGTTCGAGATGACCGGCACCGCGGGCGCAGCCAGCGGAACGGCTGCCAGGGCTGCGGCCAGCTTGGGCTGCGCGCCGGCCATGAGTTGCGAGTGGTAGGCGCCGGCGACCGCCAGGGGCAGCGCGCGTTTGGCGCCCCGCGCCTTCGCCAGCTCGCAGGCCCTGGCAATCCGGGCGGCTTCGCCGGAGATCACGAGTTGACCGGGGCAGTTCAGGTTGGCGAGTTCCACGCCGGCTTCGGCGCAGACCTCGCGGGTCGGGCCTTCATCGAGGCCGATGATCGCCGCCATGCCGCCGTGGGTGGCGTCGCAAGCCTCCTGCATGAAAAGCCCACGCTGCCGGACCAGCCGCAAGCCGTCCTCGAACGAGAGGGCTCCCGCCGCGGCCAACGCCGTGAATTCACCGAGCGACAGGCCGGCGGCCGCCTGGAACGCCAGCCCCGGCACGCGCGCTTTCAGCAATCGAAAGGCGACCCAGCTTGCCAGATAGATGCCCGGTTGGGCGTGCTCGGTTTTCGTGAGCTCGGCTGCGGGGCCGTCGAAACAAATCGCGGCGAGGTCGTAGCCGAGCGCGGCGTTGGCCCGCGCGAACCACGCCCGCGCGTCGGGCGAGGCTGCGGCCAGGTCCTTGCCCATGCCCACCACTTGGGCGCCCTGTCCAGCGAACAACAATGCAGTCTTCAGCATAAAGGCGCGGAGACTAAACACGGATTCCGCACGCGACGGAAGCGCAGAGTGCGGCGCGCCCTGGGGGGCAACCTTGAGCGGCACCGACGTCGGCGCCGGCGACTGGTCGAACATCGCTCGGACGCGACGGCGATCAGGGACGGCGCCGACAGGAAGTGGAGCCGTTCCCATCTCTGGCCCACCGGAAGGCATTCCACCGGTGTCGGATAAATCCGGGCGCGTGTCCTGGAGCGAGCCACCGGGCACCTCGCACCAAGTCGGCCCGAGCGGTGTCAACTCCGGGCCAGGCTCGCCAGGTTGTTGCCCGGAAAGTCACGCATCCAATCCTCGGATCGGGGCAACCGCCTCGCGCCCCGCGCCCCGATCCGAGGACCGGGGCGACTTCGACTGATTCCATTTCTCTTTCAAGACGAGACTAAATGTGCGATGCCGGGCGCCTGGCAAGCCCCCGACGCCTCGACACTGACTTGGTGGCCAAAGCCCAACGGGTGGCGGCCCAAGCACACGACCTCCCGGAGTTGCGTATGGCGCAGGCCGTTCCGCTGCCGGGCCTGGCCAAGCTGACCTTGGAGCAAACGGCCGCGGTGCTGGGAGTCGGACGGGCCACGGTGGCCCGCTTGCAGACACGCTTCCGGCACCCCGGCGAGCGCCCGCCCACCTGCCCGCGCTCGGCCCTGGGGGGGGCCGACGCCGCGCCCTGCTGAGCCGCGCCCAAGAACCGGCGTTCATGGCCGACTGGCAGGCCGCGGCGGAGCGCGGCGAGTGGGGGGTGCCGGAGAATATCCGGTTGATCCGGTTGCCGGGATTCGCACCGGAACTCAATCCCGAAGAACACCTTGGGGATGAAGTGCGGGAGAAGGCCTTTCCCAATCCGGTCTTGGACCGGAGGGATCTGGGGGTGGCGCGGTTGAAGGCCGCGTTGAGCGGGCTGGCGGCCGAGCCCGATCGGGTGCGCACCGTCACGGCTTGGCCTTGGATTGTTAGTATCAACTTGAAAGCGAACTGGAATGAGCCCGGATATTTCACACCTCGGGGTGTGGAATTGGCCGACAGGCCGTAGCGCAGGCTGGGAAGCCTGTGCTACGTTGCCGGGCATGAAATATCCGGGTTAGGACGTTGCATTCTGGCGACTTGACCGCGTGGGGCCGTCAGGTTATACCCCTCTCACAACTGTAACAACCGCAGGGCAAACTTAACCGACCAACCGGCGTTTTATGACCAAGCGCGATTTGGTAGTCCGTATCAGCCAAGAAACGGGCCTCGTCCAGCAACAGGTGCTCGAGATCGTCCAAAAGACCCTCGACTACATTTCTGAAGCGGTGGCTCGCGGCCAGACCGTGGAACTCCGCAACTTCGGCGTCTTCGAAGTGAAAGTGCGCAAGCCGCGCGTTGGTCGCAATCCGAACGCTCCCGCGAAGGATGTCCGCATCCCGCCCCGCGCCGTCGTGAAATTCAAACCCGGCAAGGAAATGCGGGACGAAGTCATCAAGCTGACTCCGAAGGAGCCCCTGCCCGCGTAAGCCATCGGCCGGCGCCCAGTCGAGTTAGATGTGACCTCCAAGGCGGCCATTTTGCCTTTACTCAGCCCCAACCACCATGGAGCGACTGCCCGGTTTCCGCGACTTCTACCCCGAACCTCTTCCCGACCCAAACGCCTGGAGCGCTGACCTGCGGCGCCATGTCTTCGACGCCTGGCGCGACTCCGCCCGCCGCTACGGCTTTCGCGAGTACGACGGCCCGCCGCTGGAGACGTTGGAACTGTACACCGCCAAAAGCGGTGCAGAAATCGTTGGTCAACTCTACAATTTCACCGACAAAGGCGGCCGCGAAGTGACGTTGCGACCCGAGATGACCCCCACGCTGGCCCGCATGGCGGGAGCGCACGACCGGCAGTATCGCAAGCCGCTCAAGTGGTTCACCATCCCGCAACTCTTCCGTTACGAGCGGCAGCAGAAAGGCCGCCTGCGCGAACACTTCCAGTTCAACGCCGACATCATCGGCGAGAAGGCGGCGGCGGCGGACGCGGAATTGATGGCATTGTTGATCGATTCACTGCGCGCTCTCGGCCTGACCCGCGCGGATTTCATGCTGCGGCTGAGCAGCCGCAACGCCTGGCAGGAATTTTTCAATCGCCGATGCGCGGACGCCGCCAAGGCCTACGACTTCTACCAGGCGATCGACAAACTGGAGCGCGAAGCGCCCGCCGTGAGCGAGTCCCGGCTGGTGGCGCTGGGGTTCTCCTTGGACGAAGTGCGCGCGTTCATCGCGGCGGGACAGCCCACCGAGGAATTGCAGCGCATCCTGGACGACCTGGCCATGCGGGGCCTGGCCGATTTCGTGAAGGTGGACTACGGCGTGATCCGCGGCCTGGCGTATTACACGGGGCCGGTGTTCGAGGCGTTCGATTGCCAGGGTGAATTCCGCGCGATCGCAGGTGGCGGCCGTTACGACAACCTCGTCCAACTGGTCTCGAACGGGAAGGTGGACCTGCCCGCGCTGGGCTTCGGGATGGGCGACGTCGTCCTGACGGAACTGCTCAAGGCGCGGGGCCTCTCGCCCAAGAACGTTGCGCGCCTCGACGCGTTTGTGCTCATCGAGGACGAATCGCTGCGGCCGGATTCGCTCAAGCTCCTGCAAACTTTGCGCGATGCCGGTCTGGCGGCGGACTACCCGCTGGTGGCGGCCAAGTCGGACAAGCAGTTCAAGCGCGCGCTCGAGGCGAACGCCACCCACACCGTTCGTCTGGAGCGGTCCGCCGCCGGTAGCATGATGGCCCGGATCAAGCAACTTGCGGCGCGCACCGAAGAGGTTGTTTCCGTGACCGAGGTGGTCCGCGCCTTGCAGTGACCGGCTCCCGCGCTCGCAGCGGTTTAGATCGGTGGGCGCCAGGCGATCCGATTTCGCCCCCCGGCCAGCCGGGGAGTGTTCAGCGTTCATTTCCCAGCGCCGCGGGTCGCCGATCCAAAGCCTACAAAGAAAAGCCAATGAGCCTCTTGCGGGTCGGCAAGGCTGGGAGTACTGAATCATCAACGCATATGCCAAAACCTAACCCGATGACGAATCCGGACCGTGCTGGCCGCGCTCGAGGCTTTACCTTGATCGAGTTGCTGGTGGTGATCGCCATCATCGCCATCCTCGCCGGAATGCTGCTTCCCGCCCTCGCCAAGGCCAAGGCCAAGGGGAAACAGACCGCCTGTCTGAACAACCTCCGGCAGTGTGGCATTGCCACGGCGATGTATCTTCAGGACAACCAAAAGTACCCCGGGTGCTATTCGGTATCGCCGGAAGTGTACGCCATCTGGCCCGTCCGACTGCTGGGCCAGATGGGCACGAACCGACAGGTCTTCCTCTGTCCGTCCGCCGATTTCCGGGCGGCGTGGGACACAAACGTGAACAAAACGCTCGGCGCGCGCGATCCCAATGGCGTGCGCGATCCGTTCGGCATCGGCGTGTCCTCCAAGTTCTCCCTGGCTTACAACGACTGGGGGCTGAACCTCCAGGCCAAGCCACAACTGGGTTTGGGCGGTGACATCAATGGCGGTTTCTACCAAGGCCCGGTCTCGGAAAGCGCCGTGGTCAGCCCCTCGCAGATGATCATGCTGACGGACAGCAAGCCCGACGGTTCCTGGGACGCCAACATGGATGCGACCCAAGCCGACCAGTGGCCCTCGAACCGCCACAACCGGCGGACCAACATCCAGTGCGCCGACGGCCACGCCGAGGCGGCGTTGCGTGCGGCCATGATCGATCCCAAGCCCAGCAATCCCTGGCGGTCCCGCTGGAACAACGACAACCAGCCCCACAACGAAGTCACGTGGTCGGTGAACTGGACTCAAGAGGCCAAGATCGATCCGTAGGCGGCGGACTCGGCTCTCTCAGCGGCTGAAGGCGTTTCGCCGGTATTGGGCGGGAGTCTGGCCGGTCCGCGCCTTGAAAATCGGCCCCAGATATTCCTGGTGCTTGAACCCGCACCGCTCGGCCACTTCCGCCAGGGGCAATTCCGTTTCGGCCAGCAACTGTCGGGCGCGTTTGACCCGCACGTTGATGATCTCTTCCTGCAGCGAGCGGCCCAATTCTTTCCGGAAGCGCCGCTGAAGCACGCTGTGGGAAACCGGCACCCGGGTCACGAGGTCGCCCGCGGTCAAACCCGCGCACGCCTGCTCGCGAATCAACCGCAGCGCGGCGGCGACCTGGCGATCGCCCGTCGCCAGCACATCCGTCGAGAGGCGCGTCACCACGCCCATCGGCGCGACCAGCCGCGGCCCAGCCGCCTCGCGTGTGCCGCGCATCCACCGGTCCAGCGCGGCATGCGATGGGCGGTGACCGGGTGCCGCGCCCACGATAAGTGACGGATCGTGGCGAGCAAGCGGCTTTGCGCCGGCAGTTTCGTCGCGCCGGATCGCCGACCCGCGCTTAAGGATTTGACATCAATGGTCTGGCGCTTAGCGTCCGCCACACGTCCGCGTGACCTGACGCGGACGAAACGACCAGAACCATGCCCTTGCCAGCTTCGCCACAGCCACGCCTTGGTTGCACCGGACGCCGACGTACCCGCGGCCAGCGGCGCACGGCTGTCTCGGCCGCTGTGGCTGCGCCTGGCGTGCAGGCGCCCGCGCGTCTGGTTGAGGAATTTCCGCAGGCTTTCCGGGTCAACCCGCTTCGCATGACCAAGCACGATTCAGCTCAAGCCGGACGGCCGCTCCCTGCGGTTCCCGGCGTGGTGAGGACACTGCTCCGCACCAATCCTCAACGCAGCTTCCGCCTTTGCCAACTCCTGGCGGCGTTGCTCGCGCTGGGCCTGACCGCGTGTCGCCCCCGGGCGGGAGTTGGAGCCGGTGGCGCCCCGATGGGCATGATGGCGATCCAGGTTCGCACTGCCGAGGTGCGGCGCCAGCCGGTCACCGAATCCCTTTCGCTCGTGAGCGATGTGGCGGCCAACGAAGCCGTCGAACTCAAATCCGAGACTGACGGGATCGTGCAGGACGTCGCGTTCGAGGAAGGCCAGGACGTCGCCAAGGACCAGTTGCTCCTGCGCCTGGACGACACGAAGCTCGCCGCCACGCTGGCGGAGACCGAGGCGAACTTCAAGCTGAGCGGAACCGTCTTCGCGCGCACCAAGCAGCTTTTCGAGGACAAGCTCATTTCCCAGCAGGAATACGATCAGGCGGCCGCCAACTTCGACCGCACCCGCGCGTCGGTGGACCTGACGAAGCGCCAGCTCAAGGACGCGCGCATTTGCGCGCCGTTCGCGGGGGTCGTGGGCGCGCGGGCCGTGAGCCCCGGCCAGGTGATCAGTCGCAACACCGTCCTAACCACGCTGGTGGATCTCGACCCGGTGAAGGTCGAGTTCTACGTGCCGGAGCGGTTTCTCGGCCAGGTTCACCTCGGCCAGGCCATCGAGATCGGTGTGACCGCGTACGCGGACCGGAAATTCCAGGGCAAGGTGTACTTCATCGCCGCCCAGCTCGATCTGCAAACTCGCAAGGCGCTGGTCAAGGCGCTCATCCCCAACACGGATCGCGCCTTGAAGCCCGGCATGTTCGGCACCCTGGAACTGACCTTGAAACTACGCGACAGCGCGATCGTCATCCCCGAGATCGCGCTCATGTACGACGGCGACAACGCGCGCGTCTTCGTGGTTCAGACCGCGGGAACGAACCCGGTCGCGGCGCTGCGTCCGGTGAAGGTGGGCCTGCGCCTGCCCGGCCAGGCGGAGATCGTTGCGGGTCTCGAACCGGGCGAGAAAGTCATCACCGAAGGCACGCAGAAGGTCGTGCCGGGCATGCCGGTACGCGAAGGCCCGCCGCCGGAGCTGGCGTCCGCACCGACACCAACGGCGGGCGAAACCAACTCGGCGCCGAAAGCGGCCGACCCCAAACCCGCCGCGCCGTAAGGAGCCGCCGCCATGGTTCTTCCCCGGATCAGCATCCAGCGCCCCGTGCTCACCACGATGATGAGCCTGGGCCTGATTCTCTTCGGCTTCATCAGCCTCGTCCGGCTGCCGGTGCGCGAACTGCCGGACATCGACCCGCCCATCGTCAGTGTCTCGACGGTCTATCCCGGCGCCAGCGCGGAGGTCATCGAGACCGAAGTGACTGAGCGGCTCGAAGAGGCGATCAACAACATCGAGGGCATCAAGACCCTCACCAGCAGCAGCCGCGAGCAGGTGAGCACCATCACGGTCGAGTTCAACCTCTCGCGGAACGTCGATCTCGCGGCCCAGGACGTGCGTGATCGCGTGGCCCGCGTGCGCGGACGGTTGCCGGACGACATCAAAGAACCGGTCGTCAGCAAGCAGGAGGCCGACGCCAACGCCGTGATCTGGATTGCGTTCAACAGCGACCGTTACACCCCGCTGGAACTGACCACCATCGCCGAGCGCCAGATCAAAAACCGCCTCCAAACCGTGCCCGGCGTGTCGTCGATCATCATCGGCGGTGAAAAGCGGTACGCGATGCGCCTGTGGCTGGACTCGGAAAAGATGGCTGCCCACGGCGTCACGGCGCTCGACGTGGGCACGGCCTTGCGCCAGCAAAACGTCCAGTTGCCCAGCGGCCGCGTCGAGAACCTCGAACGCGAGATGACCATCTTCACCCGCGGCGAACTCAAGACCGCCGAGGAATACAACAACCTCGTCATTCGCACGGTGGGCACCCGGCTGGTGCGGCTGCGTGACATTGGCCTCGCCGAGGATGGCGTCGAAGACTTGCGCACCATCGCCCGCGCGAACGGCCGGCCGGCGGTGTTTTGCGGCGTGGTCAAACAGTCCAAGGCCAACACCCTCGAAGTCGCCCGCGGCGTGAAGGCCGAACTGGCCGCGATCAAGCCGCTCCTGCCGGCCGGCATCGACGCGGCCATTGGTTACGATGAATCGCTGTTCGTTCAGAAGGCGATCCACGAAGTGTGGATCACGCTCGGGATCGCCTTTGCGCTGGTCGTTTTCGTGATCTTCATTTTCCTGCGCAACTTCCGCGCGACCATCATCCCCGCCGTGGCCATTCCGGTGTCGATCGTCGCCACGTTCACCGTGCTCTATTTCATGGGCTATTCGGTGAACATCCTCACCATGCTGGCCTTCGTGCTCGCCATCGGCGTGGTGGTGGACGACGCCATCGTGGTGCTGGAAAACATCTACCGGCACATCGAGGAAGGCACGCCGCCGATGCAGGCGGCCTTCAAGGCAATGGACGAAATCGCCTTCGCCATCATCGCGATCACATTCTCGCTGGTCGCGGTGTTCATCCCGCTGGCATTTCAACGGACCACTACCGGCCAGTTGTTCGTGGAATTCGCCTTTGCCATGGCTGGCTCGGTGGCGATCTCGGCCTTCGTCGCGCTTTCGCTTTCGCCGATGATGGCGGCGCGCATTTTGAAACCGGTGGACAAGCAGAAGCACGGTGCGCTGTTCATGGCCTTCGACCGCGGATTCCAGGCGCTCAGCCGGGGCTATGGCCGGGCGCTGCGCGCTGCGTTGCATCACCGCGTGCTGGTGCTTTTCGTTGGCCTCGCGACGCTGGCCGCCACCGTCTGGCTCATGGGTCAGCTCGAAAAGGAGCTGATGCCCGAAGAGGACAAGGGCCGCCTGTTCGCCTTCATGCTCACGCCCGAAGGCTCCACCAGCGAGTACACGGACCGGATGCTGCGCAAGGTCGAGCGGTACATCCAGGAAACGCCCGAGACGGAGACTTACGCGGCCATCGTGGCGCCCGGCTTCAGCGGCCCCGGCCAGGCGAACCTCGGCGTCGCCTTCGCGTTGTTCAAGGAAGACCGCCAGCGGACCTACCAGGAAATCGTGGACGGCCCGGGCGGTTTGCGCATGAAGTTTTTGAACGGAGTCGAAGGGGCGCTCGCGATTATCCAGGCCCAGAAAGCCATCGGCCGCAGCTTCAGCGCTCCGTTCCAGCTCGTCCTCCAAAACCAGGACATGGACGCGCTCAACCGGACCGCCGCCGACATGGCCAATCGCCTTCGCGGCATGACCAATGCCGCCGGCGGCCCGCTGTTCCAGAACGTGCGCTCCTCGTTCGAGGTCAACAAGCCGGAGTTGCGCATCAACATCGATCGCAATCGCGCCGCCGCCCTGGGCGTGTCGGTCGAAGACATCTCGCGCACGCTCCAGATTCTGTTCGGCGGGCTGGACCTCGGCCGCATCAAGATCGCCGGCAAGGAATACTACGTGATCGCCCAGCTCGAACGCCTGTCGCGGTTGACCCCGCAGAGCCTCGACCGCCTGTACGTTCGCAATTTCAAGGGCGATTTGATCCAGTTGAGCAGCGTGGTGACCTACACCTCCGGCGCGGCGCCGAACACGATCGAACACTACAGCCGCCTGCGCAGCGCCACCGTGTCGGCCACGCCGGTGGGCGTGCCGCTGGGCACCGCGATGGACCGCGTCGAGGCCACGCTCAAAGCCGAGCTGCCGGCCGGTTTCCTGTACACGTGGTCGGGCGAATCGCGCGATTTCCTGGACGCCAACCGCGAGATTCTCTGGGTGTTCGGGCTCGCGCTCGTGATCGTGTACATGATCCTGGCTTCGCAGTTCGAGAGCCTGATCCACCCGCTCACGGTCATGCTGGCGGTGCCGCTGGCAGGCGTGGGCGCCTTCGGTCTGTTGTGGCTGCTGAACCTCGGCGGCCAAATGGGAATCATCCCGCTGTTGCCGGCCATGAACCTGAACTTGTTCAGCGAAATCGGCCTGGTGCTCCTGCTCGGCCTGGTGACCAAGAACTCGATTTTGCTGGTCGAATTCGCCAACCAGGCGCGCACCCGCGGCGCGGATTCGCACGAAGCGATGGTCCAGGCTGGCATGGTGCGCCTGCGGCCGATCTTGATGACCGCCTTTTCCACCATTGCCGGCATCCTGCCCATCGCCATCGGCTTCGGCGCCGGTGCCGAGAGCCGCCGGCCGATGGGTGTGGCGGTGGTGGGCGGCATGTTGACCAGCACCTTCCTCACCTTGTTCATCATCCCGGCCGTCTATACCGCGTTCAGCGATTTCGCGAACCGCGTCCTGCGCCGGCAGCCGGCGGTGGCGGCACTGGCGCAACCCGCTTTGCCCACCGAGGCGGGGAACTAAACGGCCGCGGAGTGCGGGGCGAGGACTCGAGCGAGCAGTCCACGCGATTGGCGGCTCACTTGCGCATCACCCGCCAGGTTTCCGCGGCGATGGCGCCCAGGATCACTGCGCCGCCCAACAGGGTGCGTGGCGCCGGGACTTCACCCAACAACAGCGCGGCGGCGATCGCGCCGTAGATCGGCAGCAGCGTGGCGATGATGCCGACGCTGCTCGCTTTCAGGTGGCGCAGGCTGCGCGTGTAGAGCGTGTGCGGCAGCGCCGTGAACAAAATGCCGAGCAGCACCAATTGCCCGCCTGCCGGCGCGGTGACGCGTTCGCCGAAAACCATCGCCGCCGGCAGCAACAGGCCGGCGCTGGCGGCCAATTGGTAGAGGGTCACCCGGCCGCCGCCGTAACGCGCGACCACCCCGCGGGTCAGCAAGTTGCGCGCGGTGAAGCACGCCGCCGAGAGCCCGCCGATCAACACGCCGCGCGTGACGTTGCTCGTGAGCGAAAAGTCCGGCACGAGGATGGCCACCCCGGCGAGGACTGCCAGGGCGATCGCGACATCGGCCGCGCACACTCGCTCCCGGTAAACCAACGGTTCGGCGATCGCCGTCATCACCGGATAGGTGTGCAGGGCCAGAATGCCCACGGCCACGGTAGAAACCTGAATGGCTTGGAAATAGGTGATCCAGTGCGCTCCCAAGGCCGCACCGCCGGCCATCAGCAGCCAGAAGTCGCGGCGGCTCTGCGTCGTCAGCGGCAGTCCCTGCCAGCGCAGCACCGCCAGCACCGCCACCGAAGCCACCACCGAACGCAGGGCCGTGACCTGAAAGGCCGGCAGGGCGATCCATTTCGCGAACAGCGCCGTGCCGGCCCACAGCACCACGGCGGTGTTCAACTCGAGGAGGCTTTTCTGGCGTTCGGTCATTCGCGGCGGCGCAGGTGCCGCACTGCGGCTAAGACTCCCGGAACCCATCGCCCGAACGCAAGGACGGCGTTCTTCCCCGCAGCGGCTTTGCGCCGCAAGCCGGAACCTGAACACCGGGCGGCCGACCGCTGCGTTTGGTTGGCCCCTCAGGCGCGGAGCAAACGCAACATCGCGTTCCCGCCGCGCTGGAGCTCGTAAGGCACGCGCACCACTTCGCTCGCCCAACCCGCCTCGGCGACCGCCGACCGCACCGCGCCCAGGTGCGGCGAAGGTTCGCCGCGTAGCGTCAGCAGCGGGAAGAGCCGTACCTCGCGCGCCACCCGACAAAGCTCTTCCACCGCCCGGACGTGAAACGCCTCGGACAGCAGGTCCGAGTAGAGAAACAGCAGGTGCGAACAAACCGCCAGACCGAACGAATCCGCAGCGAATCGCAGCTCAGGCAATTCGCCCACCCGATAACGCTGCTCGCGCCGACCCGTGTCGTAGTCAGCCAGAAACCGTTCCAGGGCGGCGCGGCGATTGGCAGCCAGGTCCTCCGGATTGCGATGGAAAGTCCACGTCCAGTCCGCCGGCGTGGCGCGCACCTGGGCCAGCATCGGCTCCACGACCGCCTCGAAGCGCGTCCGAATCTCGCGACCGGAATGGGCATAAATCGGATCCACCGCCACCGCGCGGATGCCCGCCGCCGACACTTCAGCGGTGAAGCTGGCCGGACCGCCACCGCAGTCGAGCACGCCACGGGACAAATCCTCGGCGGTAAGGCCGAACATGAGTTCATACTCCCGGCGGGAGCGACCCCAAGGAACTATTTGGTCGAGAGCGATGCCCATTACTTTGAAATGGTAGTGACCGCACGGTTGAGTCGCCACCAAAACGGAGCGTTGGGTCTCAAACCGCCACGCCGCGGATTCAACCTCCGAGCGCCCGCTAAATGGGGCGAATCCCCAAGCCGGCTGCAACGCGCACCCTCATCCCGGTCATGCCGGGCTGGCGCGCCGATGCCGTTCCGGTAACAATTGGGGCAACGCAGCGGGGCGCATCGTTACCATGCCCATCGAAATCGACACCAAGCTGACTCCGCGGACGCTCGAGCCCAAGATCGAGCGGCTGTTCGAGCTTTCTGCGGCCAAGATCCTCAGCCTCGAAAAGACCTGGAAGCCGGCGGACGGCACGCCGGTGTTTACGGTCAAAGGCCGGTACACGTCGCGCGGCTGGACGGAGTGGACGCAAGGCTTCCAGTTCGGCTCGGCGCTGCTCCAGTTCGACGCGGCTGGCGACGAGCGGTTCCTGGAGATTGGACGGCGCGGAACCGTCGAGCGGATGGCGACGCATGTGTCGCACACCGGCGTCCACGACCACGGCTTCAACAACATTTCCACCTACGGCAACCTGCTCCGGTTGATGCGTGAGGGAAAGATTCCCGCGAACGACCGCGAGCGGGAGTTTTACGAACTGGCGCTCACGGTCAGCGGCGCGGTGCAGGCGTCGCGCTGGACGAAGCTCGCCGACGGCACGGGCTTCATCCACAGCTTTAACGGCCCGCATTCGCTGTTCGTGGATACCATTCGCTCGCTGCGGTCGCTGGCGGTGGCGCACCAACTCGGCCACGTCCTGATGGGTGAGCAGGACAAGCGGATTTCGCTGCTCCGGCGTTTGGTCGAGCACGCGTTGAACACGGCCCGCTACAACGTTTATTACGGCGATGGCCGCGATGCCTACGACGTGCGCGGGCGCGTGGCGCACGAGGCGATCTTCAACACCGCGAGCGGCGTCTTTCGGTGCCCGAACAGCCAGCAAGGCTGGTCGCCGTTCAGCACGTGGACGCGCGGCCTGGCGTGGGCCATCCTGGGGTTTGCGGAGCAACTCGAGTTCCTGCGTGGCTGCGCTCGTAAGAGCGCGGCAGACTTGGCACCGCTGGTTGATCAGGCGGAAGTTGGCCGCGTTCTCACGAACGCAGCCACCGCGACCGCTGAATTTTACCTCGCTCATTGTTGCGCCGACGGCATCCCGATGTGGGACACCGATGCGCCGAACCTGCATCGTCTGCCGGACGGCTATCTCGACCGGCCCGCCAATCCGTTCAACGCTTGGGAGCCGGTGGACAGCTCGGCCGCGGCGATTGCGGCACAAGGCTTGATTCGGCTGGGAAACTACCTCCTTGCGATCTCAAAGCCGTTGCCACCGGCGAAACTGCCGCGTGGCACCGGGGCCGCCCGAAAATTCTTGGCGAGCCAAGGCCGCCGCTACCGCCAAGCCGCTCTCACCATCGCCAACACGCTCTTCGCTGAACCGTACCTCAGCACGAGCCCGAAGCACCAGGGCCTGATCCTGCACTCAGTTTATCATCGCCCGAACGGCTGGGACTACGTCGCGCCAGGCCAGAAGGTGCCCAACGGCGAGAGCTCGCTGTGGGGCGATTACCACACGCGCGAACTGGCGCTGCTGCTCCTGCGCGAGGCGCGGGGCGAGCCTTACCTGAAATTCTTCCTGAGTTGAGCCATGTCCGACCAACCCAAGTTCACCCGCATCCCGGCGCTTAAAACCGTCGTCGACTTCCGCGCCTACGCCGCCTCGCTCGGTCTGGACTTGCCGTGCGATGACTCGATCCTGACCGGTGACGCCTCGCCACTCGCGCAGCCGGTCGAAGGCGTGACGATCAACGGCAAGCGCCTTGCCAACCGCTGGGCGATCCAGCCGATGGAAGGGTGGGACGGCACGACCACCGGCGGCGCCACCGAGGAAGTCCGCCGGCGCTGGCGGCGATTCGGCGAGAGCGGCGCGAAGCTCATTTGCGGCGGGGAAGCGATGGCCGTGCGGATGGATGGCCGCGCCAACCCGAACCAACTTGTCCTCATCGACCAAAATAAACGCGACCTGGCCGGGCTGCGCGACACCTTGCTCGCCGCCCATCGCGAACGCTTCGGCGCCGCCGATGACGTGGTGATCGGCTTTCAGCTCACGCACTCAGGGCGGTTCTGCAAGCCGAACGACAAGGTCCGCCTCGAACCGCGCGTGGCGTACCGGCACCCGATTTTGGACCGCCGGTTCGGCGTTACCAGCGACGCGCAAGTTTTCCGCGATGACGAGATCGAGCGGCTCATCGAGGACTATGTGGCTGCGGCGCACGTGGCCCGCGACGTGGGTGCGGACTTCGTCGATCTCAAACACTGCCACGGCTACCTCCTGCATGAATTCCTGAGCGCGCACACCCGACCGGGGAAATTCGGCGGTAGTTTCGAGAACCGGACACGCATCTTGCGTGAGATCGTGGCCGGCATCCGCGGCAGCGGAAACCCGATCGAGATCGGTGTGCGGTTGAGTGCGTTCGATTTTGTGCCATTCCGCCCCGACCCCGAACGATCATTACCTGGTAAGCCCGGACCCGGCATCCCCGAAGACTTCAGCCGTTGCCTGCCGTACCGGTTCGGTTTTGGCGTCAACGCGGAAAATCCAGTCGAGCCAGACCTCGCGGAAGCGTTTCGTTTCGCCGAACTCTGCGTTGAATTGGGAATCAAGATCCTGAACCTCACCGCCGGCTCGCCGTATTACAACCCGCACATCCAACGCCCGGCGATGTACCCGCCGAGCGACGGCTACCAGCCGCCGGAAGACCCGCTCGTGGGGGTGGCGCGGCAAATTCAGGCGACGCGGCGGGTGAAGGAACACTTGGCGAAAACTCGAAATCCGAAATCCGAAACCCGAACTCCGACCCTCGTCGGCTCCGCGTACTCGTACCTCCAGGAATATCTGCCGCACGTCGCCCAGGCGGTGCTGCGGGCCGGTTGGGTGGACGTGGTCGGCGTCGGCCGCGCGGTGCTCAGCTACCCCGCGATGCTGGCCGATGCGGTGAGCCGCGGCGCGCTTCAGGCGCGGTCGATTTGCCGCACGTTCAGCGATTGCACCAGCGCCCCGCGCAACGGCTTGATCAGCGGCTGCTATCCGCTGGACGAGTTTTACGCGAACCGGCGTGAGGCCGCGGACTTGAAGCAGATCAAGCGTGCGGCGCGAAGCTGAACTCGCGGGTAACTCCCGGCCGGGGCTCGCGGGGTCGCGGTTGGGTTGACTCAGGCGGATGGGTTTCTTACGGTGACGGCGCATGAACCGTCGGGTTGCCCTTTGGGCGCTTATCTTGATCGGGGTGTTCGCCTGGCCGCTGACTTGTCCGGCCCCGCTGGTCTATCGGCCGGGCGAGGGCTGGACGTACGAGTCGCCAGGCGGCGCAAAATGGCAGCGCGGGCGGGCCAAGGACCAGTACGACTACGCCAAGCAGGCCTACGACGAGAAAAAGTTCAAGCTCGCCACCAAGGCCGCGCGGCGCACCGTGAGCCGCTGGCCGCTCTCGGAATACGCGGCGCAAGCGCAGTACCTCGTGGGCCTTTGCTACGAGGCGCGCAAGTGGGACGAGAAGGCGTTCAAGGAATTCCAGAAGGCGATCGAGAAATACCCAAAAATTCAAAACTACGAGGAGATTCTGGCGCAGCAGTTCGCCATCGCGCAACGCTTCCTGGGCGGGCAGTGGTTCAAGCTCTGGGGCGTCATCCCGTTCTTCCCGTCGATGGAGAAGACGGCGGACATGTTCACCAAGATCGTCCGCAATGGCCCGTATTCGAAGGTAGGTCCACAGGCGCAACTCGCGGTGGGCACCGCGCGCGAAAAGCAAAAGGACTATTACCTCGCCGTGAAAGCCTACGAGAAGGCGGCCGACACGTACCACGACGACGACAAGATTGCGGCGGAGGCGTTGTTTCGGGCGGCGGAGGCGTACTTGAAACAGGCCAAAACCGCCGAGTACGACCAAGGTGCCGCCGCCTCGGCGATTTCCACTTACACGGACTTCATCACCCTTTATCCGAACGATTCGCGGGTGGAACAGGCGCGCAAGACCATCGTCGAGCTGCGGACTGAACAGGCGCGGGGGGCATTCCGGATCGCGCAATTCTACGAGAAGAAGCGGCGTTGGGACGGCGCCAAGGTTTACTACAACGAAGTGGTGAGCAAAGACCCGAAATCGGAATTCGCCGCCACCGCCCGCAAACGACTGGCCGCGCTGAGCAAGGTCAAGTCGCCGGTGCCCACCACCCCTTGAAATGATCCGGCTCCACCTGCTTGCCTCGGTGATGGCCGTGCTCGTCGCGGGTTGCGCGGGTTACCGGATGGGGCCGACCAACGGCGTCGAGGCCGGCTCGCGCACCGTCCGCGTGCAGTACTTCGCCAACCAGACCTTACAGCCGCGCCTCTCTGAAGCGATTGCGCAGGCGCTGCGGAAGCGCTTCCAGGAAGACGGTACTTACCACCTGGCCAACGACACCGATGCGGACGTGGTGGTGACCGGCGAGATCGTGCGCTTCGAGCGCATCCCAGTGACGTTCCAGCCGGGCGACGTCCGCACCACCCGTGACGAGGAGATCACGCTCACGGTGCACGTGCTGGCCCAGGACCGCCGCGCGGGCACGAAGATCCTGGACCGCGAAGTGCGGGGCCGGATCGATGTGCGAATCGAGGCCGACCAGACCAGCGCCGAACGCCAAGCGCTGAGTCAGCTCGCGGAGGATTTCGCGAACAAGGCCGTGCCGATGATCGTGGACGGCAGTTGGTAGCGCGTCCACGCGGGTTGGACACCCGCGCTCCGATCGTTGTTGCGCGGGGGGTGGGCTCGCGTTGAATACCCGCGCTCCAGCAGCGTTCACTCAACGAACAATCACCCCGTTTGGGCTGCTGTAAGCAAAGTCGTCGAACAGCGTGACGCTGTCGGCCTTGGTCCAAAGCCCGACCTGGCCAGCTTCGCTGAAAGTCGCATCCTCCACCTCGAACCGTTTCCGGCCATCCAGAAAGACGGTATGTAAAGGACCGAGGAACTCGACCCGCAGCGTGTGCCAGACCATCGGCGCGACTGGGAGTTCCACGCCGTAACCGCCGCTGCGCCCGACGATGTCGAGCGACTTGCGCTTGCCGCCTTCCACCTTGTAGAGCACCAGGTTGTTTTCGAGCGCGTTCGCCCGGCAAACGTAATAATTCTGTGCGTCTTTGGCTCGCCACACCACGCCGCCGGCCTGGTCCTTCATGCCCGCGATGGCTTTGAACTTCACCTCCACGTAGCCGTCGCGAACATGGCTGTTGGTGTTGAGGCAGAGCGGAAAGGTCGCCACGCCGGACTGCTTCAAGACATTGGGCCAACTGGGAGCCCAAGGATCGCGCTCCACCGTCCACTGCGGCTGGCCGGTGCCGGTTGAAGTAACTTGCCAACCCGACGGGGTACTCCCAACCGCTATCAGGCCACCGCCAGTCGGAGCCTTGTCGAAGCCCTCCATCTGGGTCGGGCCACTGCCGGCGCCGCCGCCGTAGGAATGGTGGTGTTCCGAGTAGCCTTTGACCACGCTCTCCGGTTGGGCTTGTACGGCCGGCAGCGCGAGTGACGCCAAAAGAATCCAACCCCATTTGAGTTTCATGGCCGCAAACTCACACAAGCCGTGCGCGAAGAAAAGCCTGCAAATGATCGCGGCCACAAGACCGGTTTTCCCGGCAGTTCCCGGTGTGACGGTGGCGGGTCTGCGACCTCGCGGCGATCCATTCACCTGGTACAAAAAATGTCACAATTGCGACAGAAATCTGGCCTTCGATCTTGCCGTGCGCAGTTCGCCCGTTGGGGCGCGTTCTCGCAGATCGCCAAAGATGCGGCGATTCCGCCCGGTGCCGAGAAGGAGTTCTTTTCAACCTCCGGGTGTCTGTGTAGCCTGCGCGCATGTCAACACACCCTTCGCCTCGTCCGGCGCCTCCGGCCGGAGTGCCCATGTCTTCTTCCCTCAACAGCCCGCTAAGCCGACGCCAATTTCTCAGCCGCGCCGCCCTGGCCGGCAGTGCGGCGGCCGTGCCCCTGATCGTTCCCGCGTCGGTGCTTGGTCGCGACGGCGCCGTGCCGCCCAGCGAAAAGATCGTCATGGGCGGCATCGGCATCGGCAACCGCGGTTCGGACGACCTGCGCTGGATGTTGCCGGAAAAGGACGTGATTTTTGTTGCCGACTGCGATCCCCAGAAGGCGCGCCGGGAAGCCGTCAAGCGAATCGTGGACACGAAGTACGGCAATAACGATTTCCAGCTTTACAGCGACACCCGCGAGTACCTGGCCGCGCGCCCGGACATTGACGCGATGTTGAGCACCACCGGGGACCGCCTGCACGCGTTGATGGCGGTCTGGGCGATGCGCGCCGGCAAGGACGTGTATTCCGAGAAACCGTCCGCCATGACGATCGCCGAAGGCCAGATGGTGGTGGAAACCGCAAGGCGCTACGGCCGCGTGTACCAGACCGGCACGCAGCGGCTGAGCGAGGCGAACTTCGTCTTTGCCATCGAACTGGCCAAGAGCGGCCGGCTCGGCAAGGTCCACACCGCTTACGCCCACATCGCGCCGTGGGACGCCGCGGCCATGCGACACGACTGGCTGCCCGCCCAGCCCGAACCGCCCAAGTCCGAGTGCGATTGGGACCAATGGCTCGGCCCTTGTCCTTGGCGGCCCTACAACGCGGAGTACTGCCGCGGCGGCTGGCGTGGACATTACGATTTTCACACCAGTTGCATCGGCGAGTGGGGCGCGCACACCTTCGCACAAGCCCAGGCCGGATTGGACCTGCTCGACACCTCACCGATCGCTTACGAGTACGTGGACAATCCCACCGGCGACGGCATGGTCACGCACTTCGCGAACGGCGCGAAGATGATCCTGTCGCGCGGCGACAAGTACTGGCACGGCTCCTGTGGCATGAGGTTCGATGGCCCGGAAGGCTGGGTCTCCGTCGCCGACGGCTATTCGCGGCCGGAGGTTTCCAATCCGCGCCTCCTCGACGACTTCAACAAGATCGTCAACGACTACATCGCGCGCACCCAGCGCCCGATGAGTCACGTCCGCGATTTCCTCAACTGCGTGAAGTCGCGCCGTCGCACCGTGGCCCACGAGGTGGTGATGCACCGCGCGATGTCCACCGTGCACGCGGCCAACATCTGCATGTGGCTCAAGCGCGATTTGAAATACGACCCCGCCAAGGAGGAGTTCGTCAACGACGTGGAGGCCAACCGCCTCCGCTCCCGCGCCATGCGCGAACCGTACATTTTCTAAGGCCAAGCCACGACCACACAGAAAGGAATCAAAACCATGAAGTCGAATCTCTCGCTCTTCGCCCTGGCCTTCACCGTCGCGGTCAGCGCCGCACTCGCCCAGGAACCCACGCCGCTGGTGACGCGGGGACAGGATCAACTGATCGCCGTCCTGAAAACCGACGCCTCGCGCAAGGCCAAAGCCGACGCCTGCCGCGAGCTGGCCGTTATTGGCGGCAAGGACGCCGTGCCGGTGCTCGTCGGCCTGCTCCCGAATCCGGAGATGAACCACATGGCGCGTTACGCCCTGGAAACGATGCCCGACCCGGCGGTGTCCGACGCATTGCGCGACCAGCTTGGCAATCTCAAGGGCCTGCCGCTCGTGGGCGTCATCGGCAGCCTCGGCGTGCGGAAAGATCCCAAGGCGGTCGAGCCGCTGGCGGCGTTGCTGGCGGACAGTGATCTCGAAGTGGTCCGCGCGGCCGCGCGGGCTTTGGGCAGCATCGGCACGCCCGCGGCGGCGCAGGCGCTCAAGGATGCGTTGTCCAACGTGGCCGAAGACAACCTGCTGGCGTTCTGCGAAGGCTTCGCTCGCTGCGCCGAGTCGCTGGCCGCAAACGGTCACCGCGACCAGGCGCTCGAAATCTACGGCGAGGCCTACAAGGACGACCGCCTGCCGCATCAGGTCCGGGCCGCAGCGTTGCGGGGCGCGGTTTTGCTGCGCGGCAAGGACGGTCTGCCGATCCTCCGCGAAGCGCTGCACAGCGAGGATTACACCCAGTTCGCGGCGGCCAACCGGATCGCCCTGGAAATGCCCGGTGCGAAGGTGACCCAGTTGCTCTGCGACGAACTGGCCAAGCTGCTGGCGGATCGACAGATCGTCGTCATCGGCACGCTGGCCGAGCGCGGCGATCCGGCGGCGCTGAGCGTGCTGGTTTCGTCGATCATGAGCGGAGCCAAAGACGTTCGTCTGGCTTCGATCCGCGCGTTGGCGCGCATCCCGCGCGCTGAATCGGTGCCCACGCTGGTCAAACTCTTGACCGATGGCGACCGCGAGGCAGCACAGGCGGCCAAGGAAAGCCTGGCCAGTTTCGCCGATCCGGCCGCGGACGTGGCGATCGCCGCGCTGCTCGCCAGCAACCGCACCGGCGACCGGCTCACCGCCATTGACCTGATCGGCCGGCGCCGGACGCTTGCCAGTGTGCCGGACCTGTTCAAAGTTGCGGGCGACACTTCTGCCGACGTGCGCTCGGCCGCGTTGAAACAGATCGGCGACTTGGGAGGCGCCGGTGAAGTGCCGAAGATCATCGAAGTTTTGGTCACCACCAAGGATGCGCGCGATCGAGGCGCCGCCGAACAAGCCTTGGCCGCGTTGTGCGGCCGGGCCGACCATCCGCAGACCTTTGTGAAGGTCATCGAGTCTGCGTTCGTGCAGGCCCAACCCGAGGCGAAGACCGCGCTGCTGAATGTCCTCGCCGCGCTGGGCGGGTCAGGCGCCCTCGAAACCGTGGCCGCCGCCGCGAAAGACGGCGACGCTCAGGTTCGCGGAGCGGCCATCCGGGCATTGAGTTCCTGGAAGACCGCGGACGCGGCGCCCGCCTTGTTCGAGCTGGCCAGCAAGGCGACGAACGACACCGACAAGACGCTCACCTTGACGGGTTACCTCACGCTGGCCGCCAATACCGACCTGCCCGCGCCGCAACGGTTGGAGATGTGCCGCCAGGCCGCCGGCTTGGTGTCGAAGACGGCCGAGAAGAACATGCTGCTCGCCGCGTTGGGCGCATTGCCTTCGCTGGACGCGCTGCCGCTGGCGCTGCCTTACCTTGACGACGCCGCCACGCGTGACGCGGCCAGCGCGGCCGTGCTGGCGATCGCCGACAAATTGCTCCAAGGCCAGACGCCGAAGGCAACCGCCGCGGGGCTGGTCGCGCCGCTTCAGAAGGTGGCCCAGGTCACCGGCAACGCCGACCTGGCCAAGCGGGCCAAGGCACTCGCCCAGCGGGCCGCGACCAAGGCCGGCCAATAGCACGCGCTGCCATTCATTTGCGAACCGTTCCCAACCACCGCTCTCCCGGCCTGCTTTGAGTCGGGAGAGCGGTTGGCTTTTGGCGGGCTGAGGGTCGCCAACCTACAGGTACAGGGGCACAACGGTCATCTTGTAGGCTCGGTGCCCTCACCGAGCGCTTTTTCAGGCGAGCTTTCATCCGCTCTGGTCAGTCCGCGCTGACCCGGCAAAAGATTGCGCCCACTCCCGTCGGCGGCTGCATCGGAAATCCAGGTTCATAGCCGAAACTCAGAAAGGGCGAAGGCGGAAAGCCTTTTTGAGTTTCTGAGTTTGGGCTTCCTTTGTGGCTCCGCACTGGCCGCAACCACGTAGCCGCGGACGCCCAGTCCGCGCTGGCTGCCGGAAGAGCCGCCGCCGCAGAGACACTGTAGATTTCGCCGTTTCCGCCTCAGTGTCGCAGCCGCCAGACGCCCTTCAAGTCCTGCCCGATCGTTCGCAGCAGGCGCACCAGGCTGTCGGGATCGTCCACCCAACGCACCGGCACTTCCGCAATGCGCCAGCCTTGTCGTTGGGCGAGCACGAGTAGTTCGGTGTCGAAGAAGAAACCGGCGTCCACCACTTGCGGCAGCAACGCTTGCGCCGCGCGCCGTGAGAGGGCCTTGAACCCGCACTGCGCATCCGCCACCCGCAGTCCCAGCGCCCGGTGCAAAAGCCAGTTGTAGCCGCGGGAAAGGAGTTTGCGTTTCCAGCCGCGCGTGGTTTGTGAGCCAGGCAGCAAGCGCGAGCCGATGGCGATGTCTGCCCGACCCTCCGCCACGGCGACGATCAATTCCGGCAAATGCGCCAAGTCGGTAGAGAGGTCCACGTCCATATAACTGAGCACCTCCGCCTCGCTCGCAAGCCAGACCGCCTTGAGCGCCCGGCCCCGGCCCGCTTCGTCCAAGTGCATGACGCGCAGTGTGAGCGTACCGCCTGACTCGGCTTCTGACTCCAAAGCCGCTTCCGCCATCTCCTCCGCCATCGCTCGTGTCCCATCCGTCGAGCCGTTGTCCACAATGACCACCTCATAGTCATACCCGCGATGCTCTTGCAGGAAACACTGCAGCTTGGCCAGGCTCGGTGGCAGGCGCCTCGCCTCGTTGTGCACTGGAAGCGCTATTACGACTTTGCACATGCGCGTGTTTAGCCGGATTCGACTCCAACTCTCGCCTCTTGATCACGATATCATCGTGGTGTGTTCCAACGAGCTATGCTCGCAGTTCGGGGAAAGATCCCACCGCTCCTGCGGACAGTAATACCGCCACGGTACAAGACCAGCACAGTGGCTAGCCCAACCTTCGCAACTGGAGGGGGTGACACGTCGCAAGTGGTTGGTGCCTTGGCTGGGCTCCGAAAAGGTCTGCACCAAAGTCAGTCTCCGGCCAGTTCGCCCGTGGCCGTGATCCGCGGCGGTGGTTGGGGCGGCAACGCCCAACCCAATTGCGCCAGCAGAATCCGCTGGTCCTTCTCCGGTTGCGTGTAGCGCCGGAACACCAACGCCCGCCCGTCGGTGGTGGGCAAATGCACGTCGAGCATCCGGACGGCGGCGCACTTCTCCAACACGGCTCGCGGGGTGAGTCCAGGCGCATGCAGCCGCAGTCGATGCCGCAAACTGACGTGCCGACCGCAGGCCAGGAACGCGGCGAGGATAGGGGCTGCGATCCGCGACTCCACCTGGTGGAAGAGCGGGCGCAGACGCAGGTCATCCTTCAAATCCTTAAACGCCGCCGCCACGGGCGTGAGCTGAATGTAGAACCGCCCGCGCCGCGCCGGATCCTCCGGGCTCAGATTGCTGCGCACGAGTTAGCGCCCCTCCCGACGCCGCACCTGGCGCCGCTTGTCTGAGCGCAGCGCAAACCTGAACGTCTGGGCGTTGACCGCTTGTCCTCTTGCGGGAACGGCGGGGCGCGCTCAAAGTACGTGCGCGTCAGGTCATCCAACAGCACCGCGAACTTCCCCCCGAACCCATCCTCCCACCGGCTCCGCAGATGCTGGAAGAGCGCCGCTCGCTGGGCCAGGAGCTGGTCCAGGCACCGAGACAGGTTGTCCTTCGGCGCCAGTCCGAAATCCTCCGCCAACAGATCGCCCCTCGCGCGGCGCCGCTACCCCTCCCGATGCAACCGCCACTCACTGCCCGGTTCGAGCAAGCGGTGCGTCACCAGCGTCTGCAACCCGTGTCGCCAGTCCGTCCCCTCCCGGGATAGCGGCAACCGCTCCCGCCAGAACGCCTCCCCCCCAACTGCCGCCCCAACCGATCCGCCCCCCAGCACGCCCCCCATTGCCGGGGACGGCGCAGTTCGAGCGCGTCCAGGCGCACCTGCGCTCCGCAGGCCGCCGCGGGTTCCGGAATCGGTCGCGAGGCCGGATACAAGGCCAACTCCTGCGTCCGCTGCGCCCCCGGATCGGAAGACCTCGATCGGCTTGGTCCAGGCCGCTCGCTGGCTGTCGTTGACTTCTCCCAGATACCGCCGGTGCCGCTGCACCCACGCCCCCGGGCCGTGCGCCCCTTCTCGCGATGCTCCAGTCGCAATGATCCTGGCCGTTCTTGAATCGGTGATGGCACGGGAGAAAGGGCTGGCCCCTAGCAACGGCCACCAGCCTGTCACCGCCCAGGGCCAGGGCGGAAGGGGGAGGGGCTGCCCCAAAACCCTTTTGAAGCCA
>JAKANS010000064.1 GCA_021823625.1 bacterium | reverse complement strand
TTGACGATACGGCGACCGGCGAGCTCTGCCCTCTTTCCCTACACGGCGCTCTTCCGATCTCCGGTGCGCGCAGTCGCCGCAATTCCGGGGGGCGTGAGGCGGTCTTGACAGTCTTGCGGATATAGTTTATGCGTGGTCGCGCAGTCGCCGCAATTCCGGGGGGCGTGAGGCGGCGTCAGAGTCAGCCCGTGGCATTCGATAGGGCGACGCGCAGTCGCCGCAATTCCGGGGGGCGTGAGGCGGATCTGCGAGCCACACAAGAGCCTTGGCGGCTGGGCGCGCAGTCGCCGCAATTCCGGGGGGCGTGAGGCGGTTGAGAGTCTCCCCGCCAGCCAAGCCATGCGGTTCGCGCAGTCGCCGCAATTCCGGGGGGCGTGAGGCGGGCCGCAGCGGTACATCCACTCGTCGGGGACGAACCGCGCAGTCGCCGCAATTCCGGGGGGCGTGAGGCGGGTAGGTGTGCTTGGCGACGGCGTTGTTGACAACCCGCGCAGTCGCCGCAATTCCGGGGGGCGTGAGGCGGCGTCGGGCGCGGCTGGAAGCGCTGTTGGCCGACCGCGCAGTCGCCGCAATTCCGGGGGGCGTGAGGCGGCGTGAATTAAACCTGATGTGAGGAAGCTCTCTGCCGCGCAGTCGCCGCAATTCCGGGGGGCGTGAGGCGGCTCCGCCAGGGCTTGAGCCTCCTGGCCCCGTGCTCGCGCAGTCGCCGCAATTCCAGGGGGCGTGAGGCGGGCGAATCCCTTCGTCGGCGAAGGCCGAGACGATGGTCGCGCAGTCGCCGCAATTCCGGGGGGCGTGAGGCGGTCTTATCGCCGCATCGGATGGCGTACTTCATACGTCGCGCAGTCGCCGCAATTCCGGGGGGCGTGAGGCGAGATTCGTATCGGGAGTTCGAATCTCACCGTCCCGACCATCTTCTTCCCAACCCGGCTGGTTCTCTCACTCCGGTTCTGCCCGCCAACGCGGCATCAGCCGGTGCGCCACCCCCAGGTGATCCAGCACGCGGGCAACCACGGTATCCACGACTTCGACGATGCTCTGCGGATGGCTGTAAAAGGAGGGGTTGGCGGGCAGGAGGGTCGCACCGGCGAGCAGCAACAACTCCATATTTTTCACCTGCACCAGACTCAACGGCGTTTCGCGCGGCACCAGGATGAGTTGCCGCTTTTCCTTGAGCATCACGTCGGCCGTGCGCAGCAGCAAATCCTCACTGAGGCCGTGCGCGATGCGGCCCATCGTCCCCATCGTGCATGGAATGACCACCATCGCGTCGAAGGCGTTCGAGCCGCTGGCGAAGGGGGCGTCCATGCTGGCGAGGTTGTGCGTGACCACGCCTTCGGGGAGACGCAGGCCGTCGGGGAGTTCCTCGGCGATCACCTGGCGCGCGTAACGGCTCACCACCAGGTGAATCTCGTGCTGGCGCGGATCCAGGTTGTCCAGCAACCGCTGGGCGTACAGGATGCCGGTGGCGCCGGTGATCGCGACGACGATGCGCATCCGCACCTAGTAGGCGGGGGCTGGAGGGTTGGCAAGCGCAAGCGCGGCCCGCAAGGCCGGCCCGGCGCGGCTATTCGTGAGCGCATCCGCCTGGGCCTCTTTCCGCCATTCAAGACAACACGACGCCCACCCAGGCAAGGTGTCGCGCCTCATTTGACCGTGACAAAAGCGGCCTGGCTCAAGTTGGTGAACGAACCCGAGCCAGTCACGACGAGTCGCGCGGCGCGAATCTGGTAAAGCTTCCTGGCGGCCGGCGCATCTGAATCCAGAAAGCCCGCCACCCTGACCGGTGTGGGCGTGATTTTCTCGAACGGTCCATCGAGACCTTTGACTGAGCGGTAAACGAAGTAGCCCGCCGTGGCCTCCGCCGAGGGTCCCCACGTCACCTCGACCGCCCCGGTGGGACGCTTCCGGCCGGCGGCGCGCGGCGGAGGCGCGGTCACTTGCGCCCGCAACGTGGGATCGCCCAGCAGAAACGTCGTACGCGTGCTCGCCACACCGCGCGCCGTGCGCACCAAGCCGTCGCCGAGCGGTTCGCCGACGGCGAGGGTTTCGAAACGCCAGACGGTGTTCATGGTCCAACACGCGGCCAGACTGTAGTTCGGGGTGGCCAGCAGGCCCCGGAGCAGCCCGTTGCCGGCGAGGTTCCAATCGCCGAAGTACGAGCCTTTCAACAGGTAGAAAGCGACGTACGGTTCCGGCAAGGTCGTGGCCAGCAACGCGGTGGTGACCGGCGCGATGCCCTGGGCGGCGGCGTCCGCAGGATTGTTGTGCAGCGTGTCGTTGGCACCGTACCCCCCCTGGAAGGCCCACAGCGCTGAGGGCGAGCCTTGAAAGGCGTCGCCGTGCAGGACCAGACCCAGGCCGCCAAGCCGCGTGCCGGCGGCAAGCGCGTTCAAGTAGATGGATTGGCCGGTGCCGCTGAAGGTGCCGGAGAAATACGCGCCCGCGATTGCCGCGTTGTCGAACCGGATTTCCTTCATGCGATAGCGATGGTCTTTGCCCAAGTACTGCCGCAGCAAAGCCAGTTCCGATGACGACTTGAACGCCGGCAGGCGCGCGAAGTCGATCCTTCCTACAGCCAGTTCCAGGCCGTTCTCGCCCGAAGGCGTGGTGATGTAGTCCTTGAAGGTGTTGGCGTCGAGCTTGCCGTCGCCGGGCACGTTGCGGCGGATCGGGTCGCGTAAATTGGCACCGGTGTTCACCACCGAATCGGACCAGCGGCCGTCCATGTCGCCGTAGTAACTATCGGCCGGCCAGGCGCCGTTCATTTCCCAATGGCCGTCTTCGTAGTTCACGCCCGAATACGGAATCGTGACGTGGCCGATGAGGAACACCGCCTGGGTGTCGGCCGGCGCGGCGGTGTAATCGGCCTGAATCAGCGCCTTCGTGCGGGCGAGGTCCGCAATGTACTGGGAATTGACGGCCTGTGCATTCCACGCGTCGTCCCGGTGGCGCGGCGCCTCGTGCATCAAGACCGTCCAGCCGTCGCCGACGAGATCGGACCGAAGCTGTTCGAGTTGCGAAGCCAGGCCGTTGGCCACGCTTTGTTCGACAAGGACGATCACGCGTCCGCGGTGTTCCTTCGGTCGCCCCTCCAGGCTGACCGTGATGCTGCGCGGACCGATTTCGTATTCGTAACGTTCGCCCAACCGCAGCTCCGCGCTGGAGTCCACGAACGAAAGGCCAAAGAGGCGGTTTGTGAGCGTGGTCCACGCCGCATCCCCCGCCAATCGCCGGCACACCAAAGTCGGTTCCTCCGCCACGCTGAACCAGCGCAGGCTCACGCTGGGCGGCGAAGTGCCCACCGCCGCCGTCAAGGCCGCGGAGGCGCGGTAAAAGTAGGTGTCCAGGGGGCTGATCGGGCGTTCGTAGGTCTCCAGTTCATCGATCAAGCCTTGCGCCGGCCATTCGCCGGTGCTGGCCGAGCCGACGCAGAAGGTGAGGTCCTTCGGCGCTGCAGATAAGGCCGCGCCGGGGCCAGTCCAGCGCTTGGTTTGCCAGTCCTGCATCTGATTGCCGTCCACCACCAGGAGGGTGTTGGTGCGTGAGTAACTCAACACCACTTCATGCCAGGGCAGCGGACTGGGGCGGCGCAACGCGGCCTGCATTCGCGTCCAGACGATACGGGTCTGAAAATTGGTGCGGAACACGCCGTCGGTTCCGCGCGCCTGGATCACCAGGTTGCTCCCCGCCGGATCGATCGTAAGGGCCAGCAAGGGCGCGCCGTTGGTGTCGGCGATTTCAAACAGGCGAGCCCACTGGGTCGGCCCACGCCCCCAGCCGTAGCCGGGCAACGCCAGGGGGTCGGAGCTCGACCAGCTTGGCTGGAACAGCAACCGCAAGCCGCCGGTGGGCAGACCGAAGTTCAGCCGCCCGTCCGCCTCGGCAACGCGGTACTGGAGCGAGGTCGCCCCGTTCGTGTTGGCGAAGGAGGCCGCCAGGCCGTCCAGACTGGGCGCGTTCGTGACTCCCCGCACGAGACTGGGCGCCCGGCCGTCGTCGGTGGCGAAGCCAGGTTCGTTGAAGTCCCAGTGCGCCAGCCGACCCGGCGCCGGAGCGAAAGCGGACGGTGCTTCCGCCGCGGCAACCCTCACCGTCGCCAGGAGGAACAGACCAAGAACCACCACAGCACGCCGCACGCTGGGGACGGGGCTGGGCCGCGAGACACCTTTTGACGCAGTCATAAGCTGATTCCACACCTGCCAACCGACGGCTTTCGAGCAAAATCACTACGGACGGAGGCGCGTGCAACCGCGCCGCGCGCCATCCTTCACCGCGAATCGCTGCCTGCTCTTCCCACCCCAACCCGACCACAACAGCGCGGGTCGTGCCGCCACTGGCGGGTTCCGCCGTTTCGTTCGCCATGCGTCTTCAACTCGTCGGCAGGCGGAGCAGCCGTTGCACCTTGCCGCGGTTGAGGAACAAGCGGTCGAAAATCCAGAGGTGAATCCAGGCCAGCAGCCAGCCGACCGTGATGAGCGTCAGGTTGAGCAAAAAGCTCTTCGCGTGGCGCAGCGGCGTCAACCACGCCAACGCCGGCACGGCACACGCCGCCAGCGGCAGGCCGACGCCGAACAGCACCGACTTGAGGGTGAATCCGCCCACCTCGAACTGCCGGTTCCAGTTCAGCGTGACGAGCACAATGGCGATGACCACGGCCGCCACCGCGCCGGCCTTGGCGAGGACGCCCAGCACAGGGTTGAGCCGCCAGATTTTGAAGGCCGCCTGGGCGCCCACCGCGAGCTGCTTTTCCAAGTCCGCGCGGCGTTTGTCGCTCGTTTGTTTCGGCTTCTGCAGCAGCTTGGCCAGGACTTGAAACGGCCACTCGCCGACGGGGGCGTCCGCCATGAAGCCACACCATTCCGCGGCACTGGGAGGCGCCTCGCCGCGCGCGGCCGATTCCGCCCGCGCCAGTTCTTCGAACTGGTGCCGGGTCATTTCGTATCCGCTTTGCATGAGCGCGTAGGCTTCGACTTCGGTGAAGGAATCCAGGTCGGTGCGCAAATTCGCCAGGTGCAATTGCAGGTCGCGGTCGATGCCATACGGGGTGAGGTTGCACAACGGCCGCGCCGGTGTGGGATCCTGGCAGTCCACCCAGTCGATGGGGTCTGGATCGAGGTCCTGTTTGAGATGGATGAAGAAAAGGCCATCGAGCGTGCCGGCTTCGCAGCGCGCCTGGAGATCTTGAAACTGCGCTTCGCGCACCCGGTCCTGCAGAATTGACGACGTGCGAAGCAACGCCCCGAGCCGGCCGGGGTCAGGGTTGCTCTGGTCGTCCATGCAGCCCGAGGCATCGCTGCACAGGATCAACGTGCAGTCTTCGTCCAGCAGGCCGGCCACGCCTTGGTTGTCATGAACACCGCCGTCCACCAGCCGTACGTGTTCGCCCGGATAGAGGTTGTACAACTCCAACGGCTCGAACAAACCGGGCACACACGCCGAAGCCGCCACCGCCTGGCCCAGCGGGTAGCGGCGCAGCGCTTCGTCACTCAGATCGTCGTAATAAACGCGGCGATAACGCGCGTTCAAGTCCACGGCGGCGCCGGTCAAGCTGGGCGGTTCGCCGAGGAAACTGGCGGTGAATTGAAAGTTGTGGCCGGAGTTGAGGCTGGTCGCGTTGAGCAACAGAACCGGCACCTTCGCTTCGCGGCGCCAGTTTGCCTGGGCGGGCCGGAATTCCTCTTTGGGACCTTCGCCCAACGGCGCGATTTTCTGGTCGGCCAGCGCGAGTTCGTCGCTTTCGCGAATGAGGACCGGCACCTGATCGTAGATGTATCGTTGATACAACCGGGCGAGTTGGATGCTGCGCGTGTGGCGCCGCCGCCAGGGAATGCCGAGGCTGCTGACGGCGACCTTGAAGTTGGACCACCAACTGCCCAGCGCGCGCACGCGGAGGTTCTGCTGGACGGCATGCAGGAAGTTGTGTTGCACGCGACGCACCGCCTCGAGGTAATGCTCGCGCGTCAGGTCGGCGTCCGCGGTCGTTTCCAGGAGCCGCTTCAATTCAAGATAATAGTGCGCCCCGACGATGCTGCCGCCGGACACGGTGGACAGGACTTCCACGCGACGCAGCACATCCATCTCGGCCAGACGGGCCAGCACACCGAGGTGAAACAAGGAGGCGCGAAAGCCCCCGCCCGAAAGGGCCAACCCCACCTTGCCGCCATGCGCCGTGATGGTGCCAAACGCCCGGGCGCCCAACAACGGTTGGAGTGCCTGCCAGGCGGGGTGCCATTCCTCGGGGCGCTCCGTCCGTCGCGGCGGTTTCACGCCGGCGAGCGTGGCCAGCTTGATGCACTGACGCACCGTGGCCTGCAAATGCCAGGGGGTCTTCTGGGCGCGCGTCGCGTCTGCGAGCCACCGCCCGGCCTCCGCGAACAACCCGGCGGCTTGCGCGCGCGGCAGACCCGGCCTCAGTGCCAGACCGAACGCGGCTTCCGCGAGAATCCCCTGGCACCACAGTTCCCGGCTCCGTCCGGACGCGGTTTCGAGCGCGCGCAGAACTGTTTCGCGAACCTCAAGCCGAAGTCGGTATGCGCGATCGGCCAGGGCGTCTGCTTCGGCGGTTGAACTGTTGGCTTTCAGCGCGGCCGAGCGGGCATCGTGGGCCAGCACGTCCAGCAGGAAAGCGGCGTTGACCCCGCCGTAGCCAAGGTCCTGCTCGGGTGCGACCTGCCAGGCTCGCTCGTAAAAGGCCAGGCTCGCATAGAGGTCTTCGACCTTGTGTCGGTACTGCCAGAGCCGTTTGTACACGGCACCAGCCAGGCTGATGGTCTGTGCATCGCGCTGTTCGGGATCGCGCAGCCCCAGGTCTTCCAGGATTTGGAGCGCCGCCGGCAGGCGGATCGCGGCGTGCACGTTGTCATCCTTGTAAGTGCAAAAGGCGAGTTGCTGCTGAACCCACACCGCCACGGCGCGTCGTTGCTCGCGGAGTTCTGGCGGCAGTTCTTCGGGGGGTTGACGGATGAAACGCCAAGGAAAGTGCAATTCTTCAAGCCGGCGCAACCCGCGCGCCGCTTCTCCGAACTCGAACGCAGCTTTGAGCTCCTCAACCAGTGCCTTCAAGACTTCCCAAGGTGTGGCGGGATCGGACAACAGGTTGTCGGATTTGACGAGAATGGCCTTCATGGGACGCGTCTGATGGTCGCCGGAGTACGCTTTTGTGCTTGGGTTGCTGCCCGGCTGAGCCCATCCCCTGCCGCGGCTCGCGATCTCCGGCCTGAATCGTCCATGACTCACCCAGGGCTGATTTACGCGCAACTTAGGCCCGGTAGAGTGCAGAGACAAATGCAATCCCGAGTGCCACCGCAGAAACCATTTCGGACGCAGATCACGAACGGATATGGTCCATCGATTTCTGACCGGGACGACGACGCCAGCACATTTCGGGATCTACAGAAGCATCCAGCCGAGGAAACCTGCCCAGACCAGGCTCGGCAGATAATCCGCCAGGCGCACCCGCATGACCTGGAGCATCACCAACGCGACCGCCACGAGCAGCAGACCGCTGGTCGCGTAAATCGAGTCGGTCACCCGCACCGTTGCGACCCAGCCCCGCAAACCGCCCAAAAGCAAGGCCAGCGAACCTTGGACGGCCACGACCGGCACCGCCACCAGCGTGACGCCCTGGCCGCAGGTACGGATGAGCGCCAGCGCCGCCAGGCCATCCACGAGCGACTTGAGGAGCAAACCCCGCCCGTCATCGCCAAGCGCTTGCTGCACCGGGCCGACCACCGCCAGCGGGGTCAGGCAAAAGACCACGGTCGCGGCGGCAAACACATCACCAGGCGATCCTCCGTGCCGGGTAAGGCGTTCGCGGGCGTAGCCGCCAAGACCGTTCAAGGAGCGCTGCAGGCCGATCAATTGCCCGCTGAGTTTGCCCAGCACCCACGCCAGTAACAGCACCAACGTCTGCTGCAAAACCTGCAGCGCCGAACCGTTCACGCCCCGCCAGATCACGTGAAAACCCAACCCCAACGTCAGCACGCCCAGGGCCACCTGGATTCGCCGCTGTGTGGCGCCGGGGATTTCCGGCACACGCAAGCCGACCGCCAGACCGGCGAGCAGGATGAAGGCGCCGTTGATGACACTGCCGAGCATCGGACCGCACTCTGCGGCCTTCGCCCCGCCTTGACAAGGCACCGCCCGCCACCGGTCCCTCTCGTCGCCAAAGGCCCTCCCCGCCGTCGTGCTTCCGCCGGTTCGCGGTCGCCAACCGGAAAAAACGCTTTGTTCCTTTTGCTTATTTGCTACAGTAGTCGCTCAGCAATGCAACGCTTATGGGCATCCGGTTGGAGCATGTTTATCGTCGCGGCGACCATCCTCGCGCCGCGAGCGGTCTTGGCGTCGCCCGCTGCGGCGGGTCCGGATTTCAACCGCGACATCCGCCCGATCCTGTCGGACAACTGCTACGCCTGCCACGGACCGGACGAGCAGGCGCGCAAAGCTGGGTTGCGCCTGGACGCCAAGGCCGGCGCGCTCCAGGCGCTCAAAAATGGCGACCGCGCCATCGTGCCGCGCGACCTCGCGCACAGCGCCCTGGTCGCGCGCATCACCACCGCGGACGAAGACGACGTGATGCCCCCGCCCAAGTCGGGCAAGAAGCTGTCCGCCGAGCAGATCGAGAAACTCAAGGCCTGGATTGCGGCGGGCGCCGACTGGCCGGAGCACTGGGCCTACGTCAAACCGCAACGGCCCGCGCTGCCAGCCGTCAAAGACGAGCGGTGGCCGCGGAACGAGATCGATCGCTTCGTCCTGAGCCGCCTCGAAAAGGAGGGTTTGAAGCCCGCCCCCGAAGCCGACAAGACCACGCTGGCCCGGCGGGCCTCGTTCGGCCTCACCGGTCTGCCGCCGACCATCGAGGAAGTGGACCGCTTCCTCGCCGACCAGAGCCCGGACGCCTACGACAAGTTGGTGGACCGGCTGCTTGCCTCGCCGCGTTATGGCGAGAACGCTGCCCGCTACTGGCTGGACGCCGTTCGCTACGCCGATTCGCACGGCTACCACATCGACTCGCAGCGCGACATCTGGGCTTACCGCAACTGGGTGATCAAGGCGTTCAATGAGAACAAGCCGTTCGATCAGTTCACCGTCGAGCAACTCGCCGGCGACCTCCTGCCCAATCCCACGACCGACCAGAAAATCGCCACGGGCTACATCCGCTGCAACCTGAGCACCGGCGAAGGCGGCGCCATCGAGGCCGAATACGCCGCGAAGTACGCCTTTGATCGCTTAGAAACCACCGGCACCACCTGGATGGGGCTCACGCTGATGTGCGCCCGCTGCCACACCCACAAATACGACCCGATCCTGCAGCGCGAATACTACGGGCTTTACGCGTTTTTCAACCAACTCGACGAGCCGATCATGGACGGCAACCGGCCAAACCCCGACCCGTTCATCAAACTGCCTTCGCCGAAGCAAACCGACCGGCTCGCCTGGCTCAAGAACCAGATCGCCAAGGCCCAAGCCCGCGTCGAAGGACCCGAGGTCAAACTGGACGAAAGCCAGCAGGTCTGGGCGGGCGAGTGGAATCGCCGTCTCGCCGCGGGTTGGACCAACCTCGCACCCGTCAACGCCAAGTCGGCGCTGACCAACGGCGCACAACTCCAGATTGAAGCCGACCAGTCCGTGCTCGCCAGCGGCGCGAGTCCGGAGATCGACATTTACGAGCTGACCTTCAAGCCGGCACCGGGGCAACTCGCCGGCCTGCGCCTCGAAGCTTTGCCGCACGATTCGCTCCCCCACAAATCCAGCGCCCGCGCCGAAGACGGCCGGTTTCAGCTCTCCGAATTCGAGGCCGAGCTGGTCCCGGCCGGCGCCGACGCCAAACCGCAGAAGCTCACGTTCGCTTTCGCGGTGGCCGACGCCCGCGATGGCGACCACGAGGTCGGGCGCGCGATCGACGGCAAGGCCGACACCGGCTGGAGCGTCGGTGGCGACGCCGCGACCGCGCCGCATCAAGCTCAGTTTGTGCTGGGCGAGCCAGTGACCATCGCCACCGGCGCGGAATTGCGGGTGCGGCTTAAGTTCGAAGCGGACAAGACGCACCGCGCTTTGGGTCACTTTCGGCTGGCTGCGGCGCAAGGCGCCGACTTGGTGCGCGCGCTGCATCCGCCACGCTTTGAACCTTGGCAAGTGATCGGGCCGTTCAAAACCGACGGCCTCGCGGCCGGCTTGGCGAAACCTTACGAGCCGGAGCTGAAACTCGACTTCGACCGCGCCTATCCCGGCGTGCGCGAAGAAATCCGCTGGAGCGCCCGCAGCGATTTGGCCGACGGCGGCACGCATTTGCTCGTGAATGAACTGCACGGCGTTCACGGCGCGTACTACCTGTTCCGCCGCATCCACTCCCAGGTCGCCACGCATCTGGAGATCGCGTTGCGCGCAGATGACGTTTTCAAGGTGTGGCTCAACGACAAGCTGGTGCTCGAACACGCCCAGCCCGAGGAATACCCCGGCGTGCGAACGCGCTTCGGCGTCGAACTCGAACCCGGCGAAAACCGGCTCCTGGTCAAGATGGTGAATTACCAGGGCGCGAAATACTTTTCGTTCAGCCCGATCGTTGGCAGCGGCGACACGCCGCCGCCGCGCGTGGCGGCCATCCTCTCCGCCACGGCGCAACCGGATGGCGACTGGCGCGCGGAAGTCCGCGACGCGTACCGCCGGCAGCAATCGCCGGAGTTTCGCGATTTGTTCGCCCGACTCGCCACCTGGCGCGAGGAGCAAGTCGCCATCGACGCCGCCATTCCCACCACGCTCGTCGCCAAGCAAGTCGCCAAGCCCCGCGACACTTTCCTGCTCATGCGCGGCGAGTACGACAAGCCCGGCGACCCGGTCCAGCCGGGCGTGCCGGGCGTCCTGCCTCCCCTGCCCGCCGGCGCGCCGACCAACCGGCTGGGCCTCGCGGAGTGGCTGGTCAGCCCGGAGCACCCGCTGACGGCGCGGGTGATCGTAAACCGGTTTTGGCAACAGCACTTCGGCGTCGGGCTGGTGAAGACGACGGAGGATTTTGGCGTGCAAGGCGAGCGACCGTCCCATCCCGAGTTGCTCGACTGGCTCGCCACCGAGTTCGAGCGGAGCGGCTGGGACATGAAGCACATTCACCGGCTGATCGTGACTTCGGCCACGTATCGGCAATCTTCGCGGGTCACGCCCGCGCAGTTCGCCCACGATCCGGAGAACCGCCTGCTCGCGCGCGGCCCGCGCTTCCGGCTGGACGCCGAAGTGCTCCACGACACGGCGTTGTACCTCGGCGGGTTGCTCGTTGAAAAGGTCGGTGGCCCCAGCGTGAAGCCGTACCAGCCGTCAGGACTTTGGGAGGCGGTTTCGTTCAACAACTCGCAGAAATACGTTCCCGACAGAGGTGAGGCCCAGTACCGCCGCAGTTTGTACATGTACTGGAAGCGCCAGAGTCCGCCGCCCAATATGTTGATCTTCGATGCGCCGACGCGGGAGTACTGCGTGGTCCGCCGACCGCGGACCAACACGCCGCTGCAAGCGCTGGCGTTCCTGAATGACCGGCCGATCGTCGAAGCCGCGCGCGGCCTGGCGCAACGCATCCTCACCGAGGGCGGACAGGACGCGGAGCACCGTCTCGCTTACGGCTTTCGACTGGCTACCGCGCGCGTGCCCACCGCGGAGGAAATGCGCATTTTACTTGGTGTCCTGAACGCCCAACTCGCCGAATACCGCGCCAGCCGGGACGCCGCCGCCCAGCTCCTGAGCGTTGGCGATTTCAAGGCCCGCGCGGGACTCGACCCCGCCGAACTGGCCGCCTGGAGCAACATTGCCAGCCTGCTCCTGAACCTGGACGAAACGATGACCAATGGTTGACCCGCACTGACATGGACCCGATTCGCGAGCATCGCCTGCAACTGACCCGACGGCATTTCTTCGGCCGGCTGGCCACGGGCATTGGCACCGTGGCGCTCGGCTCGTTGCTGAATCCCGTCTTGCTGGCCAGCACCGCCGCCACGCTCAAACGCGTAGGTGGCCTGCCCGGGGTACCGCACTTCGCGCCGAAGGCCAGACGCGTCATTTACCTGCACATGGCGGGCGGGCCTTCGCAGATCGACTTGTTCGACTACAAGCCCGCGCTGGAAAAACTGCACGGCACCGAGCTGCCGGCCTCGGTGCGGATGGGGCAGCGCATCACCGGAATGACGTCGGGCCAGAGCTCGTTTCCGTGCGTGAAATCGCTGTTCAAGTTTTCGCAGCATGGCCGGAGCGGCACCTGGCTCAGCGAGTTGATCCCGCACATGGCCTCGGTGGTGGACGACCTTTGCCTCGTCAAGACCGTCAATACCGAGGCGATCAACCACGACCCGGCGATCACGTACATCCAGACCGGTTTCCAACAACCAGGCCGGCCCTGCATGGGCGCGTGGCTCAGCTACGGGCTGGGCAGCGAAAACGCGAACCTGCCCGCGTTCATCGTGATGATCTCGAACGGCAAGGAAAGCGACCAACCGCTCTACACGCGGCTCTGGAGCGCCGGCTTCCTGCCTTCCGAGTACCAGGGCGTCCAGTTCCGCACCGGCGGCGACCCGGTGCTTTATCTCTCGAACCCGCCGGGCGTCAGCACCGCCGGACGGCGGCGGCTGTTGGACGGCCTCGCCCAACTGAATGCGCAGCACTTCCAAGCCGTGGGCGATCCCGAGATCAACACCCGCATCGCCCAGTACGAAATGGCGTTTCGGATGCAGACCTCGGTCCCCGATCTGGTCGATGTCTCCCAGGAACCCTCGTCAATCGTGGACCTTTACGGTCCGGACGTGAAGAAGCCGGGGAGCTTCGCGGCCAATTGTCTCTTGGCGCGCCGCATGGCGGAGCGCGGCGTGCGCTTCATCCAACTTTATCATCGCGGCTGGGACCAGCACGGCAATCTCCCGCGTCGCCTTCGCGAGCAGTGCCTGGACTGCGACCAGCCCAGCGCCGGTCTCGTCAAGGACCTCAAGCAGCGCGGTCTGTTGGACGAAACGCTGGTGGTCTGGGGGGGCGAGTTTGGGCGCACCGTTTATTGCCAGGGCAAGATCGAACCGGACAACTACGGCCGCGACCATCATGGCCGTTGCTACACCGTCTGGCTGGCGGGCGGCGGCGTGAAGCCGGGCTTGAGTTACGGCGTGACCGACGATTTCTGCTACAACGTGGTCGAAAACCCGGTCCACATCCACGACCTCAACGCCACGATCCTCCACTGCCTGGGCATCGACCACGAGCGGCTGACCTATCGCTTCCAGGGCCGCGACTTCCGCCTCACCGACATCCACGGCAACGTGGTCAAAGGCGTCCTCGCCTGAGGCGTCTATGGAGGCGGAAAAACAGGCGCAGCAGCTTCAGAGGCGGGACGAGCCGGGTACAGCCAGTGCCTTCCCGGAACGGCGCGAATTCACACGCGACCAGGCGTGCCCTCAAGATCGAAACCACCGACATGCCCAAGTCCGCCGCCAAGGTCCCCGGTTCGGGACCACACGCTGTCATACGGCAGCGCAGCGTAGAGCGCGTAACCGTGGCGGCGCAACAGGGCGAACTTCGCCTCATCCTCGGGTGTGTTTTCCGTGATGATTACCTGCGGTTTGTAGCGCGACAGGTTGGCTCCCAACAGCACCTGATAGTCATGCCCTTCTGTGTCAATACTCAACAGGCCGAAGTTCCTAGGCGCACACTCCCCATCTAAGAGTGTTTCGAGACGAAAGACCTTCACGGGAACCACACTGCTTGAGGCCAAGGCGTCCACGGTACCACGTGCAGGTTGTGGGGTGCCCAAGCGGGAATGGCTTCCTCCATCGTCATCGGCGAAAATCGTGAGGTTTAGCTCGCCTCCCCGGTCGGAGCAGGCGACATTGATCAGGGTAACTTGGACGCGATGGCGGTGCAGCTGGCGGACCCGCTCGAACGCGTCAGGATTGGGTTCGACTAGCAATGCCTTCCAGCCACGCGCGATGAACGGATAGGAGTTGGAATTGTAGAAACCGTCGTTCGCACCGACGTCCACGACGAACGGCTCCACATCGCGATCTCCGAGAAGCAGCGGTTTGAGCGCCGCAAATTGGCCCTGCCACGTGGTGTCTTGTTGCAGGAGGAATCGCACCCAATGCTTGAGCTTCATGGTGAGAATCTTTTCAAGGACGGTGCAGAACCAAATCTTGGCGGGCCACCCGAAACCGATCGCCAGAGAGGTGAGGCAACAGCCACAGAGAGGAAGCTGACGGGTTTCGCAATGAGTTTCAAGTCATGGCGGCCCCAGCCAGGCCGCAAAGCGCTTCCGGTTTTCCCTAATGAACTGCGGAAAGGACGCATCGACTTCGTTCCAGGCCAGCTCGGTTTCGCCCCCCAATACGTACTTCAGGTTGCTGATGGACTGCACAATGCGCTCCGGGTCGGTGAACTCAGGGCGGTTAAATTCCTGATGCGCGTACGCCGCGATCTTCCGCCGAATTCGTTCCGCGCCGCCCATGTACGAGAAGTGCCAGCCGGCGTTGGGCAGTCGCCGTCCATTCCACCGACGTAAATCATAGGCGGACGTAAAATCGCGATAAGAGACCATCCGCGTTCCCGACCACCACGGCTTGTTCACGCAGGCGCAGTTCAGAAAATAGTAGTACATCCGCTGCTCGAACACCGTCACCAAAGGATGGTGCTTCTTGAATAGATTGCGGAAGTGTCGCACGACCCACGGTTGCCGTAGCCATGCGCTCCACATCCTCGCTGCCGGCGTGTCCCGGAACACCCGCTGCGAACAGGCGCGAACCACCTCCGCGCGCGGGATTTCATCCACGTCTCCGGTGAGGATGAGGTCGCTTGGACAGCAGCCTTGGAGACCGCGACTGATTGCGCGGCGGTCGTGATCTTCTATGGCAAAGCGCAGCTTGCCTTCCGGCGCCCAGTCTCGAACAGCCCGCTCGGTATCCTCGACAACGACATGAACGATTTTCGGTGCGAACCGGGCGAAGCGATCGCGGTTCTCTTTGTATATCAGCGGCTTTGGCTGGTTGCTGAAAGTTCGAGTCGACTCCACCAGCACGAACCGATCAACCACGCTGGACAGTTCCTCCAAGCGCAGTTCCAGGAGTTCTAGTTCATCGAAAAAGAGAAAAGTGTCGTAGGTCATTTGCGCACATCAGCGTGCTGACCTATGACCCTTGCCGATCTCGGTGATGCCGCCAGTGGCGGAACCTCCGAAACGGCATGCCAAGGAAGACCTTCCGCCAAAGCATCAAACGCTCGAGAGGGGTCGTCATTCGGAAGGTCGTCGCGACCGGCACATACCAATTGTTGAGTTCCGTTCGCTTTACGAGCTTGTAGCCGTGAGCGCGCAGATGACGATGCTTCGTCAGCGACTGGCCCTTATCTTCAATCAAAACCAACCCGGGCTGATGTCGTTGGAGGTCGAAGCCCTGTAAAACGTCAAGTTCCGTGCCTTCTGTGTCGACCGACAGGAAGTCAACCTTCGGACTCCCAGCCTCTTCCAACAAGGAGTCCAGCGTGCGAGCCTCAACATGCTCTATTCGGCGATACATGATACCGTGGTCGTCCACGTTCCTTTTCAGCGTCGCGAAACCCTCTAGTTCTTCTTCAGGAATGTGGAGCTGCGCAATACCCACCTTGCCCGGACATGAACATGCCGCACGGATGACGACGGAGTTGGGGCGCGACGCCTTGAGCAACAGGAAATACTTCTCCTGTGGCTCCACCAACAGGCCACGCCAACCGTTCTGCTCCAGCAGCCAGGTCTGGGAACCTTCTGTTGGGTGATTAGCTCCGACCTCTGCAAAGAAACCCTCATGCTTCCTGCGGAAGAATTCCCATACGAGTTCCTTTGCATCCAGGGGCGCTGGCTTGTCTGGCTTCATAGGCTCGTCTTTCGGGCTGTGTGTCAATATGCTGACCGTGTATGGGAGGCGTCGCAGTGGCGATGAAACCAACAAAGCAGCGCCCGAATGCGTGGTGTTTCATCACCTGAACGTTCCATGAACGGACTAATTTCTCGGCGATTGTGCGGCTCAGAGCGGTCAGCGACAAGGGGAAAACACCCCGACCGCTCCCTCGACAGCAGCGAACGGTAGAATGCCGCGTGGTTCGCGGCAGAGATCGATACGGAAAAAGCCGCGGCAACCCTGCCGTGCATCTCGCCGCGCCGGGATAAGTCAAGTGATGTTGTGGCAGCCTGCTCTGCCATCGCCCGCGCGAGTTCTTCGACCGAACCCGGTTTCACGAGCCGGCCGAGGCCGCCAACGGCCATAGCTTCCGGAATGCCGTCCAGGTCGGACGCAATCACCGGCCGGCCGCAGGCCTGCGCCTCAAACACCACGCCAGGCATTGCCTCGGTGCCGATCTGGGAGTGCACCAAGCAGTTGATCGCGTTCATCGCAGCGGGCATGTCGGCGCACCACGACGTGAGCCACGCCTTGCCCGTCAGACCGAGCCGGTCGATTTCCGCTCGCAGCAAATCCGCCATGGTTCCCCGGCCGACGATCAGGAAGCGGGCCCAGGGTACGCTTTCGTGGATCCGTGCCGCCGCTTGCAGAAATTGGCGCTGGCCTTTGCCCAGCGGCAGGTCATAGCCACCCACGGCGGCGAACGCGAAGTGCTCCGGCCCAAGCCCCCATTCCGCGCGCAGGCGGGCGACCACGGCATTGCCAGCGTCGATCGGTCGGAAGCGGTCCGTGTCGATGCCGCCGTAAATGACGCGAATTTTGGAAAAATCTCCGTGCATCGGCGGGCGGGCGCGCCGTTCCGTGACCGGCGAGTCCGGCTCGTAATGGCCTTCGCGCAAAACCTGCGCCACGAACTGGGACACCGCGATCAAGGCATCCACCTGGCCGAGCAGGAATCGCCGGCTTAGCGGCGAGCCGGGGCTTTTGGCGAGGTGCCGCGTGAGCACGACTTTCGGCCGCACCCCCGACAACCGCGCCGCAAATACCGTGCGCCAGATGTCGCGCCCGTGATGGCCATGCACGATCTGTGCGCGCTCGCGTCGTGCCAGTTTCGCGGCGGCCAGGATGAATCCGAGCTTGCTCGCCGGCGTGGCGACGAACGGCACTTCCAATTCGCGCGCCACGCGGGAGAACTCGCGTCCAGTCGGGCCGGCCAAACAGACTCGTACCCCGCGCCGATGAAGCTGGGCCGCGAGTTTCACGCACTGGTCATCCGTGCCCCCACCGGTCAGCAGCGAGTTGAGTTGCAGGACTCGCAGCGCGCCCGGAGCCGTCATTCCTTGGGCATGCCCCAGTTGCCAGAGGCGATGAGGCGTCGCTTGGTCGCCGGGTCCACGGGCTTTCCGCCGTAGGATCGAATCAATCGCTCAACATCGCGAATACTGATCTTGCCGGCGGGCAACCGCGGCCAGTCCGCCGGCAGGCGGCAAGTTTTCAGCCTAGTTCCGGTCAAAGTTTGCGAGATAGTTTTCATAGTTCGATTTGAAATCGGCGATCGCGAGCGAGAAGACTTCGGCCGGTGAACGGTCCGGAAACCAGACTTTGCGGACCAGGCCGATACGCGCTCCCAACTCGTCCCGATGCGCCATCCCGTGAGCGGTGTCGTACCGCGCCACGTTGACATCGCCGCCCAGCCGCACCGCCATGAGCCGAACCACAAAGCTCACGACGTGGCCTTGGATCAACAGCAAGTCCACCACCACGTAGGTCGAGTTATCCAGCCGGAATTGGAATTGTCGCCGAGCCATCGCCTCCTCATTCAACCTCACGGCACACGGCCGTGCAACCGCCAAATCGACCAGCGCCGAAAGGCCGTCATCTCCGATCGAAGCGGTGTGGCTGGCGGGCGTGAAGGAGGCGCGCCGTGTCCAACGGGGTGTGTCACGTCCCCGCCGGTGAGGCGCGAGTTGAACTGGAGAATGCGCAGCGGCGATTCCACAAGGTTTCAGGCGTCGGCGGCCACGAGGTGCTGGTTCAAGCCGTGTTCGCAGCGCGTGGCGTGGTTGGCGATGGCGGTTGCCAGCCGGCTGTCATTGTTGGCCAAGCCGATGCGGCTGGCGGGCAGGTGCCAGAGGTGAAAACAGCAGGCCCAGCCGCGGACATCGAGCCGGCGCACGCCGTTGTTCATCAGACGCACCGCCAACTCGGAGTCCTCGCGCCCCCAGCCGGTGAACTCTTCGTCGTAGCCATTGACTCGCAGCAGGTCGGCACGCCAGATACCGAGGTTGCAGCCGCGGATGCCGTCGAGATCGGCGCGGATGCGTCTCTGGGGGCGGGGCCAGCGGAAGGCGTGTTTCAGTCCGCGCAGTTGCCAGCGGAGGATTGTCTGCCGGCGGTCGAAGGCGAACTGGCGTGTGCCAAACCATTTCGATGCTTGGGATTCGACCAGCGCGCGATGGCCCTGAACGAAATAGCCAGGGTGCGCCAGCGCCCGGTGGTCCGCGATGAACTGCGGATGCGGCACGGTGTCGCCATCGAGAAACACGACGTAGTCGGCCTGAGCCTGTGCGATGGCCAGGTTCAGGATGCGGGCGCGGCGGAAACCTTGACGCTCCTGCCAGACCTGTTCGCATCGGCTCGACTGCTCCTGCGCCCAACGCCCGAAGAGCCGGCGCGTGTCGTCGGCGGAGCCGTCGTCGGCGAGGATCACTTCCTGCGGCGCTTCCGACTGGCCGGACACGGCGGCCAGCACGCGACCGAGGTAGTCCGGCTGGTTGCAGGTGTTGACGATCAGGCCCAGCGTTGGCGCGCTCACGGCGGGCCTCCTTGCGGCAGGCGGGCTTCACGCACCAGGGCGTAGCGGGTCAGCGTGGAGAAGGCGCTCAGGCCGGCGATGTAAAAGCCCTGCCAGCCGTCGAGAAATCCCAGCCGAAAAACGTAGGCCCGCAGGAAGCGCCAGCCGGGACGCACCGCCAAGGCGAACACGCCTAGCGCGTAGCCCCCGGCGGCCCGGCGCTTCACGAACTCTGCCTGATACGGCACAATCTTGGCGATCTGCCGCGCGATGCTTTCATTGCTGAAGTGCAACAGGTCCGCGTGCAGCTGGCCAATCGATCCTTCCACCTGCAAACGCGCGTGCGGTTCCTCGCCGGCCCAGTGCGCCGCCCCGCGTCGCCAGAGCCGCAACACGCGATCGGGATACCAGTCACCGTGGCGAATCCAGCGCCCGCAGTAAAACGTGCAACGGGGAAATTCCCAGGCCGCACGTGGCGTGGCGGGTAGCTCGATCAAGGCCGTGATTTCCTGCCGTAACTTCGGCGAGACCACTTCGTCCGCGTCAATGTTCAGCAGCCACGACTGCGTGGCCTTGTCAGCGGCGGAGTTTTTTTGGCCGATGAACCCCTTCCACGGTTCGCGATAAACCTTCGCCCCATGCCGCCGCGCGATTTCCTCGGTGCCGTCGTGGACCTCTTCGTTAAGCACCACGATGACCTCGCCCGCCCACTCGGCGACGCTCGCCAAAGCACGCCCGATCCGGTGCGCCTCGGCGCCGGAAATCAGGCAAACGGAGATGGGCAGCTTTTTCATGGTCAGCGCGGGCGCGGCATTCGACACTCCCGGCGCAACAGCCGTGGAACTGGCGGACTTCTACAACACGACGCGCGACGCCCGCAAAGTAATTGTGGTCGATCTCGGCTTCCTCGGCGACGCCGTGCACCTGCTCCCCGCGCTGTGGGAAATCCGCCGGCATTACGCCACAGCGGCATTGCATGTACTCACCACTCCGGTCGCCGCGGAAGTGTTGGCCCTGGCGGGGTGCGCCGACCGTCTCTGGCCGCTCGAGTTGATGCCTGGCCGGCGGTCGCTGGGCGAACATCGGCGGGTGCTGGCCGGCCTGCGTCGCGAGCGCTTCGACGTGGCGATCAACCTCAGCGCGGCGGATCGCTCGATCATCCTGACGGCGTTGACCGGCGCGCGGCACCGGCTCGCTCTGCTCGGCGGCCGGCGGCATTTCTGGAACTCGTGGCTCGTTTCCCATTGGCTGCCGAAGCCGGACTCCGAACTGCCGGTCTTCGAGCAGCGACGCCAGGCGTTGACCGCCGCGGGTTTCGCGCTGGCGCCGGCACGATTCGATCTTCGCGTGCCGGCCGCCGCGATGAAATGGGCGGAAACGACCGTGCCCGAGGGTGCCATTCATCTCTCGCTCAATTCGGCGAATCCGCTCAAGGAATGGCCGGTCGGGCATTACGCGCAGCTCGCGAAACGATTGCTTGCCGACCACCCGCAAACCGGGAGCGTGCTGTCGGCCAGCGGCAGCGCCAGGGAACAAGCCCGGTTGGACGCCTTCTTCGCCGCAGTGAACGAAGCGCGCGTGCGGCGCCTGCCCGCCGGCCTGACCATCGCCCAGCTCGCGGCTGCCTTGAGCCGCTGCCGACTTCATATCGGCCCGGATTCCGGCGTCATCCACCTGGCGATGGCCCTGGGCGTGCCGACAATCTCGCTGTTCCGGCAACGCGGCGGTTATCGCGCCTGGCTGCCCCTCGGCGAAGCGCATCGGCACATCCTGGCGCCTTGCGACTGCGAATCGGATCGCGGCTCCCGCTGCGAAAAGCTCGGTCAGGCCCAGTGCCTCGCCGGGATCGCGCCCGAGGCCGTGGCCTCGCTCGCCGCCCAGATGCTTTCTTCAAGCGTCGCCCAGGCTTGAACCGCTCCGGCCCGAGAAACCTCGATTGCCGCGCAAGAAGCTCTTTTCTACCACCACGAGCAGGTTCTAAACTGGGCCAGCCCCAAACCTGAATGTGCATGAAACTGAAACCGATCCTCCTCGCGACGCTTCTGGGTGCGCTTGGCTTGCCCGCCTGCGCGGCTTCCCCCGCCCGACCCAACATCGTGCTGATCTACGCCGACGACCTCGGCTACGGCGATGTGAGTTGTTACGGCGCCACGCGCATTCGCACCCCCAACATCGACCGCCTGGCCAGCAAGGGATTGCGGTTTACGGACGCCCACTCCGCGTCGGCGACCTGCACACCGTCGCGCTACGCGTTGTTGACCGGCGAGTACGCGTGGCGAAAGAAAGGCACCGGGGTTTTGCCAGGTGACGCCGCGCTGATCATCCAGCCCGGCCGAACCACCCTCCCATCGCTGCTGCGACGCGCCGGCTACCGCACCAGTGCGGTAGGCAAATGGCACCTCGGCCTGGGCACAGGCAATCTGGATTGGAACGGCGAAATCCAGCCGGGACCGCTCGAAATCGGCTTCGACTATTGCTTCGTCATGCCCGCCACCGGCGACCGCGTGCCGTGCGTGTTTGTGGAGGACCACCGCGTGGTCGGCCTCGATCCGCGGGATCCGATCCGGGTCAGCTTCCGCGGGCCGGTCGGCAACGACCCCACTGGCAAAGACCATCCCGAGTTGTTGCGGATGCGTCCCAGCCACGGACACGACATGACGATCATCAACGGGATCAGCCGCATCGGCTACATAAGCGGCGGCAAGGCGGCGCGCTGGGTGGACGAGGAAATGGCCGACACGTTTACCCGCAAGGCCACGGCCTTCATCGAGCAAAACCGCGACCGGCCTTTCTTCCTCTATTTCGCCACGCACGACATCCACGTGCCGCGCGTCCCTCATCCGCGTTTCGCCGGCAAAAGCGGGCTCGGTCCGCGCGGCGACGTGATCCGGCAGTTCGACTGGTGCGCGGGCGAAATCCTGAAAACGCTCGATCGCCTGAAGCTTGCGGACAACACGCTGGTGATCCTCTCGAGCGACAACGGCCCGGTGGTGGACGACGGCTACCAGGACCAGGCCGTGGCGTTGCTGGACGGCCACAAACCGGCCGGTCCGTTGCGCGGCGGCAAGTACAGCATTTTCGAAGGGGGCACGCGCGTGCCACTGATCGTGCGTTGGCCAGGCCGGGTAAAGCCGGGTGTGTCGGACGCCCTGGTCTGCCAGGTCGATTTCCTCGCCTCACTCGGCGCGTTGTGCGGACAGTCGTTGGACACGCCGGATGCGCCGGACAGCTTCAACGTCCTGCCGGCCTTGCTGGGCGATGCGCCCACCGGCCGCGCCGATCTGGTCGAACACGCCGGGAGTTTGGCGTTGCGAGCCGGGCCATGGAAGGTGATCGAAAAGAGCCACGGTCCGAAAATGAACGTTCCCACGAACACGGAGCTCGGCAATGCACCGACACCGCAGCTTTACCAGTTGCGGGAGGATCTGGGAGAAACCGGTGACCTTGCGACGGAGCACCCGGAGCGCGTGTCTGAGTTGACCAACCGGCTGGAACAAATCCGCGCCGCTGGCCGCAGTCGGCCTTGAGGAGACGACTACGTCGCCAGTGGTGCCGCCACGGTCGCGCCCGGTTCGCGCAGGCCGATGATCAGATCGCGGATTCGCGCCGGGTTGGGCACACCTTCCATGCGCTCGGAAGCGTCCTCCGTGGCCGAAGTCGAGATCGTCAGGTTCCCGATGTTCACGAGCCGGCCGAGAAATCCCTGGTCGATGTCGATCGAGCGGATGTCGCGCATGAACAGCTCGCGTTCGCAAATGGAGATCAGGCCGTGGCGCAAGGTCACGCGCCCCCGATAGACGCGCAGCACGGTGGAGGCGCGCTTGAGCCAGGCCACGATCAAGGGCACCAGCAGCCACGCAAAGAGCAGCCACCAGAAGTAGCCCCACCACGATGGGTGCACCTCGGCCAGCAGTTCGTCACTCGAAGACGTGACGTTGGCAGGCGGGGTCAAGTGCTCGGCGACCGGGAATCCGCAGCCAGGGCAGGCCTTGGCGGCGTTGGAGACGCGGTGTCCGCATTCAGGGCAATCAATGAGGGCCATAGGTTTTTCGCGCGCACAGATACCAGCGGGGTCGCGCCCGGCCAATTGCAATTCCGGAGCCGCGTTTGGAATCGGCACTGGACCGGGCGCCAAGCTGCGCTGGTGTCAGCGCAATTGCGGAGCGCGGTGTCCCCTGCTCTATTTCCGCCCATGATTTCGCTTACCAAGCACATCGGACTGGGTTGGCTGGCGGTCGCCTGGCTCGCTCACGCCTCGCTCTTCGCCGCCGACCTCACCCCCGAACAAAAAGGCTGGCTCGCCAAGGCGCATCGCTTCGAGCGCCACGGCTGGGTTTATGTCCACCTCGAAGGCGAACCGCGGGTGATCGGTTTTCAGCATGGCTACCTGCTCGCCGAGGAAATCATGCGCGGCATCAAGGTCACCCAGGCGGGCTGGCATCATGACAGCTCGATGGACTGGCCGTGGCTGGTCGAGCGCGGCGTGGCGATGTTCCGGCCCAAGATCGATCCAGCGAACCTGGCGGAGCTCGAAGGCATTGCCGAAGGCGTGCGCGCCGCCGGCTTCGCGATCACCGCCGACGACGTGATCGCCTACAACGGCATCATCGAGCTGGCCGGCTATTGGTGGCCCACAGAACTGAAGAAGATCAAAGACGCGCCGCGCCCGCCGGTGCGCGAGTCCTGCAGCGCCTTCATCGCCACTGGCAAGGCGACCCGCGACGGCAACGTGGTGCTCGGCCACAACACCATGATGGGTTACGCCGACGCCTTCCCGAACGTGATCGCGGACATCCTGCCGGCCAAAGGCCACCGCATCCTCTGGCAGACCGAGCCCGGCTGGATTCACAGCGGCACGGACTTCTTCATCACCGACGCCGGCCTGGTCGGCGCCGAGACGACCATTGGCGGCTTCGACGGCTTCGACACCAACGGCGTGCCCGAATTCGTGCGGATGCGGCGGGCCACGCAGGACGCGGGCTCGATCGACCAATGGTGCGCGATCATGAAGCGCGGCAACAACGGCGGTTACGCCAACGCGTGGTTGCTCGGCGACATCAATTCGAAGGAGGTTGCGCGGCTCGAACTCGGCTTGCGCTACGTCGGATTCGAGAGAAAACGCGACGGCTATTTCCTCGGCTCGAACGTCGCCGAGGACCTGAAGATTCTGCGACTCGAAACGGACGAGAAAGAAACGGACATCCGTGTCTCGCCTATCGCGCGGCGCGTGCGCTGGAAACAACTGATGGCCCAATACGCCGGCAAGATCGACGTGCGCCTCGCGAAGCAATTCGAGGCCGACCACTACGATACTTATCTGGAAAAGCGCCAGCCCGATGGCCGGACGCTGTGCGGGCATCAGGAATTGGAGCGCGAGCCGTGGCACGGCGTGCCGTTTGGCGCGGCGGGCACGGTCGATGGCAAGGTGGTGGACGCGAGCCTGGCGCGGCAGATGTCTTTCGACGCCCGCTGGGGGACGGCGTGCGGTCGGGCATTCGACGCGGACGAGTACCTTCGCAAACACCCCCAATTCGACTGGATGCAAGGCATTCTCCAAAGCCGGCCCAGTCAGCCGTGGACGCCGTTCAAGGCGGGCGAGTAGCGCTGGCGGCATTGGCAGTTAGCAGGCATTGGCCCGCGGCTATTCGGTGAAAACGGGTCGGGACTGAACCGCCAAGACGCCAAGAGCGCGGAGAAGAACTTGATGTCGCTGGCCTGGAGCACAGGCGACCCCGCGGGTCTAGCGAGGGTTCGGAAAAGTTGTTCTCCTTTGCGTCCTTGGCGGCTTGGCGGTTCCGTGCCGCGGACTCGCTTGCCTCAGCCGACCATTCCGGCAAGCTGCGGGCGTTGTTGCGCAAGGTCCGCCAAGAACTGCTGAGCTGGCGCGCCACCGTTGCCCTGCTGGGCGGGGCAACGCTCGCGCTGGCGTTTCCGTTGCCGGGCGTGGCGGGCCTGGCCTGGTTTGCGCCCGGACTGATTTTGTTGGCCACACTGGGCGCCCCACGCGGGACGGCTTTCCGGCTCGGCTACCTCGCGGGCTTGGCGCACAACCTCATCTCCCTCCGGTGGCTGCTCCACATCCCCTTCCCTGCTGGCGCGATCGCCGGTTGGCTGGCGCTCAGCGCTTACGTCGCGTTGTACCCGGCGCTTTGGACTTGGCTTTGCTGGCGGTTGTTGCCGGGGCTGGAAAACTCTCTGTCCCGGCAACCGCTCGCTGGCTCTTTGCGTCGCCACTCATCAGCCGCAGCCAACGGCGACTCCGGCGAACCAGCCGATCGCGGAGAAGAAACCGCCTCCCCAGCCTGGCGCGCGGCGTTGGCTTCGGTGGCGGAACGGAGTTGGGCGCAACGCACCCTGTGGGCGCTGGCGTGCGCCACGGCGTGGGTCGCCACGGAAATCGCGGTCGGCCGCCTGTTCACCGGTTTTCCCTGGAATCCCCTCGGCGCGTCGCAATACCGCCTGCTCCCGATCATCCACATTGCGGCCTTCACCGGGGTGCATGGAGTGTCGTTCCTGGTCGTTTGGGTGGCGGTGGCGCTGTTCATCGGCGGGCTACGCCTCGCGCTGCGCGTGACGGAACCGGACCGCGGCCTGACCCCGGCCAGCCCGTGGCGACAAACCCTGCCCCCGGTCACGACGCCAGGCGGGCCGTTCGTTTCGTTCCGCTTCGCGTTGCTGGCCGATCTGGGCGTGCCGCTCCTGGCCGTCATGGTGGTCGCCTATTCCGGGGCGCGAGCACTGGTCCAGCCCCGATCCGCGGAACGCGAAATCAAGCTGGCCCTGGTTCAACCCAGCATCCCGCAGCGGTTGATCTGGGATCCGGCGGAAACCACGAACCGCTTCCACAAGCTCATGGACCTGAGCGCGCTGGCGCTCGCGTCCAAACCCGATGTGCTCGTCTGGCCGGAGGCCGCGCTGCCCAGCTTCAGCGACGCCAATTATCGCGCGCTCACGAATCTCATCGCCGCTCACCACACCTGGATGGTCTTCGGCGCGGACGATTTCATCCGCCGCCCGGATGGCGAGTACGACGCTTACAACAGCGCGTTCCTGTTCGACCCAGCCGGCCAGTACGTGGCCACGTACCACAAGCAGCTCCTGGTCATCTTCGGCGAGTACGTGCCGCTGGCGCGGTGGTTGCCGTTCACAAAATACCTCACGCCAATCGAAGGCAGCTTCGCCAGCGGCGACCGTCCGGTGACCTTCGAGACCACGTCACCGGTGGCGCACTTCTCGGTGCTGATTTGTTTCGAAGACGTCTTTGGCCGGGACGCGCGCAAGCACGTCGAGCCGGACACCGATTTTCTGCTGAACCTCACCAACGACGGCTGGTTTGGCGAAAGCTCCGCCCAATGGCAGCAGGCCGCGAACGCCGTCTTCCGAGCGGTCGAAAACGGTGTTCCGCTGGTGCGGTGTACGAACAATGGCCTGACCTGCTGGATCGACGAACTGGGCCGCATCCGCGACGGCCTGGGCCTGAAGGACGGCAATATTTACCAGCCGGGCTTCCTCAGTCTGCGCCTGCCGATGCGGCCGGCCGGCACCGCCAACGCCCCGACCTTTTACCGCCAGCACGGCGATTTGTTTGGCTGGGGCTGCGTAGTCTGGGTCGTGTTCATAGTGGGCCTGCGATGGTCGATCCAGCGAAACCGGCGCGGTAAAAGCACCCGCCGACAGGCATCGCCAGCCGCAGTGGACAAATGACTGGCATCGGCTTCCGCGCGCTTCTACCTTCTGCCGCCATGTTTGAGAACATTCACGCCGGCCTGGAGACTGTGACCGCGAAGCTCGCCCAGTTGCGGAGGTTTCTTTGACGTGCCCGCGCTGCAACGCCGCCTCGGCGAGCTCGATGCCGAGATGGCGAAGGACACGTTTTGGAACAACCGCGAGCAGGCGCAGAAGCTGATCGACGAGGCCAACGGCATCCGCCGCAATCTCGATCCGCTCGGCGAGGCGGAGAAGCAGCTCGACGATTTCCGGGTCATGCTCGAACTAGGTGCGGCCGAACCCGAGGCCGCCCAACTCAAGCTCGCCCGCGAACTCGAAACCGAACTCGCCGCATTTGCCCGACGCGTGGACGAACTTGAGTTGCGGGTGCTGCTCAAAGGCCCGCACGACCGCAACCCCAGCATTCTGAGCATCAACGCCGGCGCTGGTGGCACCGAGTCTTGCGATTGGGCGAACATGCTGCTGCGCATGTATCAGCGCTGGGCCGAATCGCGCGGCTGGCAGACCGAGGTCATCGACGCGCTGCCCGGCGAAGTCGCGGGCATCAAGAGCGCCACCATGTTGATTCAAGGCGAGAATGCCTACGGCTTCTGCAAAGCCGAGCGCGGGGTGCACCGCCTCGTGCGCATTTCGCCGTTCGACTCGAACAAGCGCCGGCACACCAGCTTTGCCAGCGTGGATGTCATCGCCCAAATCGAAGAGGAAGCCGCCGAGGACATCCCGCCGGTCGAACTCAAGGTGGACACCTTCCGCTCCGGCGGCAAAGGCGGCCAGAACGTCAACAAGGTTGAAACCGCCGTCCGCATTACGCACCTGCCGACCGGCCTCATCGCCGCCAGCCAAAGCGAGCGCTCGCAACACCAGAACCGCGCGAACGCCATGAAGCTCCTGCTCTCCAAAATCGTCGCCTTGCGCGAAGACCAGAAGAAGGCGGAGATGGAGCGCTTTTACGGCGAAAAAGGCAGCATCGGCTGGGGCCATCAGATTCGCAGCTACGTCCTCCAACCGTATCGGATGGTCAAGGACCTCCGCACTGGCTGCGAAACCGGCAACACCGACGCCGTGCTGGATGGCGCGCTCGATGATTTCGTCAACGCCTGGCTGCGCGCCGGTTGTCCGACCAAACGCAAGGCGGGAATCCAAGACGAGGAAGACTAGCCGTGGCCACCGTCCTCGACACCATCGTTGACCAAAAGAGGCACGAGGTCGCGCGTCTGCCCGCCGACCCGGTGACCGTCGAAACGCTGCGCGCAGCGCTGGCCCGCCGCACGGACCGGCGCGATTTCTTGGCCGCACTCCAAAAACCAAGGCGTGGCAACGTGGCATTGATTGCCGAGGTCAAGAAAGCCTCGCCCAGCGCGGGCGTCATCCGACCCGACTTCGACCCGGTGCGGATTGCCCGCGAATACGAAGCCGCCGGTGCGAGCTGCCTGTCCGTGCTCACCGATGAAAAGTTCTTCCAAGGCTCACTCGCATTCCTGCGCGACATCCGGGCCGCCGTCCGCCTGCCGCTGCTGCGCAAGGATTTTATCATCGACGAGCGGCAGATTCGCGAGGCTGTCGAATGGGGTGCGGACGCGATTCTGCTGATCGTCGCCATCCTCGACGACGCCCGGCTCCGCCACTGCCACGAACTCGCCACCGGCGCCGGGCTGGCAGCGCTGGTCGAAGTCCACGACGAAGCGGAACTCGACCGGGCACTGGCCATCGGCGCGAGACTGATCGGCGTAAACAACCGCAACCTGAAGACTTTCACGGTGGACTTGGCCACCACCGAGCGCCTCGCCGCCCGCCTGCAAGCCCACCCATCAGGCCGCGATACGTTGCTGGTAGCCGAAAGTGGCATCCACACGCGCGCCAACGTGGAACGCCTGCGTGCCTGCGGTGCTCGTGCCATCCTGGTGGGCGAATCGCTGATGCGCGAACGCGACCTGGCCGCCAAGGCCCGCGAGTTGATGGGCCGCAGCGCGCACTGAGTTGCCCCGATTTGCGGTACCCTTGGCTGCCTCGCAGGTCAAGGCCAAGTACCTTCCCTGCATTACTGCCTAGCAGCCTGTCGGACTTGGGAGGACGCCGGTTGAAGCCCGGCGGCAGCGAGTCGGCCCAGGCCGGCACGACCGCAGGGTTCCGAAGTAAATCGGCGGCGGAAAATCAGCGCGCGGGGCAGCCCGCGAGCGAGCCGACGGCCGCCCGCCCGCAAAACCGGCCCGCCCCCCGCCGTTTTAGCCCGCCGCCGCCAGTTCTTCGCCCAAGCCCAGCCGATGCCGCCGCCGAAAGTTGTAACTCAGGCAGACCAGCGTCCACTCCAGCGACACTTTCTCCAGACCCCGCAGCCGGAACTGCCGGAACCCCAGCACGGACTTGAGGATCCCAAACACCGGCTCCACTGTCTGCTGCCGCAACTTGTAAAGGGCTTTGCCCGCCTTCGTCTTCAGCCGCTGCCGCATCACCTCCGTCCCGCTCGCCCCCGCCGGCGGCGGTTCGGGATCGGCCTGCTTTTCCAGATCGCTCACGCTGTGGTGATGGCCGCTCTTCTCCACGGCCGCATAGACTACCGTCCCGCTGGGCTCGCCTGTCGCCGTCGTTTCCACCGCCGGCACCGCCGCCTCGCTGAAGCAGCCGTTGTCCACCCGCACCGCCGCCACGCCCGTGACGGTGGCCGGGATCGCCGCCACCGGCGGGACCAGTTGTTCCTTGTCGTTGGGCGCGGCACGGACGCGCTCGCCCACGATCAGCCGGCTGTCCACCGCCACCGCCGCCTGCGCGTTGTAACACGGCTCGCAGTGCTGGCCGTTGCCCGCCTTCATGATCCGGCTCTCGGGATCGGTGAAATTGTATTGGTCGCCGGGCTGAGGCTCGGGCGTCGGTGTCTTGGGTTCGGGGCCGCGCACTTTCTCGCCGCGCTCGCGCCGGGCCTGGCGCGCGGCCAACCTGGCTTCGTGCTCGGCCCGTTCGACCGCGTGGCGGGCGTGGGCGCGGGCTTCGATCGCGGCCCGGGCCTGGGCCAACTGCGCCTGGCGCTCCTGGCGGCGCACGATTTCCTCGGGAATCGTCCGGCCGTCGTCCAGCGGCGTGGCGTCGGCAGCCTCCGCCTGGGCCAGCAGTGGTTGCACTTCCAGTTCGAGTTGTTGGATCGTCTGGCCGGCGCGCGCGTAACTGACGGCGCTGTGTTTGCTGGCGTTGGCCAGGATCTTGGGGCCGTCGGCCGCCACCGTGACCTGGCCGAACTTCGCCACTGTCAACGCGCCGGCCAGTTGCAGCACTGTCACGAAGCACTCGAGGAAGAGGGCTTTGTTCTGGGCGCGGAAGGCGCAGATCGTGGCGTGGTCGGGATGGCTGTCGGCGGTGAGCACGCGCACGGGCACACGGTCGTAGGTGCTTTGCTCGATGCGCCGGCTGCCGAAGGTGCCGGTGGCGTAGCTGTAAATGAGCAGGGCCAGCATCAGGGAGGGCGGGAACTGCTCGTCGCCGGTGCCGCGCGCGTTGACGCGGAAGCCCCGCAGGTCAAGGGCCGCAACGGCGTCCAGGACGAAGTGGACGAGGTGGTCGTCGGGGAGCCAGTCGCGGAGGTTAGGCGGGAGCAGCCGCGGCGTGTCCCGGTCGAGGTTTTTGAAGCGCGGACCCATGATCGCAGCAATGGACGGCGCCCCACGCGGCGGTGTTCAAACGGAATTCAAAAAAACCGTTGAGGGTAAGTCTGACAGGCTGCTAGCAAAATCGAGGGTTCAGCCCCCTTTTGGCCCGGCTGTGGGACGCCAGTGATTTTACGCTGACCTTCACCGGACGGGTCTGGCAGGGATACTTCGAGGATGCGCTACCCGCGGCGCAGACGGTCCGGAGTGCGCCCGTGCCGGACCGAGGAGGAATCGTCGCTCAACTCTGGCTGCCGCCAAACGAGGGATTTACCATCTCCCTCTACAAGAACGGGGTTGGCTACGAGATCTATCGCTACGGCATAGGAGAGTGGTATCCGTTCGAGCCGAAGGTCGATGCCGCCGATGCGCGATGCCGCCGACCTTCTCGTACGAGCTTCGCAAGCCAGGCACTTTCATGGAACGGGGCGGATGTTGACCTGTGCGCGCAAGCGATGAACCCGCGTATGCAGCGAGAGGCGGCCCACGCTGGAGTTACCGCCGCTCGCCGGCCCGCCGGTTCACGCCGCCAGGGCGCGGTTCATCCGTTCGATGGTCTCGTCAATCTCGGCGGTGCTCTTGAACCCCACCACGGCCGCGTCGCACAGGTTGGATTTCATCACGAACTGCATCGCCTTCTCGCGGT
>JAKANS010000063.1 GCA_021823625.1 bacterium | reverse complement strand
GGCATGATCCAGCGGCTGGACTTTGGCGGCTTCATCCTGCTGCGGCCGGAGGTGCTCAGTCGCTACGCCGCCGCCGTGGTGCGGAAGGTGCGGAAGCATTCGCAATATCTGTTCTCGACCCCACAGCTCTCACCCACCCTTCGGGCACCCTCTCCCAAACCCACTCCTTGCCCTCATCCGTCCTGCGGACACCTTCTCCCATCGGATGGGCGAAGGGCTGGCTGCCTCCGCGAGGACGAATTGCTGGCCGGGGATTTGGATTACCAGGATTTCAAACGCCTGCCGCGCGAGGACGAGGCGGTGGTGGAGCGCACGCTGCTGGAGACCTTCATCAGCCGGGCGTGGTGTCTGCGCCAGCCTTGCGATGGCACGGCGATGCTGACGTTCCCGAGCTACTTCCGGCGCGAGCGGAAGGCGCAGCCGGGTCACCCCAGCGTGCTGGTGACGTATCGCTTCGACGGCCGGCGGAAGACATCTACGCGACGCTGGTGGTGCGGCTGCATCACACGGTGGCGTTTCAGATCCCCGACCTCTGGAAGTCGGCGGCGGATTTCACGACGCAGACCGGAACGAAGTTGGGATTCACGCTGACGCGGAAGACCGAGGGCAGCTCGCGGCTGGAGGTTTTGGGGGCTCCTTACCGAATTCCGGGAAACGCCAAAGGCGTTTCGTCCTTCAGCCCAGGGTTGCCCGCGGCAGTGGGCTACCCTGGGTTCCTGTCCGGTGAGGCCAGAACCCTGAAGGGGTTGTATCGAGGCGCGCCAGGCAACCGGCTGCAACCCCTTCAGGGTTGTGGGAGATTCGTGTTGGTCACCCAGAGCAGTCGCTTCGCTCCAACCCTGGGCTGAGTGATGGAACGCCGTTGGCGTTCACCTTCTCGTTCGCCATGCTGATTGACAACGAGAGCCGCGAATTGCTGGCGGTGCATCACACGGGATTCATCGTGGCCGAAGCCGGGCAAATCTATCGCGGCTACACGAACAGCGACCACGGGATGGATGGCGAGATCGAGTTCAAGGACGACCAGGGCCGCGCCTCCGGGAAGCGTCTCTATGTGCAACTCAAGTCCGGCGACTCTTACCTCGAAACGCCGGGGGGATGGCGCCAGAGGTGTTTCAGATCAAGAACCCGCGCCGGGCCGATTACTGGCAGCAGCAGGCTTACGCCGTGATGCTGGTCATCCGCACGTCGGAGGGCGACATTCGCTGGATGGACGTGAGCGCCTACCTGAAATGCGAAAGCGCCGGCGGGAAGACGGCGAGGCAGATCGTCTTCGCGGGCGAGCGGTTCGATGTGATGAGCGTGCAGAGGTGGCGGAAGAGGGTGTTGGCACTTTGGTGAAGAGGTCTGTTCTCCCCGGCGTTTCGTGGTAGCCTTGGGCCATGCCCGAACTGCCGGACATCACGATCTACGTCGAAGCGCTGGAGCGGCGCGTGTTGAATCAACCGCTCCAGCGGGTGCGCATCGCCAGCCCGTTCGTGCTGCGCACCGCCGTACCGCCGATTCGGAGCCTTGAAGGCCGGTCGGTCGTGGCCTTGCGCCGGCTGGGGAAACGGATCGTCTTCGGCTTCGAGGACGACCTTTGGCTGGTGCTGCATCTGACGATTGCGGGGCGTTTGCACTGGCGTGAGCCGGACGCAAAGCTCGCCGGAAAGTTCGGCCTGGCCGCACTCGATTTCCCCACTGGCACGCTGTTGCTCACCGAGGCGGGCACGAAGCGACGCGCCTCGCTCCACGTCGTACAAGGCGAGGCCGGGCTGCGAACCCACGATCCGGGCGGACTGGAGGTTTTGGGATGCCCGCTCGATGGCTTCGCTGCCCCGCTCACCCGCCAGAACCACACGCTGAAACGCGCACTCACCGACCCGGGCCTTTTCAGCGGCATTGGCGACGCCTACTCGGATGAGATTCTGCACCGGGCACGGCTCTCGCCGGTGGCGCTCACGCAAAAGCTCACGCGGGAAGAGGTCGAACGGCTGCATCGCGCCACGCAGGAAACGCTCAGGCACTGGATCGAGGTCTTGCGGCACGAGGCGGGCGAAGGGTTTCCAGAGAAGGTGACCGCGTTCCGTCCGGACATGGCGGTGCACGGCAAGTTCGGCCAGCCGTGCCCGGTTTGCGGCGCGAAAGTGCAGCGCATCCGCCACGCCGACAACGAGACGAACTACTGTCCCGGCTGCCAAACCGGTGGCCGGTTGCTGGCTGATCGTTCGCTCTCACTCCGGCTCAAGAAAGACTGGCCGAGGACGGTGGATGAGCTGGAGGAACTGCAAGCCGGACCGCGCGGTTGAGTCGATCGTGCGCGAGGCGGCGAAGGCGGGCGTAAAGCCGCGTTCTTGGCCTGCGATTGGCGCTGCTTCGCCGGCACAGAATATCTTACCGGTCGCGCTTGAGGAGGTAATCGGCGAGGGCCTGCAGAGCCTCCGCGCGGCCGCGGAATGGCTTGAGCACGGCGAAGGCTTTATCGGTCAGTTGGGTGGCGATGCGCCGCGATTTTTCCAGGCCGACAATCGCCGGGTAGGTCGCCTTGCTCGCCGCCGTGTCCTTGCCGGCGGTTTTTCCCAATTGCTCGCTCGTCTGGGTGACATCGAGGATGTCGTCGATGACCTGGAAGGCCAGGCCAACGTGGTAACCGAAGTCGGTCAGAGCCTCGAGTTCGCGCGGCGGGCAGTTGGCGCTCATGCCGCCCAGTCGGACAGAGCAGCAGAGGAGGGCCGAGGTCTTGCGCTCGTGGATGTACCGGAGTTGGGCCGCGGAGATGGACTGGCCCTCCGCTTCCAGGTCCGCGACCTGGCCACCCACCAGTTGCAGCGAACCGGCGGCCTTCGCGACTTCCATAACGAGATCCCGGTGCGGGTAGCGCGGGGCGGCCTCGGACTGCGCGGCGATCTCGAACGCCTGCGTGAGCAGCGCGTCGCCGGCCAGGATGGCGACACCTTCGCCGAAGACTTTGTGGTTTGTGGGCTTGCCCCGGCGAAAGTCGTCGTTGTCCATCGCCGGCAGATCATCGTGGATGAGCGAGTAGGTGTGGATGCACTCGACAGCGCAGGCCAAAGGCAGCGCGGCGGGCCAACCGCCGCCGCAGGCCTCGGCGGCCGCGAGGCACAAGGCCGGGCGCAGCCGCTTGCCACCCGCGAAGAGCGAGTAGCGCATGGCCTTGTGGAGGGTGGCGGGCTTGGCGGTCGCCCGCGGCAAAAAGCGATCCAGCGCGCGATTCACCGCATCGGTGGCGCGGGCAAGGTAGGCGGTCAGATCGAAGCCGGCAGAGGCCGGATGGTCGGCGCGAAGCATGGCTGGTTTTTCGCCGGAAACGGCCGGTCTCGCAAGCCTGGAATCCAACCCGGCGGCGGCTAATCGACCGCTTCGACGGTGTATCCGCCGGATTTTTCGTCCGCCTCCAGCTTGAGCAAATTGCGCTTCTCGGCTTCGAGCAGGAGGTCGTTGAAGGAGCGGAACCCGTAGAACCGCTCGTTGAAGCCGGGATTTCGGCGTTTGATGGCCTGTTTGATCATCGAGCCCCAGATGCGCTCGTCTTCGCCGCGCTCTTCGGTGATCGCGTCCAGCGTCTCGACCACCAAGTCCAGGGCTTCGGCCACGGTGGCGCTCTTGGAATCGGGGGCGGTCTTGGTCGCCGCCGAGGCCGTTTCGGCGGTGCGCTGGCGGGCTTTGGATGGGTGGGCGCGCACCAGGTCGTCGTAGTACAGGAACTCGTCGCAGTTGTTGATGAACAAGTCGGAGGTGGAATTCTTCACGCCGACGCCGATGACGGTCTTGGCGTTTTCGCGCAGCTTGCTCACCAAGGGCGAGAAATCCGAATCGCCGCTGATGATCACGAACGTGTCCACGTGGCTCTTCGTGTAACACAGGTCGAGGGCGTCCACCACCATGCGGATGTCGGCCGAGTTCTTCCCGGACTGGCGGATGTGAGGAATCTCGATCAACTCGAAGGCGCCTTCGTGGAGGTCGCGTTTGAACTCCTTGTAACGGTCGAAATCACAATACGCCTTCTTGACGACGATCTGGCCTTTGAGCAGCAAGCGCTCGATGACCTTCCGGATATCGAACCGCGGGTAGTGGGCATCGCGCGCGCCGAGGGCGATGTTCTCGAGGTCGAGGAAAACCGCCATCGTGGCTTCGGCATCGTGAGCACTCATGGCGGGAGGTTACGCGAGCGGTGGCCGGCCGACCAGAAGGAAACCGGGCCGCCTCGCCGGCGGTGCCGTGTGCGCTCAAGGAGCGTCCAGGCTCTGCAGCGCGGCGCGCAAGTAACCGAGCGCGTACGCCATGCCGGCGTGCCACGGCGCAGCGCAGGTCATCTGCGGCGCGTGATCGGGAATGATCACGCCGCCAAAACCATTCCGTTTCAGGATGCGCAACAGGCGGAGCACGTCCACGTCGCCTTCGTCGATGAAGGTCTCCCGGTAATGCGGCACCTTGCCGCGCACGTTGCGGAGGTGGACATAGGCCAGCTTGCCCTGCCGGCTGTAGCGGTCCGTCGCTTCATAAACGTCGCCCCCGGTCATCTCGGCCAGCGAACCGACGCAAAACTCGAGCGCGTTCCGCGGGCTTGGCCGGAGGTCCAGCAGCTTCTGGTAAAGCACCGGCTGAAATACCAGTCGCGGTTGCCCGCGCACCGTCGGCATGGGTGGATCGTCCGGGTGTGCGGCGAGCGTCACCCCGGCTTCCTCGGCCACCGGCAGCAAGGCATCCAGAAAATCCTGCAACCGCTGCCAAAGCTGCTCCCTCGTCGCTACCGGCTCGGGGCCAGGCGGGGCGTGCGGATCATAGACCATGTTCCACGCCATGCCGCGCGGCATCGGCGTGTCGAACGGCCCGTCCGTGCCCACCGCTTCTGCGCCGCCGCGGGCGAACGCGCCTTTCACCCGCCCGGCCACGCCCGCGATCGAAAAGTTGTAACCGAAGACCGGAATGCCCGCCCGGCCCACGTTGCGGACGATCGTCTTGAGGTTTTCAAGCTGCTGCGCCTTCCTCGGACCGTCGAGCAGCACGTCGTACCAATGCGCGGGATCGAAGTTCTCGATCGCCTCCAGTTCTAATCCCGCCGCGTTGATTTGGGCCCGTAGCGCTGCCAATTTCTCGTAAGTCCACAACCGGTCCGGATCGCCGGCCAGACCCCAGCCGGTGTCGTCGCCCACCGGTTGATCGCCGGGGCGGTTCGACCGCGAGGAGCGGAAATAGTCCACCAAGTGCCCGACCAGGTGCGTGCAGCCGCATTGTTTCGCGAAGCGGAAATGGTCGCCGTCGAGTTGGTGCCGGTACAGGCCGAGGCCGAGTTTCATGGTGCCGGGAACAGTTAAAAGCCGATGCTTGCCCCGCCATCGACCGGCAGGACCACGCCGGTGATGAACCGCGCGGCCGGCGAACTCAGGTACACCGCCGCCATGCCCACGTCATCCGGTTCGCCGAACCGGCCCATCGGCGTCCGGCTCAGAATCTTGCGCTCGCGCTCCGGGTCGCCCGCCATCGCCTGGCGCGACATGTCGGTCTCGATCCAGCCCGGCGCGAGGGCGTTCACGCGCACGCCGTGCGGCGACAGTTCCGTGGCCAGCGCGCGCACCATACCCACGAAGGCGCTCTTGGCTGCGGAGTAGGCCACGACCTTTGGGATGCCAAACAGCGAGGCCATCGAAGCGATGAACAGGATCGAGCCGGCACCGCGCGCGATCATGGCCGGCGCCACGGCCCGGCTCAACGCGTGCGCGCCCAGCACATGCGTGGTCAGGACTTGGAGAAACTCCTCCTCGGTGGTGTCCACTGCCGCCTTCTTGAGATGGACCCCGGCGTTGTTCACCAGGATGCCGATCGGACCGAACTCGCGGGCCACCCTTTCGACGAGCGCGGGCGCCACGGCGAGGTCGGTCACGTCGTGCGCGAGATAACCCGCCTGGTTGCCCAGGCTGGCAACCGCCTCTTTCAACCGCGCCTCGCGTCGCCCGGCCAACACCACGCGAGCGCCCGCCGCAATCATGCACCGCGCCATCGCCAGACCCAGCCCGCTGCCACCGCCGGTGATCAGCGCGAGATGAGCATCCAATCGGAACGGGCAGGGCCAGCGGGCCAGTTCGCAGTCCGTCGCGCACTTCGGTTCTTCGCAGGAAGGCATAAAGCCGGTCTATTCGCCACGCGGGAGAATTGCATCGCCAAGGCGATTCGTGCCGTGCGCAGCAGGCTTCCCCGGATTGGCTAGCGCGCATTGTCACGACGCCCGCCGCGAAGTAAAGACCGCGTCCAGGCTTCCGCCCGGTCGGGCACTTCGGTTTAGTGCCGCAACAACCGGGCCAATTCCGGTGGGGCGGCAACCTGAGGCCTCCCCATCGGGTGCCGAAGTTCGCTCGCGAAGCCGGCGTCGCCCAGCAGGAGCGTACGTTCAACAGTTGGAGCCAGACCGTTGCATTGATGTTCGCGCACTTGACCCACGCCAGCGGCCTGAACGATGTCGGCGACGCGCTGCGGATGAAGCGGGAACCGTTCTCCGCCCCGCCACAACCATCTCTCTGGCGCCAACAAGCCTCGCCAGGCCGGGGCGGGATTTTCGTTCCTCACTTCGCGAGCCGGTAAAAGCGGTAGCGGTCGCCGGGCGGTGGAAGGCTGATCGTGACTTCGGTTTCGCCGGCGCCGGACTGGACTTGCTGGATCGGGGACCAAAAGTCCGTCTCCAGATCGGTGGTTGCGATCAGGTTGTAGGTCTGGCCAGCGCCGACGCGGCAGCGAATCGTGACCGTGCCGTCGCCGGTCACGGAAAACGCTTCGATGCGCAGCAGGCTGTCGGGATCGCGCGGATCGGTGCCCGCCCGGTACTCCTGGAGGTTGGTCAGGCCGTCGGCATCCGCGTCCAGCGCCGCGTCGGCAGAGTTTTCCGGATCGAACCCGTGGGCCTGTTCCCACGAATCGGGCAGGCCATCGTGATCCGCGTCGGCTTCGGTCCCAGCCGTGCCCGGCGTGGGGCTGGCGGCGAACCAATTGTTGCCATCGCTGCCGGGCCGCGCCTCGTCGATCCGCTGATAACTTTGTCCCTGGCCATCGGCGCCGCCTGGCCACGGGGTTTGGTCGAAGTAAATGACTTCGTCTACCACCGCCCAGGAAGCCGGTTCGCCGGGCAGGTCCGGCGCGAGCGGCTTTTCGATCGCGACCCGATCCGTGTCATTTCCCAGCCGGCCCTGGTACGGCCCGAAGAGGCGGACCGTGGGTGCCAGGCCATAGACCTGGCGAAAGCCGGCCAGCGTGGCGACGTCAACTGCCGGATCGAACGGGACAACCAGCACACGCTCGTTAGGTGCCAGCACGACGTTGGGTGGAAAATCGAATTCGATGCCGCCGCGCAGGCGCCAGGTGCCGTTGGTGTCGAAGAGCGCCCCCGATTTCGCGGCGCCGTTGTGGAGTTCGATGAATTCCAGCAGCGCCGGATCCACGACATTCGTGGGCAAACCGCCCTCGTGGTACATGATTTCGGTGAGGGCGACGCGCGGCGGAATGCCGGCGTTGGCCGAGTCGCGCGTGCGCGGGGTCGCGGCGTCCCACAAGTCGTCCGAATTGTCCCCGGCGTCGCCCTGATCGAAGCGCACGAACGACCAGCCGTTTTCCTGGCCTTTGAAACTCACGGCGTCCACGACGCGGTCCTGGCCGTCGCCGGGCAAGTGGCTGAGGAAGACTTGGTCGCCCGCCTTGTTGAGGCCGAAACCGAGGTTGGTTGGGTTGTGAAAACCGGCCACCTCGTCGAACGAAACCCAGCCGTTGGCCGGCAGCACCGTGCTCGCTGGAATCTGCCATTTCCGCAAATCCGCCGCGCTGTCGCTGAGAAACCAGGCGGGGCCGATAACCCGATTGGTGGCAAGGCGCGAGTGCAGTTCGATCCAGTCGTTGGAGTCGAGTTCGCTCAAATAATCGGTGTGGCTGGCGATTTCGCTGAGCGCGAGTTCGTCGTGCCGCGGCGGGTCTTCGCGGCCGGGCGAGCCGCCGAGGACGGCGCTGGGCCGCCAGTTGCCACCGAAGTCGAGCAGGCCAGTCGTCCCTTCGCCGAAGTCGCGTCGCAGCACCAGCGAATGGCCGGCGCCATCCGCCGCGAGCGGCCAGCCGGGGCCATCGCTGTATTTGAACGAAATCAGGTTCGTACCGCCGACCGCGGCTTTGAGCGTCACCGGCTCGCCGGCGTCGTTCAGGCTGCCGCTGTACGGTCCGAAGATCGGCACGTCACTGGCCAGTCCGTAGTACGCGCGGAAAGCAGCGAAGTTGCCCGCCGGATCGGCCTGGACCACCAAGGCGTAGGCGCCCGGCGCGAGCGTCGCTCCGGCTGGGAAAGTGTAGGCGATGCCCTGGGTGAACGCGGCGCCCGCGAGGCTCAACGTCGTGTCCGGGCTGGCGTTGTGGAGTTCGATGAATTCGTACGCGCTGCCGGCCGGCGGGTTGTACATCAGTTCCGTGACCCGAAGCGAACGCTGAAGTTCCGTGAGGTTGTCCGGCTCGCCGGCGACGAACTCGATCGGCGCCGACCAATGGCTGGCGCGGCCGGCGGCATCCTTGAAAAGCCCGCGAGCACGGTAAAGGTGCTGCGCCTTCAGCGCGCCGGGCGGAACCGCGATTTGCTCGCTGAATTCGGGCACCTCGCCACTTTCCCAGACCGGGGTGATCTCATATTTCCAAGGCGCGCTGGACTGCCAGCTTGGCACGGCCGGCCGCGTGATTTCGCCGACGCGCCATTTCATCGCGGCGAAGGCGTCCGTGCCGTTGTAGGCGGAGACGCGAAAGCGCAGGGCGTTGACGGGGTAGTTCGCCGGGCCGATGTAGGTGAGCGTCGGAGTGGCGGGGGTCGCGGGGTCGTTCGCGATCAGGTCCAGCGCCTTCGCGCGCGCGGACGGGCTGGTGCCGCGGAAGGTGACGTAGTTCTTCATGAGTTGCACGCAGCCCGCGAAGTCTTTGCTGACGGACGGCTCGTTCGGCCATTTGTAGAAACGCCCCTGGCCCGCCTTGCCGACGTTTTGCGTGTAGGTGGAGTCGATCATCTTCGGGTTGTAATCCCACTGGGCGCGGTCGGCATCGAGAATACCAGGCTGATCGGCCGGACCGCGCAACCAGCCGGCGTATTCGTCAATGAGCCGCCAGGCCTCGTCTTCGTTCCACAACAGGTCGCGCACTTCACGGACGCGGTTTTGCCACTCGCGCCAGAGGGCCGGGTAACGCGTCGAGCCGGCGAGGATGCGGGCCTTGATGCGGTCCACGCCGCCACAGCCGGCGTCGAACATGTTCTCCGCCCAGGTGAGGTCGAGATCCCACGGCGTGACGGTCACCGTCCGCGAGCCGGGCGCGAAATAATAGAAGAAGTTTTTGTCGTAGCAGATGTCGTAGTGGTGGATCGCCTGGACAACGGTCTGGTAGCTCAGGTAGGCGGGCAGGTTGAGGTTCGCGCGCCACCAGGCTTCGTTGGCAAAGACCCCGCCATTGGCCACGGCGAGGAACGGGTAGAGGTCGCTTTTGTCGGTGGGGCCGAGCGGACCGAGATTGTTCAAGTCGCCGGTGCCGCCCTCCATCTTATAGAAGTTCGAGTCCGGCAGGTCGTGTTGTTCGAGGAACCGGCCGTTTTCCTGCTCGACCATCAGGTACAGCCCCCAGAAATCGCCCTCGAACTGGCTGGTGGGATCGACCTCAGCGGGGGCGTCCACGACGCGCAATTGCGCGAATGCCGTGTCGGAAGCGGGCACACCGGCGAGCTGGAAAAGCCGCAAGCCGACCGATTCGAACATGCCTTGCTCGCCGCGGTGGTTGTAGTCGCCTTGTTGGATGCAGGCGCCCAGGTTGAGCTTGGTCCAGGCGGCTTTGAACTTCTGGCCCCAGTTGTCGCGCGCCTGGAAATCGTGGCCGCGGTTGAGGTCGAACTTCCACATGTTCTTCACCATCGAGTACCGCCACACGCCGCCGCGGGCGCGATGGTGGATGTGGTCATAGACCTGGCCGTCATAGACGAGTGTGCCCAGCCAGGGATAGGCGTCACCACCATAGCGGCTGAACCAGGTGGAGGTCTCGATCGCGCTCTTCTTGCCGATCAAATGCAGCACCGGCAGGCGATTCATCTCTTCTGCCCCGACGGTGAACGGCTGGCCCAGACTGCCGCCAGCACCGGGACGCACCGCACCCGCCCAGGCCGGCGCGCCGTCGTAAACGAAGTAAGCGAAGTTCGGCTGCGGATCGTCCGCGTAAGGCACGCGCACCTCGTTGCCCCGCGCGTCGGCCACGGTGATCCGGTAGCGCACCAGCCGGCGGTTGGTCTGAAAGTCGGTCGGGAGGGTCGCCGTAAAAACATCGTCGTGCACCACCGCGTCGCCGCCGGCGCCGGCATCGTTCATGGGCGTGTCGGTCCACGTCGTTTCGTAAGCCGCGTCGGTCAACTCGATGTAGGCGCCGGGATCGACGAGTTGGTAGTGCAACGTCACGGCCGCGACGCCGTCCGGGTCAGTGACCTTGGCGGTGATGAGCACCGGTTCACCGGAACGAGGTTGGGTGGGTGCGTGCTCGACCTGGCGGATTTGTGGCGGCGCATTTTCCGCGTAGGCGACGTTCAAGCGACCGGGCGTGGGCCCACGACCGCTGGCGCCGGTCTGGGCCGTGAGCCGGCAATCGAAGAAACAGTCGCTGCTGCTGTCGCGCGAGGCGTTGTGAAGCTGGACGGCGATGACGTTTTGACCGGTGCGCAGGAAGCGGCCAGCGTTGTCGATCGTAAACGTCGCGAAGTCATTCGACTCAATCGCGGTACCCGCCGTGCCGTCGAAAGGCACCTCGCCGGTGCTGATGTTGACGTCCAGGGCGCGGTTCCCGTTGATCCAGACCTTGAAGCCGTCGTCGTAGAGCGCTTCGAGGATCAGCGTGGTGACCTTTGTCGGGTCGCCCACGGTGAAGGTGCGCCGCAGAAACACGGAAGTGTAATTGTAGCGCATGTCGTCCAGCCGCGTGCCGAATGGGAGCGCGGGATCGTAGCCGATCGGCAACGCGCCGACGGACCAGGCCGTGTCGTCAAAACCGTTTTCACGCCAGGCGGTGGTGGGAGCCGACGCTTCTTGGGTGCCTTTGAAATAACGCCATTGGGAGCCGGGGTCGATCAGGGTTTGCGTCTGCGGTTGAGTGGCGCCGCCAGCCACCGAGACGCGCCAGCTTCCGCCCAGGTCGTTGTCGAGCGCCGGGTTGATCAACTCGATCGAGTAGCCCGGCGGGTCGCCCACCGTCGGCCAGGGAAAGCCGGGTTGGTAACTGACCTCGTCCGCCTGGTTGCCGGCGGCATCGCGCAACACCAGCCGCTCGCCGTACTTGGACAGGTTGCCGGTGAAGGGCCCCAGCGCGTCCGCGCCGAACTTGGCCTTGAGCGCCGCCGGGTCTTCCGCCACCACCGCGTACCCGCCCGCCGGCAGGGTGGTGGCCGGGAAGGTGAATTGCACCCCATCGGTGAACTGCCAGCCGCCGAGGTTCACCGGCGCGGCGCCGGCGTTGAGCAACTCGATAAACTCGACGCGCTCGGTCTTTACGTCGGGGTTGTAGTGGATTTCGTCGATGACGACGTTGGCGGCCACGCGGGCCAGCCCCGCGGCCAGCAGCCCGGCCACCAGCAAACACTTGCGCCGGGCGAGGCGCGGCAGGTGCAAGCCGCCATCAACGTATCTCTTGGTTCCGGGGTCCATGCTGTGCAGGCGTTGTTTATCGGACAAGCAAGCAGGTGCCAAGCCAATCGTGGCCAGGCCGGAGTCGCCTACAACACCTGTTCTTGGCGCAGCCAACGCCCAAGGCATTGGGGGAAAGTGTGCCGCCTTCCAATCGGCTTCGAGCCGATTCGCAAGCCAGTCCCGCACCATTCAGTCAATTACGGATTCAGGCCGAGACGGTGGGGTTGGTCGGTTGTCGCTTCCCCCACCCAATGGCTGTGGTACCTTTGCCGCATCGAGAGCATGAAATGGTCTTGGCGCATCGGACGAGTGGCTCGCATCGACGTGTATATGCACGCGACGTTCCTGGTCTTGCTCGCCTACGCGGCTTACAGCGGCTACCAGCACCGGCATGAGTGGATCGATGCGCTGGGGGGCGTGCTGTTCATCGTCACGTTCTTCTGCGTCGTGGTCATGCATGAACTGGGGCATTGCCTGACGGCGCGCCGGTTCGGCATCGAGACGCACGACATCACGCTGCTTCCGATCGGTGGCCTGGCCCGCCTCTCGCGCCTGCCCGAGAAACCCAGCCAGGAGTTGCTGATCGCGCTGGCGGGGCCGGCGGTGAACGTGGTGCTGGGCGTCCTGCTCTACTTGGTGTTGCGAGCACCACCGCAGGAGCGCCTGCTGGCCGGCGTGCGCCTGGTGGGAGGGGACCTGCTGGTGAACCTCTTTTACGCGAACGGGCTGATGGCGGTCTTCAACCTCGTGCCCGCGTTTCCCATGGATGGCGGCCGGGTGCTGCGCGCCTTGCTGGCGATGAAAATGGACTTTGCGAAGGCCACGTCGGTGGCGGCCACCGTCGGTCAGGCGCTGGCCTGGGGTTTCGGCGCGATTGGCTTGTATTACAACATTTGGTGGCTGGTGATCGCCATCTTCGTGTTCCTCGGCGCGGAGGCGGAGGCGGATTTCGTCAAAACCAAGTCGTTGCTCGCCACGGTGCGGGTCGAAGACGTGATGATCAAAGAATTCCGGGCGCTGGCCACGCAGGACTTGCTCACCAGCGCGGTGCAACAGGTGACGGCCGGCTTCCAGGAAGATTTCCCGGTGGTGGAGAACGGCCGGGTCGTCGGCGTGCTGACGCGCTCGCGCCTGCTCGCCGGCTTGAGCAAGCAAGACTCCACCGCGCGGGTGGGCGATTTCATGGTCAGCGATTTCCGGACGGCGTTTGCCTGGGAATCCACCGCCGAGGCGTTCCTGCGCCTCCAAGACTGCGCCTGTCACGCGATGCCGGTCCTGCGCGATGGCCAGTTGGTGGGGATGCTGACCACCGACAATCTTGGCGAATATGTCTTGATCCAGGCCGCTTTGAAGGGCGAACGGCTGCGCAAGCCGTTGATTTGAACCGCCTGGGCCGGTTCCGCGAAGTTGCGCCGGGCCAGCGCGCAAGCCACGTTCACGGGCATGGATAACGCCTGTGAGATGCCCCTGCAGAACGCCAGTTCCGCCGAGGTTCGACGCATTCTGGAAACCACCCGGACGATTGCGGTCGTTGGCCTTTCGGACAAACCCGATCGCGACAGCTTCCGCGTGGCCGCCTACCTGCAAAACCACGGTTACCGAATCGTTCCGGTGAATCCGAATCACACCGAAGTGCTCGGCGAGCGCGCGTATCCTGCTTTGCGCGAGGTGCCGGGACCGATCGATTTGGTGGACGTCTTCCGCCGGCCGGATGCCGTCCCGGCCATCGTGGCGGACGCCATCGCCGTGGGCGCCAGGACGGTGTGGATGCAGGATGGCATTGTCCACAACGTCGCCGCCGAGCAGGCGCGGGCGGCAGGCCTGACGGTGGTGATGAACAAGTGCCTGCTGCGTGAGCACCGGGCCTGGCAGGCGGCGGCCTGAACTTCAGCAAGTCGAATTGAAGCGTCCCGATTTGGTCCTGCCTGGCCAGAGCTTCGCCGACGATCCGTGAAACAAAGCTCCGCCGGAGGTGTTTATAGAAGACCAGGTTGGCCTCCCGCAGATTCCACGCCGCGGCTCGGGTGATTGTCCCGCGGCGTGAATGCATGGCGGGACGGCGCCGTCCTTTTCCGTGTCACTTTCCTGGCCCAAAACGGTGCTGACGAGAACAATGGACCTTGATTTGACGCGCCGATTCAAATAACCCAAGCTGCATTGCAACGAATGAAATTGAACCTGATTTCCTCCTTCGCCCTCGCGGCCACCGCGGCCGGCTTTGGGGCAGACATCCAGGCTGCCGAAACCAAGTCCGTTACCCTGCAAGACTGCCTGCAAATGGCGCTCGAGAAGAACCTGGACATCCGGATCCAACGGCTGGGGCCGGAAATCTCCCGGGCCGCCTTGTGGGGATCTTACGGCGCGTATGAGCCGGTTCTCGGCGCCGGCGCCAGCTACGATTCCTCCACCCAAGCCGGTGGCTACGATTCGCAGAACCGGCCGTACGGCACGGCGCAGACCTCCACCGAGCGGTTCGACCTGGGTATCAACGGGCTGCTCCCGACGGGCCTCACCTACAATATGGGGACCAGCTTCGGCGACAGTTACGGCTCGCGCGAGGTCACGCTGGGCGACTTCTCGATCGCCCGGGTGCCCTTCGAGAACACCGGGGGCGGCTTATCGTTCAGCTTCACCCAGCCGTTGCTTAAGAACTTCTGGATCGACAGCCCGCGGCTGAACATCGCGCTGAACCGCAAGAATCTCGAAAGTTCGCAGTTGACGCTCCGCAACCAGATCATCACCACGGTCACCACCGTCGAGGTGGCCTACTACGAATTGATCGCCGCCCGCGAAACCATCGGGGCCGCGCAGATTGGCCTGCAACTCGCCGAGCAACTGCTGCGCGAGAACCAGAAGCGCGTCGAGGTGGGCGTGCTGGCGCCGCTCGACGAGAAGGAGTCGCAGTCCCAGGTCGCTGCCAGCCGGGCCACCCTGCTCGGCGCCCAGAACGCCTACGAAACGCAGCAGAACCAGGTCAAGAGCCTCCTCGACGATCAGTTCGCCCTGTGGCAGAACATCGATTTGACGCCCGCCGAACCGCTCGCCGCCGAACCGGAGACCTTCAGCCTCCAAGATAGTTGGTCCAAAGGCATCACTCTTCGGCCCGACCTGCAACAGGCCAAGATCGATCTCGAACAGCGCCACATCACGCTCAAGTACCAGAAGAATCAGCTTTTCCCGCAGCTTGATCTCACCGGCTCGTATGCCCAGGGCGGCAGCGGCAAGGAGTTCAGCGACGCGATGTATGTCACGCGCGAAGGCACGTATCCCCGCTACTCCTTCGGCGCCGTGCTGAGCATCCCGCTGGGCGGCAACCGGCAGGCCCGCAGCAGCGTTCGCAGTTCCAAAGCCCAGATTGAGCAATCACTGCTGCGCCTCAAGAAGCTCGAGCAGGACGTGATGGTCCAGATCAGCGACGCGATCGCCCATGCCCGGACCAGCTACCAGCAAGTCAAAGCCACCGAGGAAGCGGTGGCCTTTGCGGTCGATGCCCTGCAGGCCGAGCAGAAGAAACTCGAGAACGGCAAGAGCACCAGCTTCCAGGTTCTCCAATTGCAGCGCACACTCACGCAGCGCCGTTACGAAAACATCCGCGCCCGTGCCGACTACAACTCAGCGCTGGCACGCCTCGCGCAGGCCGAGGGCTCGACCCTCGAACGGCGCCACATCAACCTCGAAATCCGGTAGCAGCGGCAGGCGCGGCATTGCAGCGCGGCTGCAAGCCGGAATTTTGTCTGCCCGCGGTCGCCGGGTAATTACCGGCCCAACCGGAGCCGGTACATGCGATCCGCCGCCGCACGGCTGGCTTGGACCGTTTCCGCGTAAGGCGTGTCGGCCACATCCACGAAGCCAATCTGGTAGTTCTCCTCGTCGTAGGTCCGCCCGGTCGTGGGTTCGTCCTGGTACTGGAACCAGTGCGTGCCGACAAACTGCGGGTGCCGCAGCGCGCCTTCGACGTAGTTGCGGTAAGCCGCCGCGCGTTCGGTCTGGTTCGCCACCGGCACCAGGCCGGTGTGGAACATGCCACGGTCCAGGGCGCCGAAGTGAAATTCCCCAATGATGAGCGGCACGTCCGCGCCACCGTTGAAACGAAACTCGGCCACGCTGCGCTGGTAGAGATTGTAGCTGACCACGTCGCAGTATTTCGCGGTGGCGGCGGCGGCCCGCGCGTTCACCCAGGCGAACCGGCAGCCGAGGTAAAGCTGGTGCGGCGCCACCGCCTTGATCGCGTCGCGAACGGTGCGGAAGTACGTTTCCGCTGCGCGGGTGTAGAAGGCCTTCAAATCCTCACCCGCCTTGGCAGAATCGGGTTTGGCCGTGCTCGCCAGCAGCGCATCCCAAGATGCGTGGCTGGAGTCCCAGACTGCGTTCAGCCTGGCGATGTCGCCGTAACGCGCCTTGAGGTCCGCGAGGAAGGCCTGCTTGGCGGGTTGATCGGGCGGCGAGGCGAGCGTTGCCAGCGCGAGCGAAAGTTCGTCGCCCCAGGACATTTCGTTGTCGGAGAAATAGCCCAGACACCAGGGATCGTTGGCGCTGCCGTTCTTCTTCGCGGCCATCTGGCGGGCCAATCCTTCGCGGAAGGCCGGATCGAACACGTCCGGGAACTTGCCCCAGTAGCCTTCGCTGCCGGCGATCATCCGCGTCCCGTGCGAGCCGAGGCTGTCTGTGTACGGCGTCCGCCGCATCATGGCCACACTCATGTCGGACCAGTTGGCGATGGTATTCAGGCCCCACGCGCGAAGCCTCTTCTGGATCGTGTCCGGGTAAACCACCCGCCAATCCGGGCCGTACTTGCGCTTCAGGTTGGCGCCCGCGAACGAAAAACACTTGAGTGAGCGGCCGGCGTAGTGGCCTTTGAGGGCGTAGGCCGACGGCACGATGAACTCCACGAAATCCGGTTGTTTCCACGGCGGATTCTCGAACCAGTCGTCGCGTTCCTCAATGGGCGTCGCGTCCGTGCTGCGCACACAGTCGATGCCCTGCGACCAGAACAGGTGCCCGGCGGGATCGACCAGCCACCACTTGCCGGCGTATTTCTCGACGCGGAAGAAACCAGTCGCTTTGAGCGAGGGTCCGTCGGCCCAACCGCCGTACGAATCCCAACCGGCTGGCGCGCCGGCCTTCTTCAGTTCCTCGGCCTCCTGTTCGCGCCGCTGCTTGAGTTCAGCCTCTGAAGTGACCTTGCCCGGCCAGGTCTTGTGCCGGTACTGGCCGAAGGTGTCGATGAGCGGGAAGTACGGGTCGGCGTCGCTCGTCCCGGCGGTGGGCGGCGCGTAGGTGCCGCTGGCGCTCAAGGCAAGCAACTCGAACGTCTGGTTTTCCTTCGGGTGGTCGAGAAAAACAACGAACTGGCTGAGGCGCGCCGGGTCCACCGTGTCGTTCCCACCGGCCTTCACCGGGTAACCGCGCAAGCCGAAGAGTTTGCCATCCAGGGTATCCTGGCTCGCGCGTTTCAGCTCCACGCGCACCACGCCGGTCGCGCCCGGCTCCAGACCGGTCGAGCCGGTGCGGCAATTCTTCACGCCGTCCGCGCCGGGATTGTCCACACGCATATGCACCACGATGGGCTGCGTGCCGGTGTTGCGAACCTTGAGGTTGACCCAGGCGAAACCCGAGAGGTCCCAATGGTCCCGCGGCGCCAGCAGCGTGACGCCCGGCCACGGTTCGGTGTATCCCGTGGTGACGCGCGCCGAGTCGCCACTCGGCGAGATCTCGGCGCCGGTCGCGCGCACGGTCTGCGGGCTGAAATCTTTGGCGAAGTCGAAGACGGTCCGTTCCGGCATTTCCGCCGACTGCAAGTGGAGTTGACCCGCGCAAAGCAAGCCAAGTGCGATTCCGGCAAATGAGGTGATGCGCATGACGACGGTTTTCGCAGACCGCCGCTTCGCCGGCAAGGACGCTTGATCGATTCCAACCGACCTGTCACCGCCGCACCAACGCTCTGTGGTCTGGGATCGTGCCAAAGCGGAGATGGGCAGGCGCAGCGAGTCAGCACTGCGCTCTGCGTGCGCCAGGCGGGCGGTGGTTCATTCGCCGTTCCAAACCCAGGTTTCGCCAACGCCCAAAGTGCGCTCGCGGACGGTCTGGCCGTAACGCAGGCGGCAGGGCTTGCCCAGTTTGGTGTGGCCCCGGTCTGGCCCAGATCGAGTGCCACGCGGCGGAACAGTTTCTGGTGATCTTCGACGTGGGCCCGGCGCAAGGCCTCGAAATCCTTGCCGGCGACCGCGGCCATTGCCTGCGCGCACCGTTTGGCGGGGTCGGCGCCGATGTCGTGGTAGTTCCGGAAACTCGTCGCCGCGACCAGCGTCAGCATCGCCGAGTCCGCGCCTTCGACGGTGATTGCGTCGTCACTCACGCTGACTTTGCCGCCGCTGATCTGGGCGCGCAGCCGGGCTTCGAATCGCAAACCGCCGTCCTCGACTTGACCGAACAACGCGAGCTGGTCACCGCCGCGCACGGCGGTCCGCGCCAAGCGATGCGGGCTGGCCAGACGCGCCGTGAAATTCACGCGGCCCGGCTTGTCCGCCGCGATTCGCCAGACGATCGCCGGGTCAGGGTGACTGGCGAACGCCTCGCGCTCGAAGGTGGTATCGCCGTGCCGGTAGCGTACCCTGGCGACGGCCGAGTCCAGGTCCAACTCGCGGCGATAATCAGTCACGTTCGTCTGTTCGGGGAAGGTCAGTAGCAGATCACCGAACGGCTGGTACGTTTTCTGGCCGAGCGGAATGCTCATGAATTCCCTCATCGCCAGGTTCTCGGCTTCGCGTTGTTTGCCGGCGAAAAGCAACTGCCGGATTTGTGGCAGGAACTTCACCGCGCCTTCGTGCTGGTACTCATGCGGCTGGCCGGTCCAAAGCGTGTCTTCGTTGAACTGGAGCCGCTCGCGGTCCACGCCGCCGAACACCATCGCGCCCAGCCGCCCGTTGCCAATAGGCAGCGCCTCGACCCACTGCGAGGCCGGACGGCGATACCACAGGCTAAGCGGCGCGGCCGGCGCTGGCGCCTCTCCGAGAAAAATACCGGCGAACTCAGTCCTGAGACTGCCGCCGGCCACTTGCAGGGCGAGTGTTCCCGCGACGGGAGCGATCTTCTTGCCTGGCTGCGCGCTGAATTGCCCTTCACCGATCACGCCAGCGAGCGGCCGGGGATCGGCCACCGCGGCGCGTTCCGCGATTTCGTCTGCGCTCAGCGCGCGAGCATACACCGCCGCGCGCAGGATTCGGCCGAGGAAGCGGTTGCCCCCCCTCGGGGTCGCAGCCGACGTGCAGCGGCACGGTGCTGAGCGTCATCGGCGGAAAGTTGTCTCCGCCCAAACTGGCCACCTCCCGCCCGTCCAGGTAGAGCTTCATGATTTTGCGCGAGGCGCTGTAAACCCCGGCGACGTGACTCCAGCGGTTGCCCGGGAGCTTGGCGGCGTAAGTGCACATGCCTTTGGCGTTGAGGAAGCGCAGCGAGTTGCCGGGAAAGGTGTCGAGCATGTAGCCCGGCTGCGTGCCCGGCGCGGATTTGTCGAGAATGCGTCCCCCGCCCTGCCCCATCCGGTCCGCGCGCACCCAGGCTTCGAGGGTGACTTCACCGCGGAGATCAAGCGCCATTTGCGCCGGCGCTTCATAAACGGCCGAACGCGCCTCCAGGCGCGGCAGCATTGGCCAGGCGCGGGGAAAGGCACACCGCCACGACGACGATGAGTTGGCAGAAAAAACGAGGTGTCAGGGTTGACGCGTACATTGTCTGGGTCTGACGCGACGCGAGGCCGGAGCCATTCAAGTTCCGCTGCAAGTCGTCGGCCCGGCTGGCGAGCGAACCCGCCCCGCCGCCGTGGCCGGCGATCGCCGGTTAGCGGGCAAAAGGTATTGAAATCCCGAATCGGGGGACTAGCATGACTGGCGCGTCGAGCCAGCGTCTTGGCGTGCAAGGTCGGGACGTAGCGTAGCTTGGTAGCGCGTCTGAATGGGGTTCAGAAGGTCGTGAGTTCGAATCTCACCGTCCCGACCATTTTTCAATCAAGGAGTTGCGCATAAGACCGTCGCCGGTGGCAACGCCCAGTGGCAACAAATCCACAGAAGTCAGGGACGCTTCTCCGTTGGTCGCGGATTTGCGCAATCGCGTAAAAGAGACTGATACCCTATCTGCGGAGGGTTACATTTCGCCGAATCAGCGGCGGGGGTAAACGATAGGGGTGGTTCGGTACTTTCCGCGTTTTGAGTGCCAGGATGCACGCTTGGCAGCGCGGGTCGGTCCACAAAATGCCCGCTTCTTCAACTGGGGCGGATGCGAAGCGGGCGGGGAGGATCACGATTTGACCCGCAGGCCGGCCGGGCGGGCAAGGGCACCTTGCCGGGGATCGAAGGTGAGGAAGTCTTTGGCCCCGATCACGAGCGCCGCCGCGACGTGGAGGATGTCGAGGGTGCGGCAACCCAGCGTGCCGGCGTGCGCGGCGGAGAGCCGCTCGGCTTCGCGATGCACGTCCGCCGGATCGCAGGCGGGCCGTTGCCAGTGGCCGGAGGCAATGTCGCCGGTGAACGCGGCGAGGGCGGCGGTGAGTTCGGCGGGGCGGATTTCCTGCCGGAACAACCGGCAGCGGAGCGCGGTGCGCAATTCCAGTTCCTGCCAGACGGTCAAGGGCAGCGGGGGCGGGAGGGCGCGGACCAAAGCTTCGGCGTGCGCGCTGTTGGCCTCGGCGGTGTAGAGCTTGACCAGCAGGCTGGTGTCCACGTAGGGCGCGCTCATCGGTCGCCGCGGAGATGGTCCAGCAGGGGTTGGGAATCGGGCAGGACGCGGGAGCCGTAGATGCGCCGGAGGCGGGCGGCGAAATCGGGCCACTGCCGCGGGGTCTTGCGCCGCGGCTTGACCGGCGTGAGCCGGGCCACGGGTTGCCCCCGCAAGGTGACCTGGACGGTCTCACCCGCATTCACGAGGGCCAGAACGCGCGGGAATTCCTGGCGAAGCTGGCGAACGGTGGCGCTCTTCATGTTTCACAGGATGTTTCACGAGCGGGGCCGTGTCAAGGGCGTGCCGGGGTGGGGTGGAAACCGGCTTCGCTAGACCGCGAATGGACAGGGACCACTGCTCAACTTTTCAAGGTTTCTGGCGCCGCTTGGCGAGGCCGGTCAGCGGAAATCGTCCACCGTGAGGCCGCTGCCCTCGATGATGCTTTTGAGGATGCCAATGGGGATGGGTTTGCCGCCGTGCTGGGGTACGATGACTTGTCGGCCAGTGGCCTAACGCCATTTCTGATGGCTGCCCTTCTTCCCCGCCAGCACGAAGCCGTGCCGGCGCAAAACGCGGGCGATTTCCTCGCCGTGGCGCACGGGGAAGCGCGTGCTCACGGTAGGGCGGCTGGAGCCACGGGCAAGGCCACATGGCCACTGGCAGGGACACCCCAGGCGCGGGTAGGGTTGACGGCGGTCCCAGCGGCACACGAGCGCAAGCCCCGTTGCTTTCCCAACGGCTGGCGCCATGTCCTCAGATTTCGAGTCGATGGCCGGACGGCTGGGGGCACAGGTAGCGCGGATTTGCTTCTCGCGCCGGGTGGCACACAAAGTCGGACTTTTCGATTGCGCGAGGTTGCGGAGGCGGGTAGGAAAGGCTCACCAAAGTCAACCTGCATCAAACGCTTGCGCCATGAACCGCATTTACCAAGGCAAGGTCACCCACGTCGAAATCGCCAACCCGGACCAGCACGCGCCGCACATCCTCTCCGCCTCGATTCCCTTCTCCGCATCCCATAGCGAGACGCCCCTCGCCCATCGGCTGGGAGAGGGTGGCCGGAGGCCGGGTGAGGGCGAGCGCAAGCCGGATGAGGTGTTCCCGGAGAGTGGGGAGAGGACCGAGGTGAGGTGTCGAAATCAGAATCCTTGGCAACTGTTTGACCCCGACCCGAAGCAGGCGAAAGCCAAATGGCAAGCCGCCCTCGGGCAGCATCACCAACTCTTTCAGGACGCGGTGAATTCCCTTCTCCGCATCGGATGGGGAGAAGGTGGCGGCAGCCGGATGAGGTGAACACAACAAACTCAAAACAGCTATGAATCGAATCTATCAAGGCCGGGTCACAAGGGTTGAAATCCTGAACGGCAAGAAGGGCGAACCGCAACCGCTCGACGACTGGCAGGAAAAACTTTGGCAGCACCACGAGTTGTTTCAGGACGCGGTGAATTACTACACGCTCGCGCTGGCAGCGATGGCCGGTGGACTGAGGCCGACAGATTCAGAAGCGAGGGAAAGGGAAATCAGGCGGCTGAAAGCTGAACAGGATTCCCTGGAAGACGAAGCGAAGATTGCGAAGAAAGCCAAAGACGACGCCAGAAAAGAGGAGATCGCCAAGCAGGAGCAGCAGGTCAAAGAGAAGATTGACCGGCTTCAGCGTGAGGATGCGGTCTGGCTGTGGCGGGAGCAGGTGCGTAAAGCCTGGGAGGAAGGTGTTGAGCGCGGCGCGCAGAGGTTCGTGTGGAATCGTGAAACACTGGCGCGGATGCTCAAGAAACTTGATCCCAACTTTCATTCGTTTGGCGACTTCGAGGCATGCTGCAAAACCGTCCTCAAAACCTCAAAAGCGATGCCGCAATTACAGGTTGATGCGCTCCTGAGACTGCTGGCACTTGCCGGCAAAAAGAAGGGCGATGCTGGCGCTGCACTCACGCCACTTTGCACGGACAAGATTGTTTGGTTCTGTAGCCGTCCAGAGGACTTGGACGCCACGGATGATGTTGAGAAGTCCGTTGCGGAAAGAGCAGCGTGGGAGTTCGCAAATCTGTTGAAGGACACCAAAGATGGTGAACTGGAATCGCTCGCTGCCAAGCTCAAGCCTGCTGTTTTTATGACTAGGGAGCGCGGGGAGATTCTTAAGGGCAAGGATGCAATCGGGGCGCTGCTCGCGTATTTCAAGCAGCTTCAAAAGCATTCACCGGAACTGAAAGCTGCTCGGTCTGCGATTGCGCAAAAGGTCCGCAACATTCGCGCTTTGGAGAGGAAAAAGGAAGCTCCCTCGGAGTTTGCCTTTCAGTTGCCGAAAGCTCGTGTTGGCATGGATTACAAGGCCGCGAAGGTGTTCAAAGTGCTTCCGCACCAGGTCGTTGCGGCTGTTTTCCGAAAGCAGACTGAACTTTTAGCAAAGAAGAAGACAGTGGAGATCGTGGATCGCGATCCTCTGAAAGATGCTCGCACCGAAGCCAACCAGCCGCACTTTGATTACTTCTCTAACTTGGCATTCATCGCACCTGCAAAACCAGCAACGAAACTGGCAAAGAAACGCAAAGTTGCTATTGCTGAAGATGAAGACGATGACTCCGATGAAAATCGGGCGAACTGGTTCGAGTTTGACTTGGCGGCGTTTGTCGAGGCTCTGAAATCACCGCACCGCCATTACCAAGACACCCTGAAGCGGAAAGACGAGTGCGAACAACTCGAAAAGCGCTTGAAAAAGATGAGAGGCGCGGGCGAGTCTGGTGGTGAGGAAGGCGAAGAGGACACTTCCGACCGCATCGAGGGCTTTGCGGGCGATCATCGAATTGGGCTGGACACCACGATTCCCGGGAAGAAGGGCGTGTTGCAGTTGATTCATGACGAAAAATTGCTGGCTTACCGCGAGGACGACGATGCTGGTGAAATCGAAGAGGGAGAATCATCCGAGGCCATGAAGTGCCCCGTGTGTGGCGGTCGGTGCGAAGGCTACGGCGTCAACGAGAACACGCTACGTGGTTGGAGTGAACTGCGACGCAGGTGGCGCGAGGCCGCAGATAAGGACGAGTTCAAAAGTGAAGCGAACAAAGAGGCGCTGCTGAAGGAACTGGAGCGCATTCGTCGTGAGGAGCAAGGCGACCGTCCCGAAGAAGCCGGCAGTGGGCCACTGTTCAAACGGTTAGCAGAAGTTCCCGAATACCACTGCATCTGGAAAGACCCGCCGACTAAAGACGCTCATCCTGACGATCCACTGTGGGCATGGGTGCGTTATCGGGAAGACTTGCTAGAATGGGAAAGACTCAAGAACGAACCGATTCGATTCACACCTGCACACCCAACCGAATCGCCGAGATTTTTCAGCTTTCCCAAGCAGAATCGTCCGAAAGCGAAAGCTCCGTCGCGCGGGAAAGCAGCAGTCGGCCGCAAGTCGGATCATTTGCCCGGAATGTTTGCCTATGATGACGCAGGCGAATTCGTGCCCGTGCAAGGCAACGAGCCGTGGCTGGGTGACCGTCCGCGGTTTATGGCTTTCAACGCCGGGCTGGTCGTCAATAACGCGGGGAGTCTGCAACCAGCGTCCGTCCGCATTTACTACAGCGCGCCACGACTGCGGCGGGATCGGATCCGTTCAGACACCGAGCAATCGCTGGGCGATATTTCGCTTCTGCAACCCATGCTCGAAGCGCTTGGCGTTACGCCCAACGTGCCGAACATCAACTTCGCCAACTGTTCTGTGAGGCTGTCAGCAGCGCGGCGCGAACGACCGAATGAACGGGCGGCGTATGAATCTCAGCAGGAACAGAAGCAACCCGACCGTTACGATCTGCACCTTGAGTTTCCCGTGATGCTTGACGCGGATGAACTGAAAAACCACGAGCTTTTTCGGCACGCGATTCGGTGGAATCGCCGGGAACTGTCCGTGGAAGGACGGAAGTTCACAGTCCATGACCAATTCAATTTCTCAGGCGGCGATGACAAGTATGTAATCAGTTTACGTTGGCCGTCGGACCGTGAGTTTAGTCCACGCCAGAAGGCTGAACCCGTACCGTGGTATCAGACGATGGACGGATTCTGCTGCCTTCCCCTTGACCTCGGGCAGCGCGAAGGCGGGGCGTATGCGGTTTTGGACGTGCGCGCGAGTGCCGACTTCGGCACGAACAAATCCGGCAAACCCATCCCGTCGCGTTTCATCGGTCAATCTGGTGAGAAGATATGGCGGGTTGCGCTGGCCGCTTCCGGTCTGCTGAAACTCCCAGGAGAGGACGCGAGCGCGTATCGTCCCCGCTTGAAAGCAGACGACAACACACTTCGCTTCAACGACCCGAGCCGCCAAGATTCAGAGAGCGGAAAGAGATTCCGCGAAGAACCTTGGGGCGATGAAGGCCGCCCGCCACTGCGCCTGTCCGATCCGGGGGCGCTGATTGATGAAACCGAGCAGGCGCGTGAGCTGTTGGGCAAGGACGGTTTCGATCAATTGGACATCATGTCTCCTGGTTGGGACAAACGGCGCGAAAAAGAACGGTGGGGCGATCCAAACACCGAACTGACTTTTCCTGAGCAGAATGACAGGCTGATTATCGCGGCACGCCGCTACCTCAGCCGCGTCCGGCGGCTGCATCGTTGGTGCGCGTTTCTGAATCCCGACAACTGGCCGGGCAAACCCGACAAAGCAAAGCAAAAGCGTGAGCGAGCGTTGCAGGAGATACGCGAAGCCTGCGGACTGGATGATAAAGGCGTCGCCAAGCAGGACGAAAAAACCAACGCACCGCTCGAAGGCGAAGCTTGGCTTACGGCTTCTGTGAAGCGGTTCGTTGAAAGTGGCGCGGATGACTCCAGCCTTGCGGAAGTGTTGAAGAAGCTGCTCGAACCGATGCTGGTAAAACTCACAGGGCAGTTTGAAACCTTGGCAAATCGCTGTGTGCCTTTGCGTCCGTATCGCGACCACCGAGACGGGCCGCTCTACGGGTCGTGGCGTTGGACCGAGCACACGAAATCCACCGCCGCGAATCCGTTGCACATCTTGCTTCCGACCGGCCAACCCCGACCGAATGCACGCATGACGATGCCACATGGCAAGGAACAAAGCGTGACATGGATTCGCGGGCAGCGGGGTTTGTCCATGAAGCGAATCGGGCAGTTGGAGGATTTACGTCGGCTCTTCCAATCGCTCAATCACATTCAGCGCCGCAAAATCGGCACAATGCCTCCGCGCCGGAAGCGCGGCGAGAGAGGCGATGAACTCCCCGATTGTTGTCCGAAGCTGTTGGAGAAACTGGACGCCATGAAAGAGCAGCGGGTCAACCAACTGGCGCACCAAGTCCTGGCGCTGGCGCTTGGCCTGCGGCTGAAGACATCCGGCCCGACCAAAGGCGACGTAGAACGAGGGCACAGCGACATTCACGGCGAATACGAACGGATTCCGGGCCGCAGGCCGGTGGATTTCATCGTCTTGGAAGACCTGAAGTATTACGAGACGACTCGCGTGCGCTCGCGCCGGGAGAATGTCCGCCTCATGCGCTGGTGTCGGCGTCATTTCCGAGACAAGCTCCGGCAGCTTTGTGACGTCTTTGGAATTCCAGTCGTCGAAGCGAACCCGGCGAACACGTCCAAGTTCTGCGCCCGCACAGGCGTCGCGGGGTTTCGGGCGGTGGAAGTCGGTCCAGGCTTTTGGGATGAATATGTCTGGCGGAAGGCGCTGGAAAAACTGGACCAGTATCGAAAGGGGAAGAAACTTGAGCCGGATGACGTGGCGTTTTGTGAAGGAGCGGAGAAACTCAGGAAGCAAGTCGAGGAAGCGCAGCAAATCCGGACCAAGTCGGGCAAGCCTTTGCCTTGCCCGCGAACACTTCTTGCACCGCTCGGCAGTGGCAACGTGTTTGTGCCGGTCGTCGGGGAAATGAACGGCGCAGACCTGCCGCCGGCGGTGGTTCAAGCCGATGTGAACGCCGCTGTCATGCTTGGACTGAGGGCGATTGCCGACCCACGACTCTGGGAAATCCATCCGCGGCTGCGAACCAAGCCACCTGAAAAAGAGAAGAAATCCAGGCGAGGAAAGAAGGGCGAACCACAAGCGCCGCGACAGAATCCTAACGAAAAGCCGTTTCCACCCGAGCTCTACGCGGCGGAGAAGCGCAAATTCGGTGACAGTGACAAAAAGCCGGTCAAACTCGACCTTACGAATGCCTCGCAAGATGGCGCTCTCAAGGACTCACGGAAGCCATATTTCTTCCGAGACCTAGCCGGAATCGCACACTGGGACAAAGCGGTGATTCCCGACCCAAAAACAGATAAACCTGTTTCTTTGCCCAGCGGCAAAGCGCTTTGGAGCGCGGTGAAGAAACTCCAATGGCAACGGTGTTTGGCAATCAATGAGGCACGCTTGAAGGCGTGGCGCGACAAGCTCTGTTGAGATGAGCGACGCCGCGTTGCGCACCGATGGGTCGTTGGAAACCCAGCCGAGGATGGGCGTGCGCAATTTGCACAACTTCATCTATTGCCCGCGGCTGTTTTATTTCCAGTGGGTCGAAAACATTTTTCAGGAGAACGCGGACACGGTGGCCGGCAGCCATGTCCATCGCAACGTGGACGCGCCGTCCAAGCTGGAGGATGCCAAGGAACTCGGTCTGCCGGAGGGCGCGAAGATTCGCAGTCTGCGGCTGGAAAGCGAAGCGCTCGGCCTCATCGGCGTGGTGGACATCGTCGAGGGCGGGCCGGACGGGGCGGAGATCATTGATTACAAGAAAGGGTCGGCGCGGCGCAGCGCGGAGGGCGAACGCGAGGCGAAAGAGCCGGACGCGATCCAGGTGGCGGCGCACGCGCTGTTGCTGGGCGAGCAGGGCGTAAAGGTGGCGCGCGGTGCGATTTATTACGCGGCGGACAAACGGCGCGTGCCGGTGGAGTTTAGTGAGGAGTTGTTTGCCAAGGTCCGCAGCAAGATCGAAGAGGCGCGTGGCGTGGCCGCGAGCGGTCGTTGTCCGCCGCCGTTGAAGAGTGACGCCCGCTGTCTCTACTGCTCCGCGTATCCGATTTGTCTGCCGAATGAAACGCTGTGGTGGGCCAAGCGCCGGAAGCCGGCGGAAACGGACGCGCAGATTCAATTCGGCTTCGTCGGGCAAACGGAAGACGCCGTCCGCGACCGGATTCTGGAGGCGTTGGACTTCGCCGCCGAATCGGGGAAGAAGCCGCCCACGCTGGAGCCGCCACGCCCAGACCGGGACGATGGCGAAGTGCTCGTGGTGCAAACGCCCGGCGCACAAATCGGCCAGCGTGGCGAGCAATTGGTCGTGTCCTTGAAAGGCGAGGAACTGCGCAAGCTTCCCGGCCAGCAGGTGCGCGCGATTTATTGCTACGGCGCGGTCCAGGTCACGGCGCAGGCCGTGGAGACGTGCCTGGAACTGGGCATTGACGTGGCCTACTTCTCCCCGGCGGGCCGGTTCATCGGCCTGTTGCGCGGATTGCCCGCCAGCGGCGTGGACGCGCGGCGCGGACAGTATCGACTCTTTGAACTGTCCGGCGTGCGGCTGCAACTGGCCCGCGAGGTCATCCGCGCCAAGATTCACAACCAGCGCGTCATGCTCATGCGCAACGGCGACGTGCCGGATCGCGTCTTGAGCCTGCTGGCCGGGTTCCGCGACGCTACGGCGCGCGCCAGCGACATCACGGCGTTGCTCGGCATAGAGGGCACCGCCGCGGCGCTCTACTTCGAGCAGTTCGAGTCCATGCTCAAGCAGCGGGAGGATTGGAAATTCGACTGGCGCGGGCGCAACCGGCGTCCGCCCCGCGACCCGGTGAACGCGCTGCTGTCGCTGGGCTACTCGATGCTGGCCAAGGAACTCACGGGCGTCTGCCATGCGGTGGGGCTGGATGCGTTCCTCGGCTTCATGCACCAGCCGCGTTACGGCCGGCCGGCACTGGCGCTGGACTTGATGGAGGAATTCCGCCCGCTCCTGGCCGACAGTGTGGCCATCAGTCTGATCAACCGCGGCGAGCTTGGCCCGGAGGATTTCATTCGCAGCGCGAACGGCACGTTTCTGAACGACCGCGGGCGAAAGGCGTTTTGGGAGGCGTGGTTCCGGCGGTTCGACACGGAGGTCAGCCACCCGGAATTCGACTACAAGATGGCCTATCGCCGGATGTTGGAAGTGCAGGCGCGGCAGCTTTGGCGCTTCGTGCGCGGCGAGGCGGCGGCGTACCACGGGTTCACCACACGATAACTTGTGGCCGTGTTCGTGAGAACACGGCAAACCGCCATGCCGATCATCACGGAACGCGAGAAGAAGCCAGCCGCGAACTCACGTTTGCAGCCACGAATATGAGCGCCGGGCGAACCCGCTATTTGGTAAGCTACGACATCGCCCACCCGAAGCGGCTGCGCCGGGTGGCCAAGACTCTGGAAGGCTTCGGCGTGCGACTGCAATACTCGGTCTTTGAGTGTCCCCTGGACGAGCTGCGACTCGCCCAGGCCAAGGCGGCACTTCAGGGCGTCATCAATCACGATGAAGACCAGGTGCTCTTCGTGTCACTGGGGCCGGCGTCGGGTGATGCCAGCCTGATCATCGAAGCGATGGGGTTGCCTTATGAACTGCGAACGCGGGTGACGGTGATCTGAGTCGTTTTGTGCTTGCTCGTTCGCGCCCGCGAAGGTCAATTGCCTGCGGCCACGTGCCACCGACCACCTTTCCTCCGCCATTGGGAAGGCACGCTCATTGGAATTGCGACGACTGCGACCTGTTTGGCGACTGCGGTGCGAGCGCGCCAGCTCTGGAGCCTCCCCGCACAGACGCTCGCTCTGATAAACCCGCTGCCCCCGAAGCGGATTCAAGCCGTTCTTGGAAGTGGACGGATCAGCTTGCACCGGCAAGCGGCTCGCGCTCGCGAATGGACTCGGAAGGGTGCCGGAAATGCCGGGGCTGAGAGGGGTGGCGCGCAGTCGCCGCAATTCCGGGGGGCGTGAGGCGGCAGGGTGAAGTTGACTTCCTCGACGCGGTATTTGCCGCGCAGTCGCCGCAATTCCGGGGGGCGTGAGGCGGTTTAAAAGCTGGTTTCTAACCCTCGCTCTGTGCCTCCGCGCAGTCGCCGCAATTCCGGGGGGCGTGAGGCGGTTCATCACGGCGTTGCTTATGGCCCGCCCGTACGCGCGCAGTCGCCGCAATTCCGGGGGGCGTGAGGCGGCGATCCCAGAAAGTACACGGATTGGAAGCAGTTATCGCGCAGTCGCCGCAATTCCGGGGGGCGTGAGGCGGTTTTTTGCATAGTCATTTAGCCCTTTCTGCCGGCGCGCAGTCGCCGCAATTCCGGGGGGCGTGAGGCGGGTTTTCGCCTTTGCGGCGATCGGATCGCTCTCTTTCGCGCAGTCGCCGCAATTCCGGGGGGCGTGAGGCGGGTGTTTAAATCCCGATTCCAGTCGATGTCGATGCCGCGCAGTCGCCGCAATTCCGGGGGGCGTGAGGCGGCAAGCATCTGCACGATGGCTATAGGCATTGATACCCGCGCAGTCGCCGCAATTCCGGGGGGCGTGAGGCGGTTTTGTTTTTTGGGCGGCTACCGGCCGCCACGGGCGCGCAGTCGCCGCAATTCCGGGGGGCGTGAGGCGGACCGGATTTATTGTCAAGCACCTTTCTACTGATCGCGCAGTCGCCGCAATTCCGGGGGGCGTGAGGCGGGGAACCCGCCAAGCGTGGCCCTGGACGCCCACGAACGCGCAGTCGCCGCAATTCCGGGGGGCGTGAGGCGGAATCGTGAGGGAGAGAGCACGGGCAGTCCATTTTCGCGCAGTCGCCGCAATTCCGGGGGGCGTGAGGCGGCCGTGCGCTCCCCCGCCTGAGCCATCAGCCGGCCGCGCAGTCGCCGCAATTCCGGGGGGCGTGAGGCGGTGGTGCAGGGGATCAGTTTCTCGAAGGATCCCGCGCGCAGTCGCCGCAATTCCGGGGGGCGTGAGGCGGTGGAGGGGACGGTGGACCGGCACATCCGGCTGCGCGCGCAGTCGCCGCAATTCCGGGGGGCGTGAGGCGGTGGCCGGAGCGAACGTCCGAGAAGTCGTGGAGGGCGCGCAGTCGCCGCAATTCCGGGGGGCGTGAGGCGGGCTACCTGCCGCTGTCCTCGGCCGTCGGCTCCGCCCGCGCAGTCGCCGCAATTCCGGGGGGCGTGAGGCGGACCAGCGGAACAGCGGGCGAGGTGAGCTTTCACCCGCGCAGTCGCCGCAATTCCGGGGGGCGTGAGGCGGGTCTTTCGCCCGCAAATCCTCGCCTGGTTGGATCGCGCAGTCGCCGCAATTCCGGGGGGCGTGAGGCGGCGCGACTGCCACCGGGTTGCGGGGGTAGGAGTATCCGCGCAGTCGCCGCAATTCCGGGGGGCGTGAGGCGGCAGGTTCGCGTGGAGAACTTCGAGCTTGCCCAAGCCGCGCAGTCGCCGCAATTCCGGGGGGCGTGAGGCGGCAGCCGAACTTCCGGGGGGCATCCGGCGTCGTCCCGCGCAGTCGCCGCAATTCCGGGGGGCGTGAGGCGGTCTTG
>JAKANS010000244.1 GCA_021823625.1 bacterium | reverse complement strand
ACGCCAGGAAAAAGAGGGTAGGTCTGCACTACAACGAGTTTTGAAAACCCGCCGCCACATTACCAACAACTTGCGAAGCGGACCCCCCGGAAAATCATCGTTTTCTCAGTCGAATAGCGGAGGCCGGACCAGCGGCAGCGATACAGATCGGCGATCGTCTGGGCGCTCCAAGTGAGGTTGTGGGTCAGGAAAACCATCTCGCGCAGTTCTTCCGTCCACCTCCACCAGCGCCACCACCCGGCGCAGCCCGACTGGATAGGCCGTGTACGAGGGGTCACTGGTCAACTCGATCAGGTCATCCCGCAGAATGTTGCCCTGCCGACCGTTTTGAAAGCGGCGCACCACCCGGCACTGCAAGTTGTCCTTGGCGCGGGTGCCCCAGCAGACCTCGCGCATCGACAGGTCGGCCAAGTGGGCGAAGTCCACGTAGGCCTTGTCGAAGAGCACCATCTCCCCAGCCTGCACGCCCGCGCACAGTTCATGCGCCCGGCGGTGTCCCCCAGGGCAAAGCGCGGCAGAAAGGTTTGCAAATTGAGCCGCACGGGGCACTTGAGGGCGGCTTGGCGCCGGCGGTGCTTGGCCCAATCCAGACACCGGGCCACCAGTTGAATGGTGGTCGAGTCCACGACGTGAATCAGGCGCTTGAAGCGGAAGGCAAAGCGCGGCCGACGACGCGCTCCCAACCCCGGATGAAGTTGCGGCAAATGTTCGAGCCTCGTCCAGAACAACGCCTCGGCCATTTTCGGGTTGCGCGGCCGGTTGGCGTGCGAGCGGGCGTTCTTACTCGGCGGAGTCGCGCCGCGAATTGCCGACCGGGGTTCCGAATGCAACCGGAGAGCATCGCAGACATCGTTGAGTCCCAGGGCATGAGTCAATTGAGCATAAATGAGGCTGACCCCGCGGCTCCACGGACGGAAGGTGCGGCTCTTCTCCACCACCGCAGACTCGCGGGCCAGTTGCGGCACCAGGCGATTGGGAATCAAATTGCAGAGTTGGCGCAGGAGGGGGAAGCTGCTGCGCGTTGGCTTGTGGTTTGTTGTCTTAGGCATGGCCTGCCTTGTGGCAGGTCAAAACCCCGCAAGCCAACTTCTTTCTTCGCTCGCAACCCGAAAACAACCAAACCCGTGGGACGGCAAATCCAAGTTTTGAAGGAGGCGCTCAGACCGTGAGCAAACAGGGCTGGCCCGAAGACCAGCCCTATTCTGAGAAGGCGTGTTTATTCCTCTCGAATCCGATAGAACCGGATCGCCCCGCTGGCCGAGGCATCGGTCATCGTTTTGACCCTGCCGTCGCCCACCAGGGTCGAGGCTTGCACCCAGTTTTGATTGCTCAACGAGGTGGTGTACTCGAGGGCATACGTCTTGCCGGCTTCGGTGTGCAGCGACAGGGTGAAGCCGGTCTCCGTCTTGACCGAGCCGAACAAGATCGGGCCGCGCACCTCGGCATCGATTCGCACGATGCCAAACTCGCCGCCCACCAGAATCTTTCCATCGGCCTGAAGTTCGATGGCCTCGACCGGTGCGGTCAACGACGCACCGGCATCGAAACTCGCGTCCACACTTCCGTTGGCATTCAGGCGCGCGAGGAACCGGCGGGCCAGCCCATCCACGCCGGTGAATTCGCCGCCGATGAGGATTTTGCCGTCGCTTTGAACAGCCAGGGCCAGCACGGAATCGTTTGGTCCAGCCCCGGCGTTGAGCGAGGCGTCCAGGCTCCCATCTGCGTTCAAGCGAATCAGATTTCGGCCCGATCCAGTGCCGGCCATGAATTTACCTCCCACGAGGATTTTGCCATCGGCCTGCAACTCGATGTCTTGCACCGAGGCGCCGCCGGCCAGGCTCGCGGCGAAGCTCACGTCCACGCTCCCGTCGGCATTCAGCCGCGCGATGCCTTGTCGGTTGGTGCCGCCAACCAGACTGAACTCGCCGCCAATGAGGATTTTGCCATCGGCTTGGACCGAAACAGTCGTGACCGGCGCATTGGGTCCGGTGCCGGCAGCAAAACTCGCGTCCACGCTGCCGTCGGCATTCAAGCGGGCGACAAAGGGACGGTTCGTACCGTTGACCGCCGTAAACGCACCGCTGACCACGATTTTTCCATCGGTTTGGACCGCGAGGTCCAGCACCGAATCGTTTGGTCCCGTGCCGGTGTTGAAGCCGGCGTCCAGGCTGCCGTCGGCGTTCAAACGCGCGAGATGGTTTTGGTTGGTGCCGTTCACCGTCGTGAACTCGCCGCCAACGAGAATTTTGCCATCGGCCTGGAGTTCGACCGCATTCACGTCCTCATTGGCGCCGGCGCCAATCTGGAACGAGAGATCGATGCTCCCGTTACCGTTTAACCGCACGAGGCCGTTTTGAAGCAATCCACCTAAGAGACCAATCGAGCCTCCGGCAACAATCTGGCCATCAGCCTGCAGTTCGAGATCGTTCACCCCGACCAGTCCCAGAGCTTGGAAGGTCACGTCCAACGAACCGGCCGTCCCGGCGGTGATCACGTTCAGTCGGGCCACCGCGCTGGCCGCAACCCCGACGTTGTTCGAGACGACCACCGAATAATTGCCCACATCCGCGCTCGTCACCGTGTCCAAGGTGAGACTAGCACTGGTTTCTCCCGTCAGGTTGGCGCCGTCCTTGAGCCACTGGAAGCTCAATTGCCCGGAGCCAGTCGCTTCAACGTGGAACGTCACGTCCGCGCCGGCGTTGACCGTTTGGCTGATGGGTTGAACCACGATGACCGGATTGCCGGGAACACTCACGGTCAGGCTGGCCACGGCGCTGGTGACCACACCGAAGTCGTTGGAAACAACCACCGAATAGCCGCCGGCCTCGGCGCTTGTCACTGCGTGCAAGCTCAGGCTGGCGCTGGTGGCTCCTTCGATGTTGACCCCGTCTTTGCGCCATTGGAAGTGCAACGGCGCAGTTCCTTCCGCCGTCACTGAGAAGACCACGTCCGCGCCCACATTCACTGTTTGGCTGACCGGCGGCACCGTGATGACCGGCGCGTTCTCTGGATTGACGGTCAAACTCGCGTCGGCGCTGACGGTGGCACCGAATCGATTCGAGATCACCACCGAATACAAGCCGGCGTCAGTCATGGACACCGCGTTCAAGGTGAGACTGGCGCTGGCCTGGCCGTTCAGGTTCACCCCGTCTTTGCGCCATTGGAAGCTGAGCGGCAACGCCCCGGTGGCCACAACATCGAAGGTCACATTAGCGCCCGCATGCACGGTTTGGCTCACCGGTGGGACGACAATGATCGGCGTACCCACTGGATTCACGATCAAAGTTGCCGTGGCGCTGGTGGTTGCTCCCACCGCATTTGATACAGTCACCGAGTAACCGCCGGCGTTCGCGGTAGCGACGGCATTCAAGGTTAAACTGACGCTGGTCGCACCCTCGATAGCCACGCCCTCTTTACGCCACTGAAACGTTAAGGGCGCCGATCCTTCGGCACGGACCGAGAATGTCACGTCTGCCCCCACGTTGACTGTCTGGCTGATTGGTTGAATTGTAATCGCCGGCGCGCCGGGTGGCTTGACCGTGAGAATCGCCTCTGCGCTCGTTGCCACGCCGACGGCATTTGAGACCACCACCGAGTACTTCCCGGCGTCGGCCACCGCCACGGCTTCCAAGGTCAAGCTCGCACTGGTTTTACCCTCGAGAGCGACGCCGTCTTTGCGCCATTGGAAGCTCAAGGGCGCAGTTCCGGTGGCGGTGATGGCGAAGGTGACGTTGGCTCCAACCTCGACTTCCTGGCTGACCGGCGGGACGACGACGATCGGTGCCACCGAGGTGCCCACAGTGAGGATCGCTGTGGCGCTGGTTACGACGCCTGCGGAATTCGAGACCACCACGGAATAGCCGCCGGCATCCACGCTTTGAACATTGTTCAAAAGCAAGGTCGCGCTCGTCTGGCCGGTCAAGCTCACCCCGTCTTTTTGCCATTGGTAACCGACTTGCGTGTCGCTGCTGGCGGCGACCAGAAGGAGGACGTTGGCGCCCACCGGCGCCGTTTGGCTCGCGGGTTGAATCGCGATCACCGGCGCGGCTGATCCGCCTCCACCGACATTCAGCCGGGCGATGTTCTTCTGCACTCCGCCCGTGATGGAGAATTCTCCGCCCACAATGACTTTGCCATCGGCCTGGATAGCCAGAGCCTGGACGGTGCCGTTCACGGCGGCGTCGGCGTGGAAAGAAGCATCCAGACTGCCATCCACATTCAGCCGCGCCACGTTTTTGATGGCGGCGCCGTTGAGGGTGTTGAATTGGCCGGCGAGGAGAAGGTCGCCATCACCGGAAATCTTCACCTCGAGCAATTCGCCATTCCCGTCAAGGACCGGATGAAATCCGGCATCGACACTGCCATCGGCATTGAGCCGGACCAGGCCTTGCGCTGAAACGCCGTTGGCCATGCTGAACGACCCCGCCACGACTACCTTCCCGTCCGCTTGAACCTCCACGGATTCAACCGGGCCATCAAAACCAGCGCCGACCTCGAAACTCGCATCCACACTGCCGTCCGCATTTAATCGGGCCAACCCGTCGTGTGCGGTGTTATTGGCCAGGGTAAAATCGCCGCCGACTAGAATCTTCCCGTCCGCTTGCAGCGCCAGCGTGTGAACCGGGCCGTTCAGCGTGGCCTGAGCGCTGAAGCTCGCATCCAACGATCCATCCGCATTAAGCCGGGCGATATTTGGCCGCGAGACGCCATTCACCGTGGTGAATTCGCCGCCGATGATAATTCGGCCGGAAGCATCAATGGCCACAGTCTTGACCACGCCATTGGGAGACGCGCTCGCGTTAAAACTGGCGTCCACACTCCCATTGGCATCGAGCCGCACTATGCCCTGGTGCGGAGTGCCGGCAAAGGTGGTCAATGCCCCGGCCAACACAATGCGGCCATCGGCTTGCACGGCGGCATCGAGCACCGGCCCGTTGGCGCCGGTCGCCACATTAAAGAGCAAATCCACGCTCCCATCCGCATTGAGCCGGATGACCCGGTTCCGGGGGAGACTGTTGAACAACGTGAAGTCTCCCGCGACTACGATTTTCCCATCGGCTTGCACGGCCAAGCTGGATACTTCGGCCGAGGCCCCTAAACCGGTGTTGAAGGTGTTGTCGAGCGAGGCGGTTTGAGCGCGACTCGACAGGGACAACGAGTTCAAAATCAGGCAAAAAACACCGATTTTCCAAAATGATGATTTCCGTCCACGCATAAAACGATTGGGATTAGATGTTAGGTACTGACTGCTTTTCACGTCTCGCCATTTACTCGACGCTGCGCGGGTGAGGGAGAATTGATTTCTGGTCTCACTCATCGTGACGGAATAATGCCTGAGCGGCACGCGCCTGTCAACCGGCAAGTTCTGCCGGCTTTTGGGCCGTTTTGGCGGCGGTGGCGCCGGAACCGGCGGCCAAGCCCGGAACCGTCGCAGAAAGGGGTCTGGCTCCTCCCGGCCAGGCCATCCAGGGGCCTGTCGCCGGGCAAAGTCCTTGAGTCCCGCCCAGGGCCTTAAGCCAGCGGGGCTCAATCTGGCAGCACATTTTCGTAATCCGGGGCGGGGGCCACGTCGTCACAGGGTTCGCAGGTGTAAGACCCTGCGGCGCCCGGCGGGGACAAGCCGGCAGGCGGGTCGTGCTAGGCGCCGAGGTGGCGCAGAATCTTCTCCACGCCCCGCGGGTCATCAATTACCGCGATGACGCGCATCGGGCCTTGGCAGACGGGGCAGCGCAGCGGGGCAACATGCCACACCCGTAGGATGAGGTCTTGCCATCTCTTGGAGGGGAGTTTCAAAGGTGGTGGCGGGGCCCCCCCCCGGCCGGCGCGGGACCCGTTCCGGCGGCAGCCCTCGGTGGCGGACGCCGCGCATCTTGTTGCTGTACCAGTCGTAATAACGGACCATCTGGGCGCCTTTATCCGGGATATGCTGCGTGATGGCGGCCAGGAAGTCGGTGGCGGGGAAGACTTCGAAATTCCGGTTGATCTTGGCAGTAAGCCGGGAGCGGTAGATGACCATGTCCGTGGGGAATTCCAGCGTCATCTTTTCGACCGGGAACGGGTTGCGCAGGATGTACTGGGCCAGGTCTCCGAGGTTGGCTTTGGCTTTTCGGGCGGGCCGACCTGGCCGGCATGGACGTTGAAGCCGCTGTGTTTCCAGGAGTAGAGCACCTGAACGCGTTCGGGCGGGAGGAGTTTTTGCTCGACCAGGAGGTGGATGACCTTGGCGCGGAAGAGTTCTTCCAAGGGCTTGAGCGGGGCGTCGGGCAGGGGATGGAAGGTGTGGCAGGCTGCAGGCCGGAGGCCGCTGGCGCTGCGTCCGGCGAGCCAGGTGCGTCAGCCTGGGGCTGCGGCTGGTGGGTGATGGCCAGCGGCGCCGGGGCGGTAAGGATGCGCGCGACATACGGAATGGGCACACCTCCCATGCGATTGAACGGCCCGGTCACGATCAAGTGCCCGTCATCCTGAAGGGCGAGAGACCGGACATCACCGACATTGCCAAAGCCCTCGTACCAGTCAATGCTGTCTGGAACGAAGCTCGGATCCACGGAGCCGTCGGGGTTCAAGCGCGCCAGCTTCATCCGCACGAGCCCACCGACCTGCCTGAAGGAACCGCCAATGAGGATGCGACCGTCCGCCTGAAGTGCAACGTCGTATACTGGATTGTCGATGTATGATGACTGTTGTGACGGCACGAAACTGGAGTCGATGCTTCCATCGCTATTGAGGCGGAGCATCCCTGCATAAAGCTTGTTGCAATAGTAGATGCATATCAAACAGCATTGGCGGCATATTGAGTGTCTTTTAACTGAAAGAAAGAGAGCACCAAGCTCACGCTTCGCTGAATCGAGCGTAAGATCCGTTTTGTCTC
>JAKANS010000062.1 GCA_021823625.1 bacterium | reverse complement strand
GCCGCCTGCCGCGGCGAGTTGGAACTGCACTTTCTGCCCCCGTATGCCCCCGACCTCAATCCCGACGAGTTCGTGTGGCAGTATGCGAAGACCAACGGGGTGGCCAAGCAGCCACTCAAGCAGAACGGGTCGCTCAAGGAACGGGTCGCGGGCGATCTATCAGCCATCAAGGCCAATGCCAAGCTGGTGCGCTCCTTTTTTGGCGCCCCAAGTGTAGCCTATGCTAAGGACTGATCAGTAAGCAGTCGAGTGCAGGCGCTTTTCCCGGGCGTTTCGGTACAGTTGATCAATCGAGAGCTACGGATTATGCACAAGGTAGAGATCAAGCGCGTCGTAGTGAAGGATCGTTTCGGCAAGCCGACCTCGCGGTCCCGGCAACGGGAGATTCCGACTGATGAAGGTTTCATCCTGGAGGTGACAAGGGGGCCCGGCCCGTACAAGGCATCACTCGAGCGAGGCGATTCTTTGAAACTCGCTAAACAGAATGCGAGGGCAGAGGAGGGGGTTTTCTTCGCCACCGCTGCTTTGGACGACAAAGACAAGGAAAACCATGTCGTGGTTAATGTCTTTTTTGGGGAGAAATGCAATTTATCTCAACTCAAGAAGATGTACGAGATAGTCGCCACGAACGTACCGGGAATGCCCCAGATTACCGATTGAATTCCGAAGAACGCGTGGCGCACGTACCAGCATTTCGGCACGGCACTCGAATGACTAGGGAGGTAACGATTCTGCTCCCGCTTCACGGGGTCGCCAGCACTGACCCCTCAAAGGTTCATGCCCCCCTGATGCGGCCGTTCTGGCTGCTGGCGGGAATGGTTGGGGCCGCCGCCGGCGTCTTGGTATGGCTGCGGTTGATGCTGCGCTGACTCGAGGCCGGGCCTGGCGTGTGCCGGAGTCGCCTTCGCACGCCGACGCCCGAGCGAAGCGGGTGCGCCCGCCCCCGGGACGCAGCGAAGCCGAGCTGTGCGGGAACCGGAATTTATATGAAAGCAAAACGCCCTCTGAGAGGGGATTCTGGAAAGGCCGTGGACGGAAATGGGAACGGGAGCGAGCTGGTTGAACCGCGGTTTTGTGCCGCCACGTGTGGCCAACGCGGCTGCCGGGCGCTGGCCGACAGCCGCGAGCCCGGAAAGCGAGCGGCGCCAAGCGCCGCGCCGCCGCCCGCGGCCGGGCTGGCATCTGGCCGGCGACCGCGCACCGTCGGTTTGGCGGTGGTGGATGGAGACGAGGCGGTGCGCCGAATCGTAAGCCAACTGCTCGCGGGCGGGGCAGAATTCCGTGGCTGCGGTTTCTTCCGCAGCGCGGCCGAGCTGCGGCACGCCTGGGACGGCCTGGACGTGCAACTGGTGCTGATGGAACTACGCCTGCCGGATCAGTGCGGCATCGACTTCGCCCGCCACCTGCGGAACCGGCGGCCGGCGTTGCAGGTGATCATCGCCTCGACCTTGCGTGACTCGGAACTGATACAGCGGGCGGCAGCGGTCGGCGCGAGCCACTGGCTGGTCAAGCCCTTGCGGTTGAGTCAATGTCTGGCCACGCTGCGATTTGCGGCGAGCGGTTTTAACCCGACGCCGATCGGCTGCCGAAAGCCCACTCGCATGAATCGGCACGGCGGGTGGCGCGGTGAAGTCCATCCGCGGGCCCGGCTGACGCCGCGCGAGGAGGCGGTGCTCGCCTGCCTGGCCCAGGGCCTCCAGTACGCGGAGGTAGAGGACCGACTGGGGCTGACGCACGCCGGGCTGAAGAAGATCGCCTACCGCGTCTATCATCGGGTGGGGGCCTCAAACCGGACCGAAGCCATCAACCGCTACTGGCCGGCGGGGCGTGCGGCGGACGAAGATTCTTGATGGGCGCCGTGGGCACTGCGCACGAACTACCTCTCCTGAAACGGCTTCAAGAGCAACCGAATCCCAGCGTCCGCGTGGCGGTGGCGGCGGCGGTCCGTAACATTCAGTCCCGAAATAATGGTTGACCTATGAGGGAATTCCTCCTCCGTGCTTGCGTGCTCACCGGACTGGCCTACGCTGGCCTCATGACCGCGTCTGCCGCGCAAAACCCCTGCCCGCCGCACTGGGTGGAGACGTGTGTAACACAGCCGATTCTGGGGGACATCACCTGCCCAGGCCAGGGTGAGATTCCAGATCGATGCGTGGGCGCCGTGGTTGTGTCGGCCAGTGTCGCACCGTCGAGCGGCGGCAGCATGCAGACGGTTGACGACAGCGGATGCGGCAACCCACCGGGTTCCCCGACGCCGGTGCCCATCTCTCCGGTCACCGGCTGGTCCATTTACGCCGCGCCTCCGGGCACGACCCCGACCGGTGGCAGCGGCAGCACTGCAAACCTCACTGTCATCCACGGCGGGACCGTCGTGGTGCACTTCACGAACTACGCAAAGCTCACCAGTCCGCCCTGCGGGCCTTGGGAAGAGCTGAAGAGTTGCAAGAATTATCCGCTCCGGGTCTTTGAAGTCGTGGACCTCACGCCGGATCTGCCACCGAAATCGGGACCGAGTGGCAACCCACCGCAATACAATTACTGTATTCAAGACGCCGATCTCACGATCACCGCCACTCCCGTCCCCAGCGTTGCCGCCTCCGAGCTGCCAGCGTGCTGGACTGTTACCGTAAGCGAAGGGAGTGGCCCGGTGACGATCGTGGACAAGCTAACCGCGCGGCTCAGCCTTCGTTATTCGAAGTACTTCAGGATCACTTGCACGGCTGGCACATCTTCGAAATCTGTTATTATTATGGTCGGATGCCCAGACGAGAGCGTAACGCTGGTTCAAGCGCTTTGCGGGCCTGACCGTTACGGAGCTATTGCGCACGTCTGCTTCGATTGCGGTGCCTGGGTTAAAGAAGACGTTACTAAGGGCCCGGATACCTGCCCACCTTATTCGACCGGTTATGGTGGATCTCCACTGCCATTGGACGGCGGTTGTAGGGAAGACTACATTCTAAACCTGGGCAATCCCCAGAACGTAGGCAACTGTCAAGACACCACGTACCAAACAGTCCACGTTGGGCCGACTGAAGGCACCGTGAACGCATGCACTTACTACAACACCCAGACGATCACGGTCAACCAAAGCACGCGCACGGTAACTACATCGGTAAGTGGGTCGGCCTATGCCCAAACGAGCTGCCACTTTTAATCCTTATAGCACTATGATTTCCAACAGGCCGCGGATATTAACTCAACTCTGCATATACATGTACCGTTCACGATCGATGAAATCGACGCGACTCCCTTTCTGGGGAATGGCAAGAAGGTCGGTGCAGCCCCTGATCGCATTGACGCTGCTGGCATGCGGCGTCCTGTGGGCGGGAGACTCGCCACGCCCGAGTATCCGAACGAGTTCGCGGTGGGACCTCAGGCTGCTGGACCTCGAACTACGGGCGGTGAGCGTAGCAGGGAAGTCCACGCAGGAGGTGTGGGAAAAGATGACACGGAATCTCCAAGTGAGGTCTGTGCTCTATCTCCCAGAGGAACTGAATACCCAACAGTCCTTCGAATACACCGCCCAGCGATGCACGGTGCGCGAACTGTATGACGCCTATGTGGCGAGGTACCCTCAGCTCACCTGGTACCAGGATCCCCCTAGCGGGATCGTCTGGTTCTTTCCCAAAGCACTGCGCTATGCTGAAATCCTCGGCACCGAGGTTCACGTTCCTGCCGACCAGTTTGGGCTTCGCTGTTTTACCGATGTGCTGACCCCCCTTCAGCAAAGGCCGGAGGTCAACATCCACCTTTGGCGTCGCGGCTTCACCTTTCTGGGGATCTTCGACTTCCCGGTGGACATCCCCGCGGGAACGTATTCTGTTCGCCAGCTCTTGAACCAATGCTGCGTGTGCAATCCGGATAAGACTTTCGTGATTTTGGTCGATTCGCGAGTCGGTGTCATTGTGGCTCTTCAGAATCTGGAACCGGACAATCCCCAAAACCCCACCCGCGCGGCGCTCTACTTTTGGCAGGTGGAGATCGACCCCAAGCAAGCGGCCTATCCGGACTCCGAAACGATCAGAAAGGCGCTAAGCAACCCGGATCCAAGGATCCGCTGGGCCGGGCGCTGTTACGTCGAGCTGGTCACCAGCATTGGTCGAGATGCGCTTGTCCGTGGGGCCGTCGGCAAAGAGGAGGCACTCTGGACTGCCGTTGCTCTGACGAGCCTGTTTCACCGGATGGAAGGAGCAAGGCATCGGGCCTCCGTCGAACGGATGGAGCAGGAATTCGACCCCTCGTTTTTCGAAAAGGGCGACCCTGCCCTGTGTACTCTGGTCGCCCTCGAAATGGCCCGCCACGGCGAGGATCGGCGGGGGTTGGACATCCTTGCCAAGCGACAGATCAGCGACGCTGCCTTGGCGGGCGTTCGTTCCGAGATCTTCACGCGGCTGCGGCGGTACACCCAAGCGCGAGCAGCCGTCGCCGAGCGCGGCATCAAGTGGTTTGGGTTGGGCCGCGAGGAATTGCTGACCCTCGATCAGCGATCGGTGTTTGGCCCGTAGCGACGCGGCCGGACCGCGAGTCAGAGCCAACGAGGCCTTGGAATGGGTGGCGCTGCCGGAGATGTCGCAAAGAAAGCCGCAGAGCATTGCGGATGTCCACCACACGGCTCCGGAGAGCTCGGTGAAACCACGATGATACTGCCGCTGGGCGGGTTGGCAAGCACCGATCCCGCGAAGGTGCGAGCGCCATTAATCCGCCCGTTCTGGCTGCTGGCGGCGATGGTCTTCGGCACTATGGGAATCTTGGTAGGGTTGCGGTTGCTGCTGTGGTGACTTGAGCCGTGCGGCTGGCGTGTGTCGGAGTCGCCTTCGCACGCCGGCGCCCGAGCGAGGCGGGTGCGCCCGCCCCCGGGACGCAGCGAAGCCGAGCTGTGCGGGAACCGGAATTTATATGAAAGCAAAACGCCCTCTGAGGGGGGATTCTGGAAAGGCCGTGGACGGAAATGGGAACGGGAGCGAGCTGGTTGAACCGCGGTTTTGTGCCGCCACGTGTGGCCAACGCGGCTGCCGGGCGCTGGCCGACAGCCGCGAGCCCGGAAAGCGAGCGGCGCCAAGCGCCGCGCCGCCGCCCGCGGCCGGGCTGGCATCTGGCCGGCGACCGCGCACCGTCGGTTTGGCGGTGGTGGATGGAGACGAGGCGGTGCGCCGAATCGTAAGCCAACTGCTCGCGGGCGGGGCAGAATTCCGTGGCTGCGGTTTCTTCCGCAGCGCGGCCGAGCTGCGGCACGCCTGGGACGGCCTGGACGTGCAACTGGTGCTGATGGAACTACGCCTGCCGGATCAGTGCGGCATCGACTTCGCCCGCCACCTGCGGAACCGGCGGCCGGCGTTGCAGGTGATCATCGCCTCGACCTTGCGTGACTCGGAACTGATACAGCGGGCGGCAGCGGTCGGCGCGAGCCACTGGCTGGTCAAGCCCTTGCGGTTGAGTCAATGTCTGGCCACGCTGCGATTTGCGGCGAGCGGTTTTAACCCGACGCCGATCGGCTGCCGAAAGCCCACTCGCATGAATCGGCACGGCGGGTGGCGCGGTGAAGTCCATCCGCGGGCCCGGCTGACGCCGCGCGAGGAGGCGGTGCTCGCCTGCCTGGCCCAGGGCCTCCAGTACGCGGAGGTAGAGGACCGACTGGGTCTGACGCACGCCGGGCTGAAGAAGATCGCCTACCCAGGCGGGTCGCCTGGGCCACCGAAAAATGAATTCTCAAACACGCTCCAAGTCAGTACAGGCTGATGCACCCTTTCGCGCGCCCACCTTCCTCAGCCTTTGGACCCTCCCTCTACCTTGGAGACGCGGCCTGATTCTGCTGGGCGCCCTGGGCATGACGGGGGTAGTCGGCGGCGTGTTCGCTCGCGGCTTTTTTGTAGGTCCCGCGGACTGGGTCGTCGCTCTGGGCGGGGTGCTTTTGGCGGCTCTCTGTGTGTTTGGCCACTTCAGTTGGCTGCTGTGGATGATTGGTTTTGCCGGCTGGCGCACGCGACCGAGGGAGGAGTTCCCGGCTGAGGAAGCCATCACCAGCCGCACGGCGCTGGTGATGCCGATTTACCACGAAGAGGTCGCTCGGGTGGAAGCGGGTATCCGCCAGACCTGGCTGAGCGCCAAGCGCGCCGGCCTGGCAGCGCATTGCGACTGGTGTGTCCTGAGCGACAGCGTAAACCCGGAGATTCAGAGGGAGGAAGACGAGATGGTGACGCGCCTGCTCCCGCTGTTTGGCAATGACGAGGAGCCGTCGGGCCGGCTGTTCCTGGTGCGCCGCCCCGACCGCGTGAACTACAAGGCCGGGAACATCGCCAACTTCCTCCAGAAACACGGCGGCGCGTACGACTTCATGCTCGTGCTCGACGCGGACAGCGTGATGCTCGGGGCCTGCATCCGGCGGTTGATCCTCAAAATGCAACGCCGCCCGCGGACGGCGATCATCCAATCGCTGATGAGCATCTTCCGGGGTGCGACGCCGTTCGGACAGGCGATGCAATTCTCCGTGAGCCGGCTGGGTGCCATCTTTAGTTGCGGCTTTAGCTGGTTCCTGGACCAGGAGGCGCTGTACTGGGGCCACAACGCGATCATTCGCATCCAGCCGTTCGTGGCCTACGCGCAACTGCCCATCTTTCCCGGCAAGCCCCCGCTGGGCGGCCGCGTGCTCAGCCAGGATGTCCACGAGGCTTCGCTCCTGGGCCGCGCCGGCTGGGATGTGGAACTGGACCTCGAGCCGGGTGGTTCGTTTGAAGAGATCCCGTCCAATGTGATCAGCTATGGCAAGCGCGACCAGCGCTGGTGCACCGGCGACTTTCTCAACTCGGCGTTGATCCTCGCCCCCGGTTTCAAGACCGGCCAGCGGGTGTGGCTGGGCTACGCGATGACCAGCTACAGCATCAGCCTGGTATTGCTGGCGATGATGTTGATTGGCTTTGCGCTCTCGGTGCGAACCGGCGCTTCCACGATCGATCCGATCGCCCTCTGGTGGGCGCTGATCTACATGCCGGTCATCCAGCTCGGCTCGAAGTTCCTCCTGTTCTGGCTGCACTGGGATCGGCAGCTCCCGTTGTGGCGCCAGGGGGTTTCGCTGGTCTGCGACATCGGCACCGGCCTGTTGCTGACGCCGTTGCTAGTCTATCAGCACATCACCTTCGTGCTGGGTATCCTCATCGGCAAAGCGGTGAACTGGACCAGTCCTTCGCGGAATCCCAACGACGGTTTGAGCTGGGGACTGGCCGCGCGGGTCTTCTGGGTGCCCACCCTGATCGCCGCCGTCTGGATTCCGCTGGCGTGGGCTTTGGCACCCGCCTTCCTGTTCTTCTCCGGGACGATCCTGTTACCGTGGCTGCTCTCCATTCCGCTGGCGGTGATCAGTTCGGACCTGCGTCTCGGCGCCTGGCTGGCGAAAAGCGGCGTGTTTGCCTGCCGTCGCACCGACGAGGAACTGCGCGATCTGGGCGAGTGGGTAGAAGGGACAAGCGATGCCTGGTGGAGCGCGCGTTCGAACGGCACTCGACCTGCCCGGGGCGCGAACCCTCTGTCGCTCTCTGCAAGGCCGGAATAGAACGGAGGCGCCGAATCAGTTCATGCCGTTGGATCGGCTTCGACCTAATCGGGCTGGGGCTTGAGGTGCACGCTACCAATCGCCTCGAAGCCGATGCCTTGCCGCAGCCTGATCAGGGTCCAATCTTCCAGCGTGCAGGGGAGTTCCGCCCGGGATTCCCCGATCGTGGAAAATCTGCCCAAGGGCCCGCCCGCTCGAGGGTCTGGGAGAACAAACAGCCGTTCTGTGCCAGTCGGCGCTTTGCGCGGCGAATGCTGGTTGGCGGAATCAGCCTGAACCGCGCGCCCAGTCATACCCGGACTCGATGACCTTGCCATACCCAGGTCATGCGGCCTGGAACCCTGGCTCCGCTTCGAAAGCCGAAGGCCATTCTGCCGCCCTGTACTTCGACGGACTCACACGCGATGATCCCCGGGAGCCAGCCAGCGGAGCGCCGAATCTATGCCAAAACCCAGTTGACCCGCGGCGTAATTCCTGACTCCCTTTTCGCGCATGAGCAACGTCCCGGCCGATCTCCGTTACGCCAAATCGCACGAGTGGGTGCGCGTCGAAGGCGACACCGCCACCGTGGGCATCACCGACCACGCGCAGCACGAGCTGACCGACGTGGTCTTTGTGGAACTGCCGGCGTTGGGCCGCCAGGTGAAGGCTTCCGAGGCCTGCGCGGTGGTCGAGTCGGTCAAGACCGCGAGCGACATCTACGCGCCCGTCAGTGGCGAGGTCGTGGCGGTGAACGACACCGCGGTGACCAACCCGGCCCTGGTCAATTCCGATCCGTTCGGCGAAGGCTGGTTTTTCAAGCTCAAGCTCAGCAAACCGGCCGAGGTGGCGGCGCTCCTCAACGCCGCGGCTTACCGCGCCCAGATCGGCGGGTAGCGCTGGTTGGTTGCACCCGTGGTCGCGAGGTTCAAGCCGGTTTGCGCGGCGGCTTGGGCAGCACTTTCACCTTCACGTCTTCGGTCAACACCAGCGAGTTGGCCGGCACGCTGTGGGTGAGAAACACGTTCGCCCCGATCGTGCTGCCCGCGCCCACCACGGTGTCGCCGCCCATGATCGTGGCGCCGGCGTAAATCGTGACGCGATCCTCGATGTTCGGGTGCCGTTTCTGGCCGCGCAAGGCCTGGCCGCCGGAGAGCGAGCGCCCCACCAGGCCGACGCCTTGGTAGAGCTTGACGTGGTCGCCGATCACCGTCGTCTCGCCAATCACCGTGCCCGTGCCGTGATCGACAAAGAAATGCGTGCCGATCCGCGCGCCGGGGTGAATGTCCATCCCGGTCCGGGTGTGCGCCCATTCGGTCATGATGCGGGGAATCAGCATCACCTGGTGGCGGTAAAGCAGGTGCGCGAGCCGCTGAACGGCGATGGCTTCGACGCATGGGTAGGCCACAATCACTTCGTCCTGACTCAGCGCGGCCGGATCACCGTTAAAGGCGGCTTCGACGTCGGTGCTCAGCACCTCGCGCACCGCGGGAATGCTCGCCAGGAAATCGAGCGTCAACGCGCGCGCCTGCCGGCGAAGGGCCGGAACGCTGCGGGCGGCGGCGCTCGCATAGACGAGGCTCTTCAGAATCTCGGCTTGCAGACGCTCGCGAACCGAGTCCAGCAACCGGTCGGTTTGCGCGCGGATGCGCGAGGAATGCACCACTCGCTCGTCGAAGAAACCGGGAAATAGCAGGCGCAAAAGGTCCGCCGTGAGTCCGCAAATGACGCGCTTGGACGGCAGGTTCTTGCCGTCGAGGTGGTTGATGCCACCTACCTGGGCGTACGACGCGAGGAGTTGTTCGGTGAGCCGGCGAACCGTGACGTTCACGGGCGGACTATTGGACTGCGCGCCGCCGAACGCAAGGCGGCCGGTTCACGCCTTCCGAGGACCGGCTTTTTTCAGTGCGCCGGCCCGGCAGGCGAATACGATCGCCGCCATGCCGAACCGGCCGTTTGACGAATTGCTGGACGCCACGATCCGCCACTTGGAAGAACTGCGTGAACACGGCGTGAAGTACGTCGCAGCCACGCCACAATCGCTCGCCGAGTTGGGCCAGCCAGTCCGGACGCAGGCAGCCCGGCCAGCGGGCGCTGCCTTCGTCTCGCGTCCGTCCGTCGCGGTGCCGCCGCCAACACCGCCGTCCACTCCACCGATCCAGGCGCCCAATCCGCCGCCCGTTCCCGCACTTATGCCGAAAAAGACCGAACCCGTCGTGGCCCAGCCGTCGCTGGCGATTGCCAGTCCCAAGAAGAACCTCACGCGCGCAGAGAAGGAGGCCGCGATGGCCGGTCTGCGCCAGCGCGCCCTGGCTTGCCGAAAATGCGAGCATCTCGCTGTGGCACGGAAGAACGTCGTGTTTGGCGTGGGCGACATCCATTCGCCGCTGATGTTCGTGGGCGAAGCGCCCGGCGCCGACGAAGACGTGCAAGGCGAACCGTTCGTCGGCAAGGCCGGGCAATTGCTGACGAAGATCATCCAGACGATGGGCCTGGATCGCGACCGCGTCTATATCGCGAACATTCTCAAATGCCGGCCCGACACGCCCGGCCAGGCGAGCGGCAACCGCAAGCCGACGCCCAGCGAAATGGCCACTTGTCTGCCGTACTTGTTGGAGCAAACCGACCTCATCCGGCCGCAGGTGATTGTCGCGCTGGGCGCCACGGCCATCGAAGGCTTGTTCGGCAAGTCCGAGGGCATCACGCGTCTGCGCGGGCGCTGGCTGACGTTCCGCGACACGCCGGTCATGCCCACCTACCATCCGGCCTACCTGCTGCGCAACCAGTCGCTGGCGGAGAAACGGAAGGTTTGGGAGGACATGCTCGCGGTGATGGAAAAGCTCGGCCTGCCGATCGGCGAAAAGCAGCGCGGCTATTTCTTGAAGGCGTGAGGCAAGTACGCCAGGAGCGTCAAATGTCAGGAATGGCCGTGACCAACGTGAAATGCCGCGCACCGGATACCGGAGGATACCGGATTCCAGATGCCAGAGGCCAGCCCACCTCGTTGCCGCCAGTCCTCTGGCATCCGGTATCTGGCATCCGGTATCTGGCATCCGGTAATTGACCTCCAACCCTGATCCCGCCGCCCATGACCCGCACCACCCGCCGCACGCTGATTGGCTTCGCCGTGTTCTTCGGTGTGATCGCGGCGTTTCTGGTGGAGGAAAAGGTGCGCGGGCACCTGGAGTGGAAATCGTGGAAGCGCACGATGGCGGCCAAGGGCGAGCATTTCAACGTCGCCGAGCTCGCGCCGCCGACCACCAACGCGAACGCGCGGCTCGTCACGCCCCAGCAATTGCAGGCACTGCTGGTGGCGGATTCGGGCCGCGACGACCCGGCGTTGGTGGGTCAATTGCCGCCCGGCAAGCAGCCGGTTCTTTGGAGACTCGAAACCTGGCTGCATGCCAACGACTCAACGAACGACTGGAGAACTTTCACCGAACGCTTCGCTGGCACGCGCGAGCGTCTTCCCGCCTTTCGGGCCGAGCTCACCAACCGGGACTGGGTCGTCCAACTCGATTATTCGAGCGGGTTCAACATGCTGCTGCCGCACCTTGCCCCGCTCAAAGGCTCCAGCCAAACGCTGCGCCGGGGAATGCTCATCGCCCTGCACGAGCACAGGCTGGACGAGGCGCTACAGGACTTGCTGGCACTGCGCGGGCTGACCGATGTGCTCCGCACCGAACCGCTGGTCATCAGCCAACTCGTGCGCGTGGCGATCGGCGAAATCTCCCTCGATGCGGTCTGGCAAGCCTTGCAGGCCGACGGCTGGACCGACGCTCAACTGGCCGCACTCCAAGCCGTCTGGCAGAAGCCGCATTTTCTCCTCGGCATGAGCCGGGCGCTGGAGATGGAGCGTGCGATCGGTGGAGAGTACTTCCCTGGCTCAGGAGCCAAGAACAGCGAGTTTCGTCAGCTCACTGGAAGTCCTTTGAGCATCTTCTCGCCTTCTGTCGGAAGGCAGAAAGAGACATCCGAGCCTCTCCCCGAGTGGATGCGTCCCATCCTTGAAAAAGGCGCTGAATTGCGCTGGCGTGTGTTTGCGGAGATCTGGCGCTTTGCCTGGGCCGAACAGGACCGGCTTTTTTACCACCGCACTCTTGAGACCGCCATTCAATCGGGAAGACAGGCTTCCCGAAACCACAACGCCAGCGGCTTTTGCACCCCCGGTGAATCGGCGAATGGCGATTCCGCTTCCCTGCCGATGCTGAATTTTTGGCAGATGGGCTGGCATGACCGTGTCCGGCACTGGTTCTCGATGGCCATCATTCCTGCACTGCAGGAAGCCTCGCTGAAGGCGGCCCAGGCCGACTGCCACGCCGAAATGACGGTGGCGGCCATCGCCCTGAAGCGCTACCGGCTAAGGAACGGCCAATGGCCGGACAAGCTCGACAACTTGGTGCCGGAATTCCTGGCCGCCGTGCCGCGCGATTGGATGGACGGCCAGCCGCTGCGCTACCGTCGAAACGCAGACGGCACATTCACGCTTTACTCGGTCGGCAGGGACGGCAAGGACGACGGCGGCGATCCGCGCCCCAAAGAAGGCGAGTCGCGGTCGATGTTCGCCGGCCGCGATTTCGTCTGGCCGCAACCGGCAACCGAAGCCGAGATCGAGACTGCTGAAGCCAACGGCAAACCGTCGCGTCGCCGGTGAACGGCGGGGGTTTGGACAAAAGAAGGTTCGAGTTGGCCAAGAACCGCGTAGCCAGGAGACGCGGAGGAGCAGACAAGCGCAGTCAGCTTCGGAGAAACACACCATGTCGCGTGCGGATGGCAGGAGGAGACTAAAGGGTCTTGCCGACCCCGGGGCCTGTCTGTCCCGACCTTGCATCCGCGCCCCCGGCGGCACGACCGCGCTCACCAACTGTTATCGGCGGCTCACTCCCCTGCCGGCGCCGGCTGCCGGCAAACCCCGACGCGAAACCGGATGCCACTCCAAGCCGTGAAGCCATGAATTTCGACGACTTCTTCAAAGCGGCGACCGGCCACGACGATCCATTCGATTACCAACGCCGGCAGGCTTGTGGAGAACCCAGGCAGGGCGAATCGAGAGTTGAGTGGTTGGCCCACGGCACGGACTGCCAATCTAGGCTGATCAACGTCCCGACCGGCCTCGGCAAGACGGCTGTCGTGGTCCTCGCCTGGCTGTGGAACCGACTGCAAATCCGAAATCCGAAATTCGGAACCCGAAATAGTCAGTGGCCCCGCCGTCTGGTCTATTGCCTGCCGATGCGGAGGCGGCTGGAGCGGATGCGAGAACGGCCGGAATACACCCGACTCCGGACGTCAATCGCGGAAGGCGATGTTGCTGGGCGACACGTTCACCATGTGGATGTCGAGCGTTTCCAAGGCAGCGAGCACGGCCTGCACGGTGGGCCAGCGATCCTCGAATTGCTCGCGTTTTTCGGCCTCCCATGTTTCCCAAATCTCCTCGGAAAATTCCGGCAAGAAGTCGAGATAAGCGCCGGCGAAGTCCAGCAGGAACGGGCGGGTGACGATGGTCATTTCGATCACGCGAAGTGGGTCGTCGAAACGGATCGGCTGCGGCACCTGAAAACCAAGGATTTCGCTGACCCTCGCCTCGCGCAGCCGTTCACAGACCTGCCGCTCCCGCCGGTACGACTCGGCCTCAAGGTGGACGTTGATGGCAGCTTTGCCAGGTTTGAAGTTGTCTTCGGCGACGAATACCATACCGTGAATGCCGAAGCCCAAACGCTCCGCCAGCCGAAGCCGATGGCGGCCAACATAAACGCGGGCGGTTTGGGTCAGGATTTCGCTCGTGAGGCCGACCTCCAGTCAGGGCGGGCACTCCGCCAACGTGAAAATGCACCTGCGGCTGCGCGGGCAAGCCATCCCCGTCGTGCAGATGGGGCCGGACTTCCTGTTGGTGGACGCGGCCAGCGACCAAGCCCCCGGCGAGGCCAGCCTCGAACTGAAAGTGGACGCGAGCGAGCGAAGCTGGCGCATCCGGTTGCCGGAGGGGATTTCTGCGGGTTCCAAGCGCGTGACCATCGCCGCTGCCACTTAACGGCCGGCCGCCGCTCCGGCGTGTTTCCATTCAATTCTCAAACCGGTGCGCATGAGTCGCGCCAGCGCTGGCTAGTCGTTCGCGACGAAGGAAGAAAGGCCGAACGATGAAATCTCCCGCACACACGGCAGTCCCCGCGCCGCTCGGCGAACTCCGCATCCTGACGATACGCGGACAATCCGTGGTGCTCGACAGCGATCTCGCTCCCATCTATGGCGTCACGACGGGGAATTTCAACAAAGCGGTCAAGCGCAACCTCGATCGCTTCCCGGATGATTTCAGCTTCGTGCTCAACCACGCGGAGTTCGGGGCTTTGAACTTCCAAATTGGAACATCAAAAGGGCGCGGTGGCCGGCGCAAGCTGCCGCGGGTCTTCACCGAACACGGCGCGATCATGGCCGCCACCATCCTGAACAGCCCGCGCGCCGTATCCATGAGCGTCTATGTGGTGCGGGCGTTTGTGCGGATGCGCGAGGCATTGCTGGCCCGCACGGGAATGGAGAAGCGCTTGGCAGAAATCGAGCGCACGCTGGTCGGCCACGACGCCGCGCTCAAAGACCTGTATCGGAAGCTCAAACCCCTGCTCCTGCCCCCGCCGGACCCGCCCCGGCGCCAAATCGGATTCCATGCCAAGGATTGAAGCCATGAACTTCGACGACTTCTTCAAAGCGGCCACCGAGCGTGTTGCCTGCCGATGCGGACGCGGGTGGAACCGACGCGGAAGATCCCGGTGACCTACTGGATCTTGGGCCATTTGTCGTACTCTGCATGAGATCCGATCCGAAACCAGTACAGGGTGTCGCCTTTCATGCGGCCCAGAGCCCGGTAATGCTCTCCGATGCGAATCGACCAGTAGTCGCCAACTCTTTTGAACTGGAGGGAAGGATGCCGAGGATTCCGAAGCCAGAGCCGGTAGTTCTTCTTCGCCAGCTCTTGAATTTCGCGGGGCAGCGCAGCGAAGGCGCGGCGAAAGCCTTCAGTCGTCGAGGAGTTCATCGAGGGGCCGCGCCTTCCCCTGGGCAATTTCCCGCCCCGCTTCGGCCCACAAGCCATCGAGCCGCCCGGCTTTCGCGTCCGCTTCGATTTGGCGGTCGAAATCCGACTCCCGCTGGCGGTCCAACCACTCGGCCAACTGGTCGAACTGCTCGCGCGGCAGTTGGGCGATGGCCGTTTCGATGTCTTCGATCTTCGTCACGCATGGATTTTAGGTTCAATGGGGCCGTAATTTCAAGCGGCCTTCGCAAAGGGGCCGCGCTCCGCAAGGAGCGCGGAATGGCTTTCAGTTGCCATGTGAACTCTAAACGAGATCACGCTTCAACGGGGCCTCGGCTGTTGGGGAATGGGTTTCAATCACTCCCGTTCGAGGAACGCGATGTTGCTTGGCGAAACATCCAACATGAACACGCCAAAACTTTTCAGCGATTGCAGGACCTCTTCGACCCGCGGCCATCTTACACCAAATTGCTCCCGTTTTTCCTGTTCCCAGAATTGCCAGACCTCGTCAGGGAAGCGCGGCGGTTCATCAAGGTAGGCGCCGGCGAAATCCAGCACGTACGGCGGGGTGACGACGGACATCTGGATGGCCATCAACTCGTCGTTGAGAACCTGCAAACGCGGAACGTGAAATCCGAGAACTTCGGTCACGTGATGCTGAGCCAGCCGGAGATAAATGTCCCGCTCACGCCGGTAGGCCTCAGCCTCCTTGTGGATCTTCAAGGCGCTTCGGCCCGGTTTCTCGTTGCTATCGAGCAGGAAAACGCTACCGTGAATCCCGGAGCCCAGCGGCGGGCCGATGTTCAATTCGTACCGGGCCGCGTAGGTTTGGGCTCTTTGCGCGAGTGGATCGTCAATGGCAGCCATGAACAGTTCCGGTGGACACTCAGCGGACGTGCGAATGCATCTCCTGCTCAACGGCTGCGCCTTGCCCATCGCGCAACTGGGTTGGGACTTCCTGGTGCTCGATCAGCCGGTGGACCACCCGCCCGGTCTTGCGGACGTGCTTCTGAAGGTGGACAGCTACGAGAGGCGCTGGACTGTTCGGCTTCCAAACGGTCTGGTCGCCGGTCAGCGGCAGGTTCTGATCGCCAACCCGTAGCCAAGAAATCGTGTTTGACATTTCGCGCAGTGTCCGCTATCGCATGGAGCCATGTCAAGTTCGTGATCTCGTTTAGAGTAAAGAAGAATTAAAAATGAACTTCGACGACTTTTTTAAAGTGGCCACGGGGCACGAAACAGGGCCGTTTGATTATCAACGGCGACTTGCTGGGGACAGCGCAGGCTGCAAGTGCGAATCGAAGCTGATCAACGTGCAGACCGGCTTGGGAAAGACGGCCGCGGTGGTACTCGCTTGGCTTTGGAATCGCCTGTTGCCGCAAATTGGAAATCGAAACCCGGAAATCGGAAATCACGCCTGGCCCCGCCGATTGGTCTATTGCCTGCCGATGCGGACACTGGTGGAACAGACGCGTGACAACGCGTTTGAATGGCTCGTGCGTCTCGCGTTCGCTGCGGCACCGGACGACGCCAGAGTTTTGAAAGCGGCCGAGAAGCTAACCAGCGGAGCGAGGGAAGCGTTCGAGGAAAGCAAGCCAGCGCTTCGCAAGCTCACGGAACACTTGACTTCAGCAAGCACTGACCTGCTGTGGCTTGTCGAACATTCGCCCGTCATACTCATGGGTGGCGAAGACCCTGGCGAATGGGACATCCACCCTGAGCGGGAAGCCATCCTCATCGACCCTGAGCGGGAAGCCATCCTCATCGGCACGCAGGACATGCTGCTCTCCCGCGCGCTGAATCGCGGCTACGGCATGAGCCGCTACCGCTGGCCCATGCACTTCGGCCTGCTCAACAACGATTGCCTGTGGGTCATGGACGAGACGCAGTTGATGGGGCCAGGACTGGGCACAGCCTGCCAACTTGAGGCATTCCGGGCTACCGGCATGACCGGTTTTGGTTCGTTTGGCGGTGCTGGTTCGGTCACATGGTATATGTCCGCCACGAATAATCCGGAGCATCTTCGGACGCGGGAGTGGCGGAGCATCACTCGCCCGGAGGGATTCGACTTTGGGCTTACAGCGGAGGAAAAGGCAGCAACCACTGGCCCCATACGCGAACGCCGGTTTGCAAAGAAACGCCTTATGCGCGTCACGCATTTGAGTTTTGCAGATGCGACCGCTTCCAAGCGCCTCATCGCTGCGATCCTCAAGCGGCATCAAAGAATGGTGACAGCCATTGCTGGCAATCTAGAGCTTCCAGCCCGGACTTTGATTATCTGCAATACGGTTGACCGGGCGAAAGAAGTTCACAGGCAGATTGCGGCGGAGAAACCCGTGGGCTGTGACCTGCTCCTCCTGCATTCCCGCTTCCGCCCGACGGAACGCAAGGCGCAGGTGGAGCGTCTCAGAGCCTTGCACCTTGCCGCCTTTCCGAAAGGACAAATCGTTGTCGCCACGCAGGTCATCGAAGCGGGCGTTGATGTTTCGAGCGGAATTCTCTGCTCCGAAGTCGCGCTGCTCGCTTCGTTGGTGCAGAGGATCGGAAGGCTGAACCGCGGAGGTGAGTTCAACAACTCAGCGTGGAAACCCATGGCCATCGTCGTTGGGGTTGGCGTGAAACCCGAATCAACGGGCAAGAATGACAAGGCGAAGCAGGAAATCAGGGACAGCAACGCCAAATGTTGCCTGCCCTATGAAGTGCCTGCATGCGAGTCAGCGGGGACGTTCCTGCAAAAGCTGAACAAGGACGCCTCACCGGCGCGCCTTGAGCGCATTCAGGACGACATCGCCGCCTCCATTACCCCCTGCCCGTATTCGCTCCAGCGCCACGAGCTGACCGACTTCTTCGACACCGACGCCAACCTCTCGCTCGGCTTCACCGACGTTTCACCGTTCGTCCGCGGGTTGGATGAGGACACGGACATTCAAGTCTGCTGGCGCGAATCGTGGCCGCAGGACGATGGCACCGAGGGCATCGGCAGGCCGGATTTCACGCCCGACTTTCAGCGCGACGAACTCTGCACGGTGCCATTCAGCAAATGGCGAAACGACGCCAAGGCCCGCGAAGTTCTCAGCCAAGGCTGGATTTGGCGTGGCAAGGAAAGCGGCTGGCTTTCCGTGCGCGATGCCGGAATCGCGCCTGGTATGACCATCCTCCTGCCGCTGGCCGCCGGTGGATACGACACCGATGTCGGTTGGACGGGTGACAAAGCCGACAACAGACATTCCTCCCGCTACCAACCGCAGGATGAGCAACCGGACGAAGAACAGCTTTCCTGCCTCGCCAACGGCTGGCGCAGCATCGCCGCCCACACAGCGGAAGTCGCCAGCGAACTCGACGAATTGTTGCGCCACTTGCTCCCCGCTGCGGAGCACGAGCAAGAGGGCAAAGCTCTCCTTGCCGCCGTCCCCTGGCATGACATCGGCAAGAATCACTCCAAGTGGCAGCAATCCGTGTTGGACGCTCTCGAAAAGGCGGGCATCAGTGGAAAAGACGCTTATCGGCCCTTTGCCAAGTTTTCCCTCTCGGAAAGCCCGCAACTCCGCGACGAGCACGGCCGCCTGCGCTTTTCTGGCGCCGAGTTGAAACACGAAATCAGGAAGCTCCGGCGTTCCTTCCACCCTGAAATCGCCCACGAAGTCGCATCCGCCCTCGCCTTCCGCCAAGCCGAGCAAGCGCGCCTCGGCGTTTCTCGTGACACCAACCTCGCCAGTCTGCTCGCCGAATACATCATCATGAGCCACCACGGGCGTGTGCGGAAGGTGCTCCGCGATGAAATCCCGCGCTTCCCCGACAGCGACAAGGACACGAACACCGTTCGCGGCGTGGAGAACGGCAGCGCGATTCCGTCGGTCACCATTGATGGCAACAACCTCGGCTGTGAATCACTCTCCACCGACTGCCGCCGCATGGGCCGCAACCCTGACGGCCACGAGAGCTACACGCGCGCCGTCCTGCGCCTGCTCGACCACTACGGCCCGTTCCGCCTCGCGTTCTTTGAGGCCCTCTTTCGTGCTGCCGACATCCGCGCCTCCATCAAAGCAACCGCACACAACTCATGAGCAACATCGTCTTGTTTGAAGAAAAGCACGTCCGCCGCGCCTGGGATAAAGACGCGGAAAAATGGGTGTTCGCCATCGTGGACGTCATCGCCGCCCTCACCGAAAGCCCCAACCCGCAAGTCTATTGGCGGGTGATGAAAAAGCGGCTGCGCGATGAGGGGAATCAAACCGTTACAAACTGTAACGCTTTGAAAATGACCGCCGCTGACGGCAAGCAACGCCTCACGGACGTGGCTGACACCGAACAACTTCTCCGCCTCATCCAATCCATCCCGTCGCCCAAGGCGGAGCCGTTCAAACTCTGGCTTGCCCAAGTCGGCTACGAGCGCCTGGAGGAAATCGAAAACCCCGAACTCGCCGCCAAACGAACGCGTGAGATCTACCAACAAAAGGGTTACTCGGAAGAATGGATCGAGAAACGGATGCGCGGCATCGCCATCCGCGACGAACTCACCGACGAGTGGAAAAAGCGCGGTGTCAAAGAACAGCGCGAATACGCCATCCTCACCGCCGAAATCAGCAAAGCCACCTTCGGCATGACGCCCACCGAATACAAAGCCTTCAAAGCCCTCGCCAACCCGAAGGAAAACTTGCGCGACCACATGACCGACCTGGAACTGATCTTCACCATGCTCGGCGAAGCCTCCACCACCGAGATTGCCAAAAAGAAAGACGCCCAGGGCTTCCCGGCCAACCAGCAAGCTGCCCGCCTCGGCGGCACCATCGCCGGCAACGCCCGCCGCGAACTCGAACTCGAAAGCGGCACCCAAGTCTCCACGCCGGAGAACTTCAAGGCCCTCACCCAACGCGAGGCGAAAAAACTCCGCTCGGGGAAATCAAAAGCCGACTGACCGCCATGCAACCACCCGGAGAACCAACGGTCCCCCCCTCGCTCCGCAATTCCTGAATTCCACTTCCCTCGCCCCGTCTGACTCACCACACACGCCTATGGAAAATGGGACTGCCGACGGAACGCTGTGCTCCGGGACCTTCGAGGAGTTCTCTACCGCGGCCACCCGCATCGGCTCCGGCCCATTCGACTACCAGCGCCGCCTGGCCGAAGCGGGCAAGTGTTACTCCCGCCTGATCAACATCCCGACTGGGCTTGGGGGAAACTGCTGCGCGGGGGTGCTCCCGTGGCTCTGTGACGGCGTGGCGCTTAATCGAAGCGACAGGCACCTCCTTGCTACCGTCCTCCGGCGCAACCTCACAAAACCCCAAACCGCGTGAACCCATGTCACCTGAAACGCCTCATCGCAATAGCATCGATCTTCTTGCCTCTGCCTTAGGTTTAGCATCGCCGGAAACCCCGTTTCACTGGCAGGAGAGGTTGTTGGCCAAGTTCATCGCGGGCCAGGTTCCGGATGCGCTCGACATTCCAACGGGACTCGGCAAGACAGCGGTCATGGCCATCTGGCTGGTGGCGCGCGTCTGCGGCGCAAGCGTTCCGCGACGTCTGGTTTACGTCGTGGATCGTCGCGCGGTAGTAGATCAGGCAACCACCGTGGCGCTTGGCTTGCGTCAGTTCGTGGAGTCTCAACTGGAAATCAAATCCAAGCTGGGCGTCCTCGATAGTTTGCCCATCTCCACGCTTCGCGGCCAGCATGTGGACAACCGTGACTGGCTGGGCAACCCGGCCTCGCCCGCCATCATCATCGGCACCGTGGATATGATCGGGTCGCGGCTGCTGTTTGGGGGCTACGGGGTGACGCGAAAGATGCGGCCTTACCACGCGGGGCTGTTGGGGGCTGACACGCTCGTGGTGTTGGATGAAGCCCACTTGGTTCCTCCTTTTGAAAAACTGCTGGAGCAAGCCTCACAGACAGATGGCGACTTGCGTCCGGGCGAGATTGAAGACCGAAGGCTCGTGCCCGGACTGAAGCTGCTCTCGCTTTCAGCCACGGGACGAAGTGACCGGCCCGCCTTTAGCCTCACCGTGTCCGATCTGCGTCCCGGAACCATCACTCACAAGCGCCTGACCGCTGCCAAACGGCTTACATTCGAGTCGTTACTTGCTGATGAAAACATCGCGGACGTCCTGGCCCGCCATGCGTGGAATCTCTCATCGAAAGGCGTCGAACTTACGAAGGTGATCGTTTTCTCCGACAAGCGCGACGATGCGGTGAAGGCCAAGGAAGCCATCGAGAAACTGGCGAAAGGCGACAAGAAGCAACGCATCCCGGCGGTGCAGATTGAAACCCAGTTGCTCGTCGGTGGCCGCCGGGTTCACGAACGCGAAGGCACCGCGCGATGGCTCGAAGAACATTTCTTTGTGGCGGGGGCGAAGTCGCGTCCAAGTTGCGCGACTTTTGTTTTTGCCACGTCCGCTGGCGAGGTGGGGATTGATCTGGATGCAGACCACATGGTTTGTGACTTGGTGACTTTGGAGAGGATGGTGCAACGACTTGGCCGCGTGAACCGTCGTGGCGATGGCAACGCAAAGATTGTGTTGGTGCAGGAGCCGGAGCCAAAGCCAACCAAGTCGGAGGAGAATGCGCTCAAGAAACCCGAACGCGAGCGGAAGAAGAAAGACCTCAAAGCGGTGGCGGCCTACCAGGCCAAGGTGGACAAAGCTCGGTCGCTGTCCCGGCCTTTCGAGCTTCTGCCCAAAAATGAAGAAGGCATCGACGTCTGCCCTGCTGCACTGCGCGAACTCAAACTCTTGACGTTACCCACGCCAAGTGACGAAACAGAGAATCAACGTCGTATTGAACGCCGGGCTATCCTCGACCGTGCCACCACAGATGCGCCGCTGCGTCCCGCGCTGTCCCGCCCGCTCATGGATGCTTGGGCCATGACATCATTGCGGCAACACACGGGCAGGCCAAAGATTCAAGCTTGGCTGCGAGGCTGGGTGACGGAGGAATCGCAAACAACGGTCATCTGGCGGCGCTATTTGCCACTGGAACATTCTGCCGCGAAGACTTCGCCGAAAGCCGTTCGAGACTTCTTCGAGGCTGCGCCCCCTCATTCGAGCGAACTGTTGGAAATTGAAACTTGGCGGGTTCTCGCGTGGCTCAAGAAGCGGGCTGAGTCTGTTCAAGAAAGCCATGCGAATGCGAAGAAACCGACGGATGACACAGCCTCTCCGCCGCTAAATCCCGAAGACGAGTTCGCCATCATCTTGGACAATGATGGCGAGCCAGACGGTTCTGCGTTGCGTGTTTCCTCGTTGTTGTCCGCCTTCGATGACAAGAAGGCCAAAGAAGCGTTGGAACGGCGGCTTGCCGATTCGACGTTGGTGGTGGATGCACGCTTCGGCGGCTTGAGCGAGGACGGCCTGCTGGATGAATCCGAAGATTCCGCGCCCAAGACTGTCGACGGTAGCGGTGAGTGGTTGCCCCCCATTGACGGCAAGCCGGCGATCCGCTTTCGCGTTCGCGTCGCCGACCTCACTGCACCACATGCCGAACCCGGCTGGCGGCATCGTCTGCGCGTGCCCATCGAACGCACATCCGACGGCGAAGTGGTTCGATGGCTGATGGTCGAGAAATGGCGCGATGACAGCACTACGGCGGACGATGGAGCGTCCGGCGCATTGCAGACGCTAGCTGGGCACCAAGAGGCGGCGGTTGCCCGAGCCAGAGCCATCGCCGAACAACTCGGTCTTCCACAGCTATACGCGCGGATGCTCGAAATCGCGGCACGCTTGCACGACGAGGGCAAACGCACCGCGAACTGGCAGAAGGCATTCAACGCGCCTGCCAGCGGTGGCCCCTTCGCCAAAACTCCCGGCCCCATCAGCCAATCCCTGCTGGACGGCTATCGGCACGAGTTCGGTTCCCTGCCCGGTGTTGCCGCCGATGCGGAATTCCTCACCCTGCCGAATGATGAACTCCGGGACCTCGCCCTGCACCTCGTCGCAGCGCATCACGGCTTTGCGCGTCCGCTGATCGGCGTTCAAGGCTGTGCCGATGCGCCGCCATCGTTACTGGAAGAACGAGCCCGCGAAGTGGCGCTCCGCTTTGTCCGCCTGCAACGCCGCTGGGGACCGTGGGGTCTGGCATGGTGGGAATCCTTGCTCCGAGCCGCCGACCAGCAAGCCTCGCGCGAACTGGAGCTATCGTCTGAAACACCCAAACCCCTCTCATCCAATGGCTGAATCATCCATACCCGTCGATCTGCTGAACCCCGGTCAGGTGTTTGCCTGTCTGGGCTTGCTGGAACTCGCCGATAAACTGCTCGGCCACGCCCAAGGTGCGTTTGACTGGAGCGAAGAGGGTGACGCTCATTTCCGTGTCCAAGCCTCGGGTGACAAGTGCCCGGTGCGTTCGGCCATTGAGTTCTTCCGAGAAGCCACGGTCAGTTCCATCTCACCGTCGCGAAATTCGCTCTCGACGGATGGCTGGAACGTCGCGACGACTCAACTCAACCTGAACACGGAGCCATTTCCCTTTCCGGAGCCTGACAGCCCAGCCACTCTGCCAGCGCGGCTGGTTTCTGGGGATTGCCAGATCGAGATTCTGCATTGGGGGGATGACATCCCAACTTCTGGTCGGGACAACGTGAAGTTTTGGGCCGGTGCAGGCGGCTATCCCGGTGCGGCGCTCGCGCAAGACGCGCTGGCCTTAATCAAAGCCATGCCAGCCGAAATCGCAACCGACCCGCTGAACGCCCCCGCCCGTCAAAGCAGCAGCTTTCGATTCGACTGGCGGCGGGACTATGTGCCGCTCGACATCGGATTTTCGCTCAACGCTCATTCCGGCGACCGCTTTTGCCCCGTCGGCTATCCCGTCGTCGAAATGCTCGCGGCCATCGGCCTGACCAACGCGCGACCCAAACGCATCACAAAACTCGAATATCGCTACGACATCGTCTCCGCAGCCGACGGAAAACTGCTTGATCCCATTTTCCACCGGGCCGCTCTCGGTGTCGCTCCGCTCCCATTTCCACGACGGGCTTTTCAAATGAACCTCGGCTGGCCGGGCAAGGAGAACCAAGCCCGCTGCATTACCGCTGTCCAAGAAATCTCCCTTTCCTGAGCCCCAAACAAACACAACAGACAAAACTATGACCACACTGACCAAAGAACTCATCCAAAGCTGGGCCAATGACCCAGCCGCACCCGTCGCACTTCACCTGAAGCAGAAGCTCACCTCTGTCGAGTGTATCGACAAAGATGATCGCTGCATCATCTACCCGCCCACCTACGCCGACATCGGCTACAACATCGACACCCTCTCCGACGGCAAGAAAGTGGCGTTGGTGGACAGCGTTGGCTCACAAGCCAACCGCATGGAGCCGCTGTTCAAATCCTCCAGCGACAAACGCGAGGATTGGTTGGTGCCGCAAATCCAAATCGCCCTCGGCAAGGACACGAAGGAAACCAAGGCCACACGCCTTTCGTTGCTTGATCTGGCCCATCGCGGAGCCGATGCCGTGGTGCAATCCTCCGGGCCGCTGGCCAAGGATGTCCGCGCAGCATTTGCCAAACTCCGCGAGACGGGGGACGCCGGTCCTCTCTGTGCCATTGCTCCTACCTCACTCCTCTTCGGCGTTTGGGATTCGCGCGGCAGTTCGTCTGAGAAGCGTCCGCGGTTGATTCGCTCTGTGATTCGCGCATGGGACGTGGAGGTGCTTCACGCCGCCGCACAGTTCAATTCTGTCTGGAAGGAACTCGACGAAAAGCAGCGAAAGGAACTTCAGGACGAGGCCAAGAAGCAAAAGAAGAAACTCTCCGTGAAGGGCTTCGCCGACGCGCCCGCGACGTTCCGTGACACGAAGGCGGCGCAGTATGTCGGTGGTTCGCCCAATCCCGAAGCGCGAGTGCTCGGCGGTGTTCTTGCCAAAGGCGGCATTGAGCGGTCTGTCACCCTCAATCTAGTCGCCCTGCGCGGTCTGCAAGGCTGTGATGCGGATGAGTCAAAGGCATTGCGTAGCTACCTGTTGTCGTTGGCTCTGATCGCCGCCACGGCTGAAATGGATTTGTTTCTGCGTGAGGGTTGCCACCTGCGTTACACGGGAGATGACAAGTGGTTTTCCGTGCCGCGACGGGGAGCGAGTGTCGAGGTCAACCTGGCGACGAAGGAGGCTGCGGCAACCTTCACCAAAGCCGCCAAAGAGGGGGCGAACCACTTCCGCGCCAAGTGGCCAAAGGAAATGGACTACACCTTCGATGTCGCCGAGGCGAAGAAGCTCCTTGCGGCGAAGGAAGAAGATGAACAACCCTCCGAATAGCCATGTCCAGCGTCTTGATTATCTCCGCCCGCTTCCATGAAGGCCGTTATCATGGGACAGGCGATTGGCCGCCGTCACCAGCGCGGCTGTTCCAAGCATTGATTGCCGGCGCCGGCCTTCAAGGGCCGATCCAAAGGGATCACGAAGAAGCCTTGGAATGGCTAGAGAGAATGCGGCCTCCTGTCATGGCCGCGCCCACCATTCGCAAAGGCCAGCCCGTCGGTAATTTCGTTCCGAACAACGATCTGGATGCCGTGGGCGGAGATCCCCGGCGCATCGGCTCAGTCCGGGCGAAGAAAGAGATTCGCGCTTGGTTGTTCGATGCCGAACAGCCCTTGCTCTATGCGTGGACACTCCCAGACATACACGACGCGGAGAAGTTCGCTGACGTGCTCTGCCAACTCGCCGAGAAGATTTACCAGTTGGGCCGGGGCGTTGACCTCGCCTGGGCTTGGGCGGAAATCATCAGCGAAACAGAACTGGCTCACCGGCTTGATGAGTATGCGGGCACGGTTCATCGCCCCGCGCTCGCCGGTGCTGGGAAACCCGTGCCGTGTCCCGTCGGTGGCTCATTTGCCAGCTTGGAGAAACGCTACCACGCCAACGTAAGCCGGTTCGAGGTCGTCAAGATTGATCGCGCGGTTTCGCAGAGCTTCCGCCGTCTGCCCAAGCCAAAGTTCCAACCCGTCGCCTATGACAGTCCTCCCACAAGAAAGCTCTTCGAACTGCGGAGCGTCGTCGAGCCGGAGCAATTCCAAGCCTGGAACTTGGAGCACGCCACGTTGCTCATTCAATCCATCCGCGACGCGGTTTTCAAAAAACTGGTCGCGGCTTTTCCCGCGAAGCAGGCGCAGATCGAACATTGGCTCATTGGTCGCAACGCCGATGGCAGCAACGGCGGCAAGGCCGACGAACGCATCCGGCTCATCCCGCTTCCTTCCATCGGCCATGCTCACTCTGACCACCAGATTCGCCGGGTGCTAGTCGAAGCTCCCGCAAATTGCCCGATACGCGCCGATGACTTGTCCTGGGCCTGCAACGGCGTGGAACTCGGTGAAGGTGGCAATCTCAGCGGGCTTACTGCCTCGGAAGAAGACTCATTCATGGAGCATTTTGGCATCGGCCGGGCCGCTACTCATTGGCGGACGCTAACCCCTGCCGCTCTGCCTGAATCCGCGAGCCGACGCCGCATCGAACCGACTCGCCGTGTGGCAGAGGCGAAGAATGCAAGCGAGCGCGCCCACGAGCAGCAGCAGGCGCGAATGGCAGTGCTCACTGCGCTTCGCCATGCAGGCTTCAATCTCGATGTGCTCGATGTCGTGCTCCAGCGAGAGCCATTTCAAAGCCACGGCGTGCGCGCTGAGGCATTTGCTCCGAGGACACGCTTCGCGAAGGAACGCCTTTGGCATGTGGCCATCCAATTTGCCGAACCAGTTCAAGGGCCGCTGGTGCTGGGCGACGGCAGGTTTCTGGGCTTGGGAGTTTTCGCCCCATTCGCGCCAAAATGAACTCGAATAGCCAAGGGAAGCTCCAGACTCAACGCACCGCGCGCCCTAGCAGCAAGCCCGCTCCATCCGCCGGACCGAAGGTGGCGCACTACCTGTGTTTCTCGCTCCAGTGCCGTGTGCCGTTGCTGCCGAAGTTCATCGTGCCGCTGAGCGAGAGATTTCGCGAGGCCGCCAATCATCATCTCTGCAAGGTCTATGGAGATGGCACGCCGAGCTTCGCCCTCTTCGGCCACGCGAAAGACCGCCCTGCCGATGCCGTCGGCGAACATCAACACGCTTTCTACCTTCCAATGGCTGCCTGTGGCGATGCCCTCGGAGCTTTGACTGAGTTGCACGTCTGGTGCCCGTACGGCTTCACTAAGGTGGAAATCGAAATCCTGCTCCGAGTCAACCGCCTCGACTGGGGCAGCGGCAAATACCCGGTGCGCCCGGTCCTGACGGCACTGGCAAAGGAACCGCCAAGCGATGCGCCCTTTTCCACTGGCAAGACGGCCTCACGGCTTTGGCGCAGCGCCAGCCCATTTGTGCCGCCGCGCTATTTTTACCGCCGGGACGGCAGTCGCCTTACACTCAAAGCGAAAGATCAGCCTGAGTTGCAGTTGATCGAGTGCCTGCGGGCACTCGGAATACAGACGCAAGGAGAGGTTCGCCGCATTCCTTTGGACAGGAATCAGGCGGTCACCGGCCAGACGCTGTGGGATATTGTGCGGACACCCCGCGAGGAGAAAGATCACTTTCGCGACGCGACAAGTGTTTCAGTGCATCGGCCAGGCAGCAGTTCCGCGCGGGGAAGAGAACGACGAGTAGGTGTTTTCTTCGAGGTCGAATTTGATGAGTCAGTTGCGCTCCAGGTTCCGGCTCTGGGTCATTCTTGCCACTTCGGCCTCGGCCTGTTCGTGCCGGCGAGTTGACACGCTCAGGCCGCCACTGGAATTGACCAATTCTTGGGTTGTTGGGAGGAGGGCATTGGGGGTAGTGTTCCCGTTGCGGCCTTGGATTATGAACAACCTGGATGCCTTTACCGAACCGGAGCGCCTCAGTTCGCGCGCTGGAAACCGTCTGCCGGACACCCAAACGGAACGTCGTGTCGCGCCGTCGGACGAGGATGCCGGCGAGGCCATCCGGGAAAAGGCGCTCGAAATCCTCCGGCGCGAGATGCCGGCGGGGGATCAGTCGATAGCCGAGGGTCGAGAGTCCAGTGCCAGAGAGCCAGGGGGCAACCTTGGCACGGCAGAGGCGGCACCGGCCACCGATTCCGCACTCCGCACTCCGCATTCCGAACTCACCGAGCCAATTCCGGCCCGGATGCTCAACGAGTTCGTGTATTGCCCGCGCCTGTTCTACTACGAATTCGTCGAGGGCGTGTTCGTGGAGAGCGCCGACACACTCCGCGGCGCGGCCCTGCATCGGCGCGTGGACCAGGGAACCGGTGCCTTGCCACCCGCAGCGGAAAAGGAAGAAGGGAAAATGGAGAAGGGAGAAACCGGGCACGAAAAGCCGAACGCCCGCAACGAGCCCGACACCTCACCCCAGCCCTCGCCCCAGAGCGGAGAGGGAGGAGCGGAACCGGAGACGATCCATTCGCGCTCGGTCCAGATGGGCAGCCCGCGGCTCGGCGTGACGGCGAAGATGGACTTGGTCGAGGTCCGCACCGGCGGCGACGATCTGTTCAGCGCGGTGGAGGTGTGTCCCGTGGATTACAAGGCCGGCGCGCCGCGCGAAGGCGACGACGGCAACGAGCTCTGGGACGCGGACAAGATGCAGCTCGGGTTGCAGGCCCTCATCCTGCGCGAGAACGGGTACACCTGCCGGGAAGGCGTCATCTACTACCGCGCCACCAAGCAGCGCGTGCGGTTGCCGATCACGCCGGAACTGGAGGCGTGGGTGGCCGAGAACGTCACCCAGGCCCGCGTGGCAGCGGTCGGCGCCATCCCGATGCCCCTGGTCAATTCTCCCAAGTGCCCGCGTTGCTCGCTCGTCACGGTGTGTCTGCCGGATGAGACGCGGCTCCTGGCGGCGATACCCGCACCGGTGGAGCGAGACTCTGTCGGGCCCGAATCTGCCCGAGACGCCAGACCCGAAACCCCGAAGCCGACTTTGGTGGGGCGAGACTCCGTCGAGCCCGGCCATCCCGGTGCCGACGCCGCTCCGCCGCCGTCTCCGCGCCGCCTCATCGCCGCGCGTGACGACACGCGCTCGCTCTACCTGAACACCCAGGGGCTGCGCATCGGCCGCAAGGAGGAAGTCCTGCAGATCAAACAGGAGAAACAGACCCTGGACGAAGTGCGGGTCAATGACGTCTCGCATGTCGCCCTGTTCGGGAACATCCAGATTTCGACCCAGGCGGTGCAAACGCTCTGCGAGGCGGAGGTGCCGGTGACGTACTTCTCGATGGGCGGCTGGTTCTACGGCATCACGCGCGGGCACGAGTTGAAGAACGTGTTTCTGCGCATCGAACAATTTCGTCAGGCGCGCGATCCGCAGGTCTGCTTGCGGCTGGCGCGGCAGTTCGTGCACGGGAAGATCCGCAACCACCGTACGATGCTCATGCGCAACCACCTGGAGCCACCCCCGCCCACGGTGCTGAAACTGAAGCTGCACGCCGATGCCGCCCTGCGGGCGGAGAGCGTCGAGACGTTGCTCGGCCTCGAAGGCGGCGCGGCGGCGGCCTACTTCGAGCAGTTCAGCGGGATGATCAAGGTGACCGATGAATTGAGCGAAACACCCGCTCACCCGGCCGCTGGCCACCCTCTCCCAGCGGATGGGAGAGGGGCCGGGGGGGAGGGATCGCAGCTCCGTTTCAACTTCAACTTCACCCACCGCAATCGCCGGCCGCCCACCGACCCGGTCAATGCCCTGCTCTCGCTCGCCTACAGCCTCCTGGCCAAGGACTGCACGCTGGCGGCACTGGCGGTGGGCTTCGATCCCTACGTGGGCTTCTATCATCAGCCCCGGTTCGGCCGACCGGCATTGGCGCTGGATTTGATGGAGGAGTTTCGCCCGCTGGTGGCCGAATCCGCGGTGCTGAGCTGCGTCAACAACCGCGTCGTCAGCCCGGCCGATTTTGTGCGGGCCGGCCAGGCGGTGAACCTCTCGGTGGCGGGACGCCGGCGCTTCTTCGAGTTGTATGAGCAACGGATGAACGCGCTGCTCACCCATCCGGTCTTCGACTACAAGGTCAGCTACCGCCGGGCGCTCGAACTCCAGGCGCGGATGCTGGCCAAAACCTTGACGGGCGAGATCCCGGAGTACGTGCCGCTGATGACGCGGTGAAATGGAGAATGGAAAATGGAGAATGAAGAACCGCCGAAACGTGATTTGCGCGAACGTACATTCAAGTTCGCACGGCAGGTCATCAAACTCTTCGTTTTGCTGGACCGGAGTGTGTTGGCCCAGACGCTCGGCCGGCAGATGCTGCGGGCAGGGACTTCAGTCGGGGCGAACTATCGCGAGGCCGACCAGGCGCGCAGCAAGGCGGAGTTCATCGCCAAGATCGGCGACTGTCTCAAGGAGGCGGACGAGACGGCCTACTGGTTGGAGCTCATGGCCGCGGAATTGGTGGTCAGCGCGGTGCAGGTGGCGTCGGTGCTTGATGAAGCGAACCAACTCGTCGCGATCCTTACCACTATCAAGCGCCACGCCGAAGGCAAGGAGTGACAGCGCTGACTACTTCTCCATTGTCCATTATCCCTTCTCCCTTTCCGTCCCATGCGCACCACCTACCTCGTCTGCTACGACATCACGGAGGCGCGGCGCCTGCGGCGGGTCTTCAAACTCTGCAAGAACTACGGCGATCATCTCCAGTACTCGGTCTTCGAATGCGACCTGAACCCGGCCGAGAAGGTGCAAATGGAAACGAAGCTGGCGGAATTGATCAAACCGGACGAGGATCAGGTGATGTTCGTGTCGCTGGGACCGGCCGAAGGTCGGGGCGACCGGGTGATCACGGCGCTGGGGCTGCCGTACACGAAGCTGGACGCGCCGTGCTACGTATTCTGAAGGGTTCTTTGACAGTCGAATCGCCCGCGAGCGGCGGGGTGATGCGGAACCCCCGGGCACCGCTCGCAAGGCAATAAACCGTTGAGAACGAACTGAGAACCCAGGTTGAATCCAAGCGCACTGAGTCCGAACTTGAAGTGGGAGTGGCACCGCTCGCAAAGGGGCGCGGCCAGGCCCGCCAAATCAGGCCCGGACGAGGGCGCTCCTTCCGCGCTCACGCGAGCGCGGCCCCGTTGAAGCGCGGCGCAAGATTTCCTCGAGCAACGCTATCCGCTCCCTTCCGCGCTCACGCGAGCGCGGCCCCGTTGAAGCAGCGCGAAAATATCGCCGTAGTTCGCGGGCTTCCAACCTTCCGCGCTCACGCGAGCGCGGCCCCGTTGAAGCGCCGCCGGCCTCGCCGCCTGTGGCACGGCCCCCCCCCTTCCGCGCTCACGCGAGCGCGGCCCCGTTGAAGCAACGAGATCAACTCCGGCACCACGCTAAGCTTGATCCCTTCCGCGCTCACGCGAGCGCGGCCCCGTTGAAGCTCGCCAATGACATTGACCCTTCCGCCGATGTCCAGCCTTCCGCGCTCACGCGAGCGCGGCCCCGTTGAAGCGGGGGGAGGTCGCGGCGGTTGCTTTGCCGCCCACCGACCTTCCGCGCTCACGCGAGCGCGGCCCCGTTGAAGCTTCTGCCTTCGTGCGTCTGTTCAAGCCACAGTTCGCGCCTTCCGCGCTCACGCGAGCGCGGCCCCGTTGAAGCTAGTCGTCGCTGTACACCTGCGGCCGCAGACTGCCAGCCTTCCGCGCTCACGCGAGCGCGGCCCCGTTGAAGCCATTGTCTGCACAGCACCTGCAGCAGGCCATATTCCCCTTCCGCGCTCACGCGAGCGCGGCCCCGTTGAAGCAAGACGCTTACCGCGAGGCTGTGCAGGATGCCGGACCTTCCGCGCTCACGCGAGCGCGGCCCCGTTGAAGCTTCAGGATCCAACCACCGCACGCGAGGCTCGCCGCCCTTCCGCGCTCACGCGAGAAGGGCCCC
>JAKANS010000243.1 GCA_021823625.1 bacterium | reverse complement strand
ACGGCCGGGGGCCAACTGGCGGAAGACTGATTTGGGGGCAGACCTTTTGGGGCGAACATCGATCTATCGACCACTTGCGCATTGTCGCCCCCTCCAGTTGCGAAAGTCGGGCTAGTTGAGCACAGACCTGCCTTTTGGATTGCTCTCCAACTTCCTGTGTTCTTTCTCGGCCAACCATGATTCATGGTCACCGCATACCAAATCGTCGGTTGCGCCGGGATCGTGCCCGATCCGTTGCAGACGCTTGAACCCGCCCGTCAATTTACGATTTGCGATTTACGATTGCCGATTTGAAGAAGGCAAAAATGAAATGGTGCTGCCCGCCGTCCTCGATCCGTGGGCGAGTCACGCACCGCAGTACGAGGCAAACATTCGTGAATCCGCGGGCCGCCTCACGCGAAATGGATTCAACCCTTTCAGGGGAATGGCGCTTACATAAGGCCCAAAACTTTCTTGCCCAGTCTCTTGCGGCGCGGTGGATGGGGCACGGTCTCGAACAGGATGCGCCGCATCGTAGGAACGGTCATGGAGTCAGACATCGCGCAGTCGACGGATTGCCGTCAAATGGTCCAGCCCTGGCGGTATTCGCGATGCAGCAACTGATTCGCGGCCCGGTCGTTCGTGAACTCCATCTTCGCGCCGTCCCAGAGGAGCTTCTTGTCGGAGCGAACCGCGATGTTGCCCAACAAGCACACCTCCGTAATCAGCCCGGCATGATCGATGAAGTTGGCGCCCGCCGGCGGACCGCCCCGGATGGCGGCGATCCATTCCTGCAGGTGCCCGGGGGAGCGCGGCAGGGTTTTCGGAGGTTTTCGATAAGTGTCCATCCGCGACTCCGGAATCAGCCGGTCCCCCATCAACTTTCCCTGATCGCCGACGTAGATCACGTCGCGGATCGGCTCGTCGTCCTCAAGTTCCGGGGGACGGGGTGGCTTCAGGCCGCCGTCGTACCAACAGAGTGTCACTGGCGGCATGGCCCCGCGGGCCGGAAACTCGAACCGGACAATCTCACCCAAAGGATAGGTCTCCTGGCTCAGTTTTGTCGCGCTCCCCTCGACGCTGATGGGGTGCCCCAGCTTCAGGGCTTTGAAGACGGTGGAGAGCTTGTGCAGACCCAGATCGCCCAACAGTCCTGTGCCGAAGTCGCGCCAGTTACGCCACGTCCATGGATGGTAAGCGGGGTGATAGGGGCGTTCGGGAGCCGGCCCAAGCCACAGGTCCCAATCGAGGCCGTCCGGCACCGGCGGCGCCTCCGGCGGGCGCCCCTCCCACGTGGGCCAACTCCAGAACCGGGCGCCATACCACACATGAACCTCGCGCACCGAGCCGATGGCGCCATCGGCCAGGATCTCCTGTGTGACCCGCGCCTCCTCGGTGGCTTGACCTTGGTTACCGCATTGGGTGGCGAGCTTGGCTTGTCGCGCTGCTTCAGCCACCGCGCGAGCTTCGGCAACTGACCAAGTGAGAGGTTTCTCACAATATACGTGCTTGCCTCGTTTCAACGCGGCGAGGGTAATCACGGCATGGGTGTGATCCGGTGTCGCGATGACGACGCCGTCAACGTCTTCCTTTTCGAACAATTCGCGGTAGTCACAATACCCGGCGCAAGCACGATGTTGCCCGGATCGATTCTGCTTCGCGTACGCCTGATCGATCATCCGCCGTGCCGGCTCCCGTCCACACACCTGGGCCTCCCTGCCCTCCGACCAATTCCACGACTGGTAGCCGCCACCTTCCCGGTTTACGTCGCAAACGGCCACGACCTGGACCTCCGGCAGCGCTTGGAACGCCGCGAGGTCCTGGGTTCCCTGGCCTCCCAGACCGATGCCGGCGAGCGTGATCTTCGCACTGGGAGGGGTGACTCCCGCGCCGCCCAGGACGTTACGCGGGACGATGGTGACGGCGGCGGACGCCACGGTGGCGGTGCGCAGGAACTGACGACGTGTGGGGTTCATAGCGAATGAGAGGGCGGATTCGCCCGGAGCGACGGGCCGAGCGACCGAATCCGGCCCAGGAAACGGCTGAGGTCGGACCCTGCCATCGCGGGTCGGAGCGCAGCGGGGCTGAACGCATCCGGGATCATTTGCTGGACGCTATCATTCAGGCGTCGCAAGTCATCAACAATTTGTCGGCCGCGACCGTCACTGGTAAGGGGCGTCGCGAGAGGATCGCTGCGCGGAGAAACCGCGAGGCGGACTTTTACCCGGGAAACGGGGCACCCAAGCGAGTCAAAGTCCCAATGGTCTTACCCAACCACAAGGCTCGCGCGGAAGCAAAATCGCTCCCTCGATCCTGCGGCTGGCCCCGCTGACCAAGGCGACCTTACCGAGCAAAGTGTCGTTCGTGTTCATGAACCACGCCGACTATCGGCCCAGAACGCTCTTCTGTTGCACACGCTTCGCGAAGCCCTCCACCCGAATGACCTGCAGCCGATGGACGCCCCGGGCGATTAACTCGGTCTCGTCCCGGGCTTCGACCTGGAAGGTAATCCGTGCGCCTTCCACGTGGATGACCCGCGCGATACAGGTCACAGTGTGGCCCAGGGGCGTGGGCGCTATGTGCCGCACTTCGATCTCCAGGCCGACGGTGCTCTCGCCCGGCTCCAGCCAGGGCAACACCGCCTCCCGGGCCGCGTGTTCGAGGAACCAGATCAGCCAGGGCGTGCACAACACTGGCGGCATGTCGCCCCCGGCGAAGTCGATGGCGTGTTTCGCCTCGACGACGAACCTCTGTTCACCCACCGCGCCGACCTTGGGATGGCCTTTCATGGAATGCGCAAGCCGGCCACACCTCGTGGACCGGCTGTGTGCTGCGGGCGTCAGCGTAATTGTTGCGGGCGCCGCTGAACAGATCGTTATTTGGCGAAGCCCGCGCCGAAATTGACCCCGGCTTGCGCGCTGGCCTTGGTTCGATCTCCAGCGAGGCTGGCAAGCGGGGACCGGAGTTGCCTCCGGTCCCCGCGCGTCGTTGGGGGCGTCGGTCTTATTATTGTTTGGCGCGATAGAATCGTAGAGCGCCTGTGGGCGTGACTGCCAGCGGGCTGGTGGCATTGGCGACATCGGTCCACGGTCCGGCGACCGAATCGGCTGACTGCAAGGTGCCGGTGAACGTAATCGAGAGGCCGGTCGCGGTGCGGGTCAGCAACAAGGTGGGCGCCGCCGATCCAGGCTCGGTGCCGGCCATGTAGTTGACCGCATTCAAGAACAGCCTGGCGCCATCCGGGTTGAGGTCGAAAATGCCCGCGCCTTCCGAGGTGATCCCCTGCTCGCGGCTTCCGGTGAGGAAGACCAGCCGATGGCCGGCGAGGGTGTCGGCGGAGGCATCCCCCATCGTGGCGCCCGCCTGCCATTCCCCGATCACCATGCCTCCAACCGCGGGATCGTCGGCGGTGCCAATGGTCGCCAGCACGGTTCCGTTGCCCGCGACCGGATCGGTGTTCACCGAAATGCCTCGCTGGGCGGTGCCATTGAAAGTGACGATGTCCGCGTAGGGATTAACCATCGTCTTGGCGGCATCCAGTTCGATCCCAGCGAAGATTGGATGGTTCGGATCGTTCACGGTCAGCCGCACGGGACCCGCCGTGTCCGGGATCGTGTTGCCGGTGGTGAACCCGAGTCGGTTGGCCCGCAGCACGTAGCCCCCCAGGATCATGGTCGGTGCCGTGATGCCGTTCCACGCGGCCGTTTCGGGAGGATCCTGGTAATCGCCGCTGGGCACCGAGCGGCTGATGATGACCAGGTCGAAAGCGTTGAGGAGCGCCGCGTCGGGAGTGCCGGACGTGACGATGCGTGTCACCTGATGCCCGTTGGCTGTGAGCAGGTCGGTGTAAGCGACATCCGGGGCTTGGGTAAAGCCCGCAGCGGCGGCCGCGCTGGATGGCGCGTCGTCGGCCGAATGGAAACTGACCCACGCGATTTTGGCGCTCGTTTGCTTCTTGGGTTTGATTCCGGAGGCCCACTCGACGGCCGCATCGAACAGCGTTACGGCATCATCGGTGAAAGCGGCAAAGCCATCGTTGCCCGAGAAGAACATCACTCGGCGAGCAGGAGCGGGAGTCGAATTGTCAATCAAGATGGCGCCCTTGTCGTAGCCATAGATCACCGCCTGGGCCGGATTGTCCGCCACCGTCGCGATGATGACCGCATGCGCGTTTGGCACGCCCCAACTGTAGTCCTGGGCCGCCGTGGTCACGGTGGTCAACCCGGTGCTCAGACCGCCGGCCAACGGGTGATCTGCTTTGACGATGTTCACCTGAGTCTGCCCGGCGAGCGTTCCGCGATCCGTGCCGTCGGTGTTCAAGGTCATCAGGAAGTTGTCCTGGAGGGCTTGTTCCCAATTCAGGACCGGGACGGTGGAGTTACGGAACTTGTCGGCCACGTCCCCGGAATTGACGGTTGAGGAAACGATGATCAATTGCTTGCCATCGCCGTCGGTCTGGGTTGAGGCCGGGGCTTGAACCACCAAGACCTGCCAACCCTGCGATTCCAGACGCGCTTTGATCCCCGCGTCAGACGGATTCAGCACCGGATCGCTGGCCGTGCCGACCACCAGGAGCGTCTGGGGCGGCGGAGTCCCCACATTGATCACCACCGAATCCGAAGTCGTGGAGACGCCGATTTCATCTGTGGCCGTGGCCCTGATGGCATAAATGCCGTCCGGTACGCTGTTCCAAGTGAAGCTGAACGGGCTGGCCGTGGCCTCGCCCACCGGGTTCCCGTTGGCCGTGAATGCGACCCGCACGATTTCCAGCCCCATGTCCCCGGTTGCGTTCACCGTCAGGTCGATGTTGGCGCCAGCAGCGAACGTCTGGCCGGCGGTGGGAGCGGTGAGTGTAACGGTGGGTGCCGCCGGGGTTCCTTCGCGGGTCTCGGGCGGACCGAATCCGGTCGGCGTAAAAGCGGTGTCCGTGGTGAGGATGAACTTGTCGAAGTACGAGCCGTCCTCGCGGCGTGCCAGCCCGACGACATGCTGGCCGGCAGTGGGAATATCGACCGTGAACGGATCGGGACCGTCTTGCGAGTCGCTTCTCCAAACGAAATCTGCTTGGCCGGAGAAGCCGGTCATGCTCGCGGCATTGCCGCTGGCGCGTTCGAGCGGCCGCTCCCCATCAAGGTGGAACCACGCCGAATCGTCATTGCCATTATTCCCGCTGGCCCGGTACCAGACCGTGTAGGTCGCCGCCTGTTTGAACTCGACATCATATTCGAGTTTCGTGGCGCTCTCGCTCCCGCCCGCGCCGTTTGGATTCACCATTGAAACGCCGCCCGAGGGAATTCCCCGCGTCGTATCGGGAACCCACAATCCGTCGAGGTTTCGGTCATAGTTCTCAGCCTCGAACACAATGAAACCGTTTTGTTCCACCAGTTTCCCCTTCGGGAAGAAGACGGCTTTGCTGTTCGCTGCGATCGTGTTCGGCGTGGCGGCCGTATCCTTGATATTCGCGGCCGTCACTGTGTATTTGGTCCCCAAAGTCTGCTGGGCCGTTGTCAACGTGACCACGGTCGCACTCGGCGCCAGCGCGGCTGCCGTGACCGCCAGACTGCCGCCGGCGCTGCTGATCTGGTAATTGGTCGCCGTGGTCGCGGAAGCCTGATCCAGCGCCTCCGAAAACGTTAACACGACTTCGGTCAAACTGGCGTTTCCTTTCGCCCCCAGCAGCTTGGGAGGAATCGTGTCCGGGATGACCGTCAACACCGCTTCGTCGCTGGTGGCCGACCCCTGGGCACCGGTCACGACCACGGTGAATTTCGCATTGTTCTCGGCCATGGTGGCATTGGTAACCATGTAGGTGACATTCGTGGCGTCTAAGATATCCGTGCCGTCCTGCCGCCACTGGAAGCTGTAAGGCGGTGCGCCATCGGCCATCACGCGGAAAGCGACGGATCCGCGTTCGTCCACCGACTGGCTGTGCGGCTGGCTCGCGATCGTCAGGGGCCCGTTACTCCGGTCAGAGGAGAGATACTGCCCCGGTATCGGCGCGGTGAAGTCGATGGCGAAGTTCGGATCCTGCACCGCGACGGAGAGGTTGTCGCCGCCCCCGCCTTCCTTGGCCAGCGCCTCGATATAGTAGGGCTGATTCGCCTGCAGGGTGATCATCGCGCCGCCCAAGGCCGGGTCCTTGGTGGGCCACTCCGTGCCGGTGAACTGCGATGAGTCCTTGGAGGTCAACGTGCTGTTACCTCCACTGGTGGTGTACTCGCGTGGATTGCTCCAGGCCGTTTCCTGCGCGATCAGCTTCTTGTTTTCCGGGGTGGCGTCGGTGCTCAGATAGAGCACGCTGTTATCGTCAGAGGCGAGATAGAAGATGTAGTTGCCGGTCGTGGGTGGGTAGAAGTAGCCGATAATCTGGGTGCCGTAGTTGTCGGCCCAGTTGCCGGGCGGCGTGTAAATGTCCCCCGTCGCGTTCCACTCGAAATACGGTGGGTACGTCACCATGTCGGGGGAGTCCGGGAACTTCGGATTCCCCGTCAGGTTGGCGACAGCGGTCCCGGTGATGCCGGTGAAGGCCTTCGCGGTGATGACTCCTTGGGGAGTGGCGGGCGCCGCGCCTTGGGCGAGCAGCGCGCTGACGCCAACGGCCAGCGCGACCGCGGCGATTCGTTGAATAGGTCGTTTCATTGGTTTGGGTTTGGGTTGATCAGGTTACATGTCACCCCTATGCCGGCCGTTCGGAGGCTCGGTTCGACGCAGTCGGCCCAGGCCTGGCCGGGCAGAAACGGGACCAGACCGTGCCGGGAGTAACAATTGGCGGCATAGGCTGACCAGTGTTTTTTAACACGGCACGTGCGTCGCTGACAAGGAATACTGCCGAGTCGTTGGGATGGCCTACAATGGCATAGGTCGTGCTATCAATTAGCTCCATGAAGATTGATGGGCGCGAACTGGATCACCAGACGTTGGAGCATCTACGCCTGACGGCGGTGAAGCG
>JAKANS010000061.1 GCA_021823625.1 bacterium | reverse complement strand
CGCTTCACCGCCGTCAGGCGTAGATGCTCCAACGTCTGGTGATCCAGTTCGCGCCCATCAATCTTCATGGAGCTAATTGATAGCACGACCTATGCCATTGTAGGCCATCCCAACGACTCGGCAGTAGTAGCGTTCCCAGGTCCCCTGAAGAGGTAGGCATGGCAGGTCCGATCGCGCCGACGCGGGTTGCTTTCTGCTCCGGCACAACAAACGAACCAATGACCAACACCTGAAAAATCACGATTTGACCCGGCGAGAATTCATCGCCTCCGCGTCCGCCGGCACAGTGGCGGCCGTCGCTTCAACCGCCCTGCCCGCCTACGCAGACGTCACCCGGAAGGCCGGCAAGCTGGCCTTCCGGGGAGGCGAACCGGTGCGAAAGAACAAATCCTGGCCAGCCTGGCCTCACGTGGATGAACAGATCGTGGAGGCTGTGGTGAGGACCACCCGGAGCGGGATTTGGTGCCGCATCCAATCCGCCACCGGCACCGTTCCCACGTTCGAGCAGGAGTATGCACGGTTGCTGGGCACGCGGTTTTGCGTCGCCACCGGCTCGGGCACCCAGGCCCTGCACACCTGCGTGGAGGCTCTCGGCATCGGGCCCGGCGACGAAGTCATCACCTCGCCCTACACCGATCCGGGAACCACTGCCAGCATCCTGTCGGCGCGCGCCCTCCCGGTCCTGGCCGACCTGGACCCGGCCTCGTACCAGCTTCGCGGACGCCATCCTCAAGGTGTACGAGCATCGCGACCAGTTGCGCACGGTTTGATGACCAGTAGCTGAACCGCCGTCGGGTGGCGCTCCGGCTTGGCCCTGCCCGGCAAGGGTACGAGTTTGCTCTTTGGCGAGAGGCCGTCGAGGAGGGCTCGCAGCCTGTTGCCTCATGGGAAATTGACACCAAAGGATCCGGTCAGTTGCTGATACGTTGGCTCACGGCTAAAGCTTTTCGAGCGGCCATCGGCGCTCAATGACCCACCGTCAGCGGTGGGCGGTGACCTGGAGTGCGATAGGGTTTCATTTCTTCAACGCCCCCGCAGGCTGGCGACCAAGGCCATCACCCGATTCACGACCAGGTCTTCGAGGCGGGTGCGGAAAGGGCCGTAGAATCCGTAGTATATGAGCGAGGACTCCGTTTCGTAGCCGCCTTCCTTGAGGAGGCGCACCGACGGGATATAGCAGGGCGTTTCGTAGGCGTAGCCAATCGGCCAGGGATAGTCCGCGGCCAACAGGCGCTTCAGTCGGCGTGAATAGTCCACCACCACTTCGCCGCCCATGAGGATGAACGTCAAGTCGTCGCCGAGGCGCACAACCGACACCGGCAGCTTCACCGACTGCGGGAGCGGCTGGTTCGCGTCCAGGCGTTTCAAGTAGGCTTCTGCGCGCGACTTCACGTAAATGTCTTTGTCCTGCGCATCCTTCTCCAACTGCTCTCGGCTGGGCGGGTCCACGAACGGCAGTTCAACTTCCTCGTAGGCAAACTTGAAACCTCCGCGCACCGGACGCATCGGACGGCCGAGCACGCCAACCACGGCCCCGGCCAGTTCCAGGCCGTGGCGCCGGGCGTCGAGCAAACGGCCGCGGGGGGCGGGGTCGGAGTCCGCGCCCAGGCCGGTGAGAAAAATCGCCACCGCACCGGGTTGGACGGCTTCGAGGTGCTGGCGGGCGTAGGCCATGTATTCGCCCGACACGACATACCAATCGTCTCCGCTGCGGATGCTGGTGCCGTGGCAGGCGTAGCCGAACACAACTGCCCGCACGACCCCATTGGTACCTTTGATGCGCAGCACCGGCACGTCCCAGTCCACCGGGCCGTCCGGGTTGTCGCCAAAGACGACCTTGTCGCCTTGATACACGCGGCGGTTCATAGCGAATGTGGCGCGGCCCACGCCCTGTTCGAGCAGCGACGGCTGAAAATCGCCAAGCGCGGCCCCCACGACGTCCACCAGTTTCGCCTTCAGGAGCCGGCTATATTTCGCAATCTGCTCGCGATCCGCAGGCGGCGGCTGGGCCATGTCCGTCAAGGTCTCGTCCAGGACCGGCGCGGAGTGCGTGTGACTGGTAACGACCGCAACAGCACCGCGGGCGAGTTGGAACTTCTCGGCGTAGTCCTGGAGCACTGGCTCCATGAAAGCGTGGCTCACCTCGCAGTTGTCCAGGGCCACGAACACAAACCGTTCGCCCGAAGAATTTCGCAGCGCCAAGGCCTGCACCAGCAACGGGCAGTCCACCTTGTCCGCCGGACGATTTCGCGCGGCATAACCAGCCAGGCGGATGGGCAGTTCCGGCGTGATGTCCCGCCCGGCGACACCAATCTCCAGCGCTTGGGGTTCTGCAGCGATGCTGCGTGTGGCGCCAGAACTCAGGATGGCCAGCAACAGCCCGGAGCAAAGGCGAAGGAGTATCGGGTGAGTTGTCATATCAAGTTGGGTCAGATGCAAGCCGCCGGTCATCCGATCGTGCCAGGCACTTCCCGGATTGCCTGGATGATGTAGTCATCGATCCGCTGGGTGTATCTCGCGCCGACTCGGATCTGCACGAAGCGGTCGTAAACGCCCAACGTCTGCCGGCAACACTCCGGCCCGTATTGGATGGCCTTTCCTTCCAGACTATTGAAGGACGGCCAGTTGGGGTGCCGCGCGCGCTTGTGGATTACGGATTCCTCGATCGGTAGGAGGACCGAACCGCTCAATGCGGAGGCCGGCACTTTCCGCTTTCGCAGTTCGTCGATGCAGCGGTCACGGGCCACCCGGTCTTTCAGCTCAAAGAACACGCTGTAGCCGATGTCACCCTGCGGATCGGGACGCTGACGCAGGCGGATACCTGGGAGACTCTGGATCCCTTCATAGATGGCCCCGGCGCTGCGGCGCAGTTGCGCGACCATGGAATCGAGCTTGGATAATTGCGCTCCGAGCACGGCGCCGGTCAATTCACTCATCCGAAAATTCTCGCCCGCGAAGGTTGGCACGCGGCTGGGCCCTCCGATGCGATCGAGAAAGAACTGCCGGATGGTGCCCATGTCGTGGAAGCGAGCCGCGCGTTCGTAGAGCGCCGGGTCGCTCGTCACCAACGCCCCGCCTTCGCCCGATGTGATCATCTTGTTGATCTGGAAGCTGTAAATGCCCACATCGCCGATGGATCCCAGCTTCCGGCCGCGATACGAACCGCCAACGCATTGCGCGCAATCTTCGACCACCGCCACGCTTCGCTTGCGGGCGATCTCCATGACGGGACCCATATCGCAGGGTCCGCCCAGAAGATGCACCGCGATCACCGCCTTGGTCCGGGGCGTGATCTTGCGTTCAAAGTCCTTGGAATCGAGATTCAGAGTGCGATCGACATCAGCGAACACCGGCAAAGCTCCGGCATGCACCACGCATGTGTAATCGGACCACCACGTGTAAGCCGGAACGATCACTTCGTCGCCGGGCCCAATGCCGAGCGCGGCGACTGCGCAGTCCAACGCCGCGGTGCCCGAAGTAACACCGAGCGCGAATCGCGCCCTCATGTACCTGGCAAAACTCTCTTCGAACCGCTGCACTTTGACGGGTCGGCCCGGACCCCAATAACGAAAAGGCGAACCCTGCTCCAAGACTTCCAGCAGGGCTTGCTCCTCCTGCTTGTCGAAGAACTGCGGTCCGACGAAGCCGGGATCAATGTCTGGTGCCTCGCCGGGGCTGGAGCCCTCGGCTGCCAGTAGCTCCCGCAGGTTGGGCTCGACGACCGTGCCCGCCAGAGCGGCCGTGCCAGCGGCCAGGAATTGCCGTCGTGTGAGGTCTGGGATTGCCGGGACTTTTCTCAAATGGTTGGTAGTCATTTCGGATCGTCTCCTCCCTTCCGTTCATGCAACGTTCATTTAGTGTTCGTAGGTCAGTCGAACCGATTTCGGACGCGCCGGGAGAACAACATCTATCCTCTCGAAAAGCAGTCGCTCACTGGCTCTTGCATTGGCTCGCGGATGGAGCATATCCAAACAAAGGTTGTTGGTTAATGGAGGCTTCAATCCGGCCCTGGCAGCGAAGCCAGGATTCGACGGCCCGGCACGCGGTGCGGTGCAGGTCGCATTGATTGGGGTGATCCATGGCGCGCAACATACGCTTTGTGCGGGCGCCAATCCATGCGAAAACGTCTTAACGCTTGCGTCGGCTCTCGCGGAACCCGCGGCGGTGGAGACAGGCCAGGACGACGGCTTGTCCGCCCAGGCGTCGGCGCAGTTGGTAATTGTCTTTGTGCACCAGGAACCGCGCCAGTGCAGGAGTCGGGGTCGGCCCAGGCGCCGGATTCTATCAGCGACAAGGCGCAGCGGCTGCGGGCGATCGACACCCACGCCCCCGTCACGGTCCGGTCCGCAGTAAGGTGCTGGATTGGGGCGTGGATCGCAACCCGCGGAGCGGCGAATGTCGCGACTCGATGAGAATGTCCCCTTCGGGGCAGGGTTGCGGTAGTTCCCCGCCCCCACACGGAAACATTGACAATGAGCCGGAAGGAACGGGATCGGTTGAGGATCATGGTCGGGATCCAACGCCACGAACTGACGCGCGTGCCAGCGACCGAACTGCCGGGCTTGAGTTGCCGCCAGACCCGGCGGGTCTGGCGGCGCTATGCGACCCAGGGCGATGCGGGCCTGGTGCCTCGGCTGCGGGGCCGGCCCAGCGCGCGGCGCAAGCCGGCCGCCCGGCGGGATCAAGTGCTGGCGCATTACGCCGAGGCGCGCTACGCGGACTTTGGCCCGCCGCTGATGGCCGAGCAGTTGGCCCAGGAGGGGCTGGGAGTGGACCACGAATTCATTCCTCGCCCACAGCCAAGTGCTTGAGGGGAGGGAACGAACCCTCCCGTTTAACGGAGAATTGAAGCTCCTCGGTTGTCGCACCCGGCCCGCAGTCGTCCAACAAGATTCGGCGTTTGGGCGATTGACCGGAACGGGCATCTGCGTAAGTTGCCAACTGTGATGCAAGCCACGAGTTTTCCGGTTTGGGTGGCGGGAGTCGCCTGTGGCCTGGCCGCCGGCGCGCTGGTTCTCGCCGTCAGCCTGGCGTGGGACAACCATTCGCTCCGCGGGCAGCTCTCCGCCTCGCGGGAACAACTGGCAAATGCCGGCGGGCAAGTTGCCGACCTGCGCAGCCAACAGACCTCGACCGCCACCGAACTCGAATCGCAGCAGCAGCAACTGGCCGCGCTCCAAGCCGACCTGGATGCGCTGCGTCAGGACGCCGCGAGCGAAGCCGCCGACCCGGAATCGCCACGATTGGTGCGAGCCCGCATTTTCGCCGGCGGCCGGTATTTGGGGTTGGGTTGGGTGCAGGCCGCGCCGGCTGGTGCCGATGCCGGCGACGGAACAGCCGGACTTGCGACTGTCGTTGCCGACCAACCCGTGGCGGTTCAGCCGGGCGGAGCTTGGGCCAGTCCACCGCCCCAGGCCGCCAGCGCGGTCAGTTTCGCGCAGGCTTACCAATACCAGCCCTATCTTTACACTGTGGGCTGGGTGGACGGGTATTGCCCGACGAACCGCGAGCCGCGTCCGCCATTCTCGCCGCCACCGAACGTCGATCCGCCGCCGGCCACCGTCGCTGCGCCCACGCCCGCGCCCGCGCCGGTTTCTAACTTCAGCGCCACCGGCAGACGCCAGCGCCTCCTGCCAAACCGTTTTCCGCCGCGTGTTCCCCTGCCCTTCCCCACCCCCAGAATCCCGACGGGTGGCCAACGCAATCCGCCGATGCAAATGCCGCGCCAGAGTTCCGGCCCGCCAGCCGTGGCGGCGAACCCGTTTGCCCCCGCGAACAACCCTGCGTCCCGAATCACCCCGGCTCCGATTTCTGGCCGGCCTTGGCAACGCTGACCGCCCCCGTCAGAATCGCCCGTCCTGCCTGCGTCAGCCCACTGCGGTGAACCGGAACGGAGGCTTTTCCTCTTTGCCACCACGAAGCGCTTTCGTCGCTTGACGACACGTGCGTCGGACGAGGATTCTGCGCCGCCGCGCGGCTGGCACGCTGCGCTGGCCGCTGGCGGAGCGGTTTCAATCTAGAGCAAAACGATGAAGCGAGAACGGATGTTCCGAGGGTTCACCGCATGGGCTTTGGCGCTGCTTCTGGCGGTGCCCGCGCTTCAGGCAGCCAGCTCCAAAATCACCGCGCCCAAGACCGCCCCCCGCTCCACCAAGACCGCGTCGCCGAAGCGTGTCGCCCGCAACCCGTACCTGGGCGCCATCGTTGTGGACGCCGCCAGCGGCCGGGTGCTTTTCGAGGACCGGGCCGACGCCCAGGGCTATCCCGCGAGCACGCTCAAGCTGATGGACCTGCTGATCATTCTGGAGAAAATCGAGCGGCGCCAACTCTCCTTCCAGGATGCGGTCACCGTCAGCGCCAAGGCGGCGCGCACCGGAGGTTCACAAGTCTGGCTGGCGGAAAAGGAAGTCTTCACCGTGGACGAACTCCTGTACGCATTGATGGTGCAATCCGCGAACGACGCCGCCGTGGCGCTCGCCGAAAAGGTCGCCGGCAGCACCGATGCGTTCATCCAGTTGATGAACCAGCGCGCCCAAGCCTTGGGGATGACCAACACGGTATTTCGTTCCGTGCACGGCCTGCCACCCAGCGCCGGCCAACAACCCGATGTCACGACGCCACGCGACTTCATCAAGCTCGGCCGCGAGGTGCTGCGCCACCGCGACGCCTTGCGCTACACGGGCACACGCGTTCGGTCCTTTCGCGAGAAGGTGCCCGGCAAAACCGTGGTCATGCGCAACCACAATCACCTGCTGGGAAACCTCGAGGGCTGCGACGGTTTAAAAACCGGCTACATCGCGGCGGCGGGCTACTCGATCGCGGTCACCGCCGCCCGCGATGGCCACCGCGTCATCACGGTGGTGTTTGACTGTGTGGATCGAAATGTTCGCGATGCCAAGGCGGCCGACCTGACCCGACGCGCGCTCGCCTTGTGGTCACCGGCCGCCGCCTCCGCGGCTCCACCGGCGCGCCCCAAAGCCACGGCGCGGTGAGCCCGTCGCCTGCGAGCCGGTTCCCGACACGCCGAAACCACGACGAGCGAAGCCGCGAAACCGCAATGACCGGTGGCGCGCCCAGCGCCGAATCCTGCCACCGCTCAAGTCCCGTCAGGAAGTTCCTCCGCTTCGATCACGCGCCCGCCCTCGCGGGTCCAGATTTGCAGCGGGGGGCAATCGTCTTTGCGAAAGCGCCGGAACATCGCCGGCAAGCGCCGTTTTAGCAGCTCGTACTCCCCCACGCCCGCCGCATCGCAAGCCAGGACAGACGCATGCGCCTTGTACACGCGGGGTCGGCCAATCACCCGCACCGTGCCCGTCGGCAACGCCGGGGCCGGACGCTTGTCGAGCACGAGAAAGCTGAGCGGCAGGCTCCTCAAATCGACGCCGGAAGCCTGCGCGAACCGGCCCCAAAACGGATCGGTGAACACAGCGGGCGGCGTGGCCGCGAAGTGATGGCACCAGTGGACCTCGTTGCCGGGCGCAAGCATTCCGCAGCCGGCCCCGTGCGTGCAGGGGGCGACGACATGGAACGTACCGTTCAAGCGTTCGCGAACGGCGACGAGTCGCCGGCTGGCGTCGTAAGTTCCGGGTTCGACCCACAAAACCGCCACCGCCGGTTCCAGCCACTTCACCAACGCCTCGGTCTGTTCCACGGTCAACTCGGTCAGCACATGGCTGATCAACACCAATTCCGGCCGGGCTGGCAAACCGGTGTCCACCGTCAGGCCGGCGTACTTGTCACGTGCGCGGTCGGCGGCGAACCGCATCGCCAATGCTGAGCGATCCCAGAAACTCGCCTTGGTCGCGCGCTCCTTGCCAAAGAAATCCAACAGGGCGCGGGCGGCGATCCCGCTGCCACAGCCCCAGTCAAGCAACGCCGTTCCGGGCGGAGGCGTCCAGCCGCGCCGTTCCAGTTCATACAGCACGCAGTCCCATTTCCAACCGATCCGCTGGGCAAACGTGGCGTCGTAACTGGCCAGATCCGACTCGCCGCGCCAATAATCGTGGTCGCCAGCAGTGCCGCCTAGGAACACCGTGCGCAGCCGGTCCAACGCCAGCCAATCCAAGGTGAGTTCATTCATCCAAAATCCTTCTCAAAACAACGCGGCCTGGGCCGCAGAAGAGCCACCCTTCGTCTTGTCGCCCAGCAGCGCGCGGAATTCGGTCTCATTCAACACGCGGATTCCGAGTTCGCGGGCCTTGTCGAGTTTCGTGCCGGCGCTTTCACCGGCCAGCACGTAGTCGGTGTGCTTGCTCACGGAACCGGTGACGTTGCCGCCGGCTTCGCGGATGAAGGCAGCGGCTTCCTCGCGGGAAAGGGACGGCAGCGTGCCGGTAAGGACGAAGGTTTTGTTGGCGAAAGGGTGGCCGGCCACGGCCGCAGCTTTCGTCGAACCGCGGGGCGAAATGCCGAGCTTCTTCAAGCGTGCCAGCACGTCGCGGCCGGTCGGACTCGCAAACCAGTCCAGCACGGCCTTTGCGGCGACGGGGCCGACGACGACCACTGCGTCGCGCGGCGCGGCGTCTTTCTTCTTGGACGGTTGCGCGAAGCCCGCGGCGATAAGCGTCAGCCCGACCGCGTCGGCTTCGTCTGTGCGTTTCTCCTCCCGCAAGCGATGCAGTTCCAGCACGCCCCGCAGAAGCCTCGACTGAGCGATGTCTTCGATGGTTTCGTGGAACTGGGCCAGATCGTAAGCGGTCCGTTCACCAACTTCGGAAATCGCCGACGCATGAATCCAGCGGTGCAGCGGCAGTGACTTGGCGCGTTCCAAGGCCTCCTTTACCTTGGCGGCGTTCTTCGCGCCGAACACGCGCGGTTCGCCGTCGGTGCCGAGATTGAGCGTGGCCAGCTTTTCTTCCGGCAGTGTGAAGAGGTCGAGCGGTTCGTCCACCAGCCCACGCTCGACGAGTTTTTCGGCGACGATGCCGCCGAGGGATTCGATGTCGAGCGCCTTCCGGTGGGCAAAGTATTCCAGGCGGCGGGTCTTCTGCGCCGGGCAGCCGGCCACGTTCTGGCAGCGCCAGGCGACTTCTTCGGTTGAGCTTTCGTTGGATGGCTGCCCCCTCACCCTGGCCCTCTCTCCCTCCGAGGGGGCGAGGGAGACGGAAGTGCGAGCCTTGATCCTGTCTTTCGCAATCGGCCCACCGCACGCGGGGCACTTGCCGCCAATGTGGGCAACGAAATCGAATTCCGGCGCATCCTTGGGCCGCTTGGATTTCACGACTTCGACGACTTCGGGAATCACCATGCCGGCTTTGCGGATCACCACGGTGTCACCAATGCGGATGTCTTTGCGGCGGATTTCGTCTTCATTGTGGAGCGTGGCGCGCGCGATGGTCGAGCCTTGGACGAAGACCGGTTCGAGTTCGGCCACGGGCGTGAGTACACCGGTGCGGCCCACTTGGATGGCGATGTCGCGCAGCACCGTCTCTGCCGGCGTGATCCACGGAATGGGTTTGTGGACGATGGCGTAGCCGGGGGCGCGGGTCTTGGACGGGATGCGCTGCGCGTCCGCAAGGCGGTTCACCTTGAGCACAACACCGTCGATGTCGTAAGGCAATTCGCGGCGCAGATCGCGCGTCTCGTCATAGCGGCAAACGACTTCCTCGCGGTAGCGATCCAGCACTTCCTCGATGTCACGACAGAGCCACCAGCGTCGCTGCGTCGGCAGGCCGAACTTCCCCAGCGCCTCCAGCATCTCCGCGTGCGCTTCGAACGCGATGCCCTCGCACGCGCCGACCGCGTAAAACACCGCGCTGATGGGCCGCTGGGCCACGAGACGTGGGGCGAGTTGCTTAAGCGTGCCGGCAGTGGCGTTGCGGGCGTTGGGGAAAGGCTTCTCGCCGGCGGCCTCGAGCTTCGCGTTGAGCGCGTCGAAATCGTTCGTGGCGATGTAGGCCTCGCCGCGCACTTCGAGCAACGCGGGCGGATTCTTCAAGCTCAGCTCCAAGGGAATTGCGCGGACGGTGCGGAGGTTGGCGGTGATGTCGTCGCCGAGCTGGCCGTCGCCGCGCGTCACGCCAAGGACGAGTTTGCCGCGCCGGTAATGGACACCAATGGAAACGCCATCGACCTTCGGCTCCAAGACGTATTCGGCCCGGTCCCGGCCAAGGTGTTTGCGGATGGTTTTGTCGAACTCAAGCAGACGCGGCAGCGTGTTCTCGTCCTGTAGCCGATTGCGTTGTTCGCGATCCGGCTCTTCGCTGCTGTCGGGGTGTTCCGCCGCCTCGACCTTCTCCAACGAAAGCATCGGCACGATATGCTTCACCCGCTTGAAGCCCGCCGTGGGCGCGCCGCCGACGCGCTGGGTGGGGGACTCCGGCGTGACGAGTTCGGGGAACTGCTTTTCCAACTCCTGCAGTTCGCGGTAGAGCCGGTCGTACTCGAAGTCGCTGATTGTCGGTCTGGCCAGCACGTAGTAAGCGCGGTCATGCTGCCGGATTTCCTCGGCGAGCGCGGCGTGGCGGGTTTGGGCGTCGGGAAGATTCATCGGTCGGCCTGGCGGCGCGCGCGTTCGAACAAGCGGTTCCAGATCCCTGGAAACGGATAAAGCAGAACCGATCGGGTCATAATCGAGCGCACCTCGCCGCGGTTGACTTTGATGCGCTGGGTGGCATCCAGGACGTTGCCGACGCGCAGCCGCGCCAGCGTGCGGATGCCGATCAACAGCGGCCAGGCACAGGCCAGCCGGAGCCGCAACAACCGGTAAGGGAGCAATGTCGTGTAGGTCCAGCCGTTCTCGAGGTGGTCTTCCGCGAGCTGAACGTACTTCGTAAACAGTGGTCGGAAGCGCGGGCCATTCGCGGCGTCGAGCAGATCCTGCGGCGCGAGACCGTATCCAGCGAGCGCGCTGGCAGGCACGTAACAACGTCCCTGCCGAAGATCGGCGGGCACGTCACGGAGGATGTTTACCAATTGCAGTCCTTTGCCAAACCGCCGCGCACGGGCCAGCAGCGATTTGAGGTCCACCCACACTTTCGGAAAAAGTTGGCGCCGGCAAATCTCCGTCCAGAACTCGCCCACGCAGCCCGCGACCCGGTAGGTGTAATCGTCCAGCTCGGCGTCGGTTTCCAAAGCGACCAAGTGTTGTGCATCGGCGTCACGGAAACGCACGAGGTCCAGTTCCTGGCCACTGGTAATGGTTGCCAGAACCGCGCGAATGGGATCGCGCAACTCCGGCGGCTCGTGCTCGAGCAACTCGATCAACGCTTCGAGTCGGTTCAAGAGAAGCCGTTCGCCGGCGGTCGCTTGCGCCTCGACAAAACTACCGGAAGGCAGTGGCGTCGTGTGGGTCGAGGCGATCCTCTCCCGCAACAGACGCAGATAGTCCAGGCGGCCGTCCACTGAAACCGCATTCGTGTCGGCCACGGTGTCCGTCGCGCGGGCCAGCAGATAGGCCAGCGCGATCGGCTCACGCACCCCGCCGGGCAGGACCTTCACGGTCAGGTAAAACGACCGCGAGACCGCTTCCAGCAAGGCCAACAAGGCTTGCTCCGTCACCGCGCCAGTCTAGCCAAAGCCTCACACCGCTGGGAAGAGGAGGAATCAGGAACTTTTCTGTGCGGGGACAACGTGCACCCGCGTCGCCCCCGAAACTGCGTGCCTTTCCCGAACCGGCCGGTACGCTCTCGAACGTGATCCAACTTTGCCGTTTTGCCGAACGCACGGACAAACCGCCCGGTGCACCCAACCGCGTGGCTATCGGAGCAGTCCTGGACCACCTGACCGTGGCCGACCTCACACCGGCCGGCTGGATCTCTGTCGCCGATGTGCTCAACGCGTCGTCGCCGACCGAGGCGGTCGGGCAGGCGCTGCGACGCGACCTGCCGCGGAAGCCGCTCGCGGACGTGCGTCTGCTGGCGCCGGTGGATCGCCAGGAAGTCTGGGCCGCGGGCGTCACCTACCTGCGCAGCAAGACCGCCCGCATGGGAGAGTCTGCGTTCGGCGCCTCGGCCTACGACCGCGTTTACGAGGCGGCACGGCCGGAGCTGTTCTTCAAGGCGCTCGCGGACAAGGTGGTCAGTCCGGGCGAGGCCGTTGGGGTGCGGCGCGATTCGCGTTGGACGGTGCCGGAACCGGAACTCGCGCTGGTGCTCAACGCCCGCGGCGAAGTGGTCGGCTGCACGATCGGGAACGACATGAGCGCGCGCGACATCGAAGGCGAAAACCTGCTCTATTTGCCGCAGGCGAAAATTTACGAACGCTCCTGCGCGCTTGGCCCGTGGATCTTGCTTGGCGCGGACGAGGCCACGGCGCGGAACTGGTCGATTGGGGTTCGCATCCGTCGCAGCGGCACCGAAGTCTTCGCCGGGCAAACCGACGTGAACCGGATCAAGCGCAGTTTCGCCGAGCTGGCGGCTTGGTTGCGTCGGTCGAACGCGTTCCCAAATGGGGCGGTTTTGCTCACCGGCACGGGCGTGGTGCCGCCGGACGACTTCTCGCTTCAGGCGGGCGACGAGGTGGCAATCGCGGTCTCCGGCATCGGTGAACTCAGGAACCCCGTCGTCGAGGTCTGATCTCAACCCGGCACCGGCAGCGTCGCCGATTCACGCCTTGCCGAGACTCCAACCCGGCCGGTACTGGCGGTGCAGCAGTTCGTTCGCCCGCTCGGAATTCAGGATGCGACCGCTGATAGTGTCGTATTCCAGTGGTCCCATGATGAGCGAAGCGAGGTTCGTCAGTTGCATCAGTTCGGTGAGCGGCCCGCCCAGCTCGAAAGGCGAGAAGGTCTTGCCCCGGCCTTTGCACGCCTCGACCCACTCGGCGTGATGGCTGCCCACGCGCGGGAGACTCTCCGGCGGGCCGCCCTTGAAGTTCTCGAACTTGCTTTCCGGCAAGAGCACGAAATGGGTGTTCCACGGGCAGTCCGAGTAGATCGAGCCTTTGGCGCCCACCAGCAGATCGCCCCAGCCGGCTTGCGGGTAGCCCAGCATCAGGTCCGGCGACGGCCGCTCCTTGGCGCTGATCGACAACTTTACCGGCGGCAGGTCGCCCCGCGCCGGCAAATCGAGGAAAGTCCGCGAGGAGCGAGGATAACCCTCCGCATTCACCTCTGACGGGTGCGACTCGGCGCGGATGATCACCCGCTCGGGCTTCTGGCCTGCGGGGAAATTCCACAACCGCTCCAAGTGGAGCGCGCGGAACATGAGGTTGCCGGTGTGGCAGCCGAAGTCACCGACGATGCCGCTACCGAAAGCCCGCCAGGCGCGCCAACTCGCCGGCAGATAACTTGGGCTGTAAGGACGGAATTCCGCCGGCCCAAGCCACAAGTCCCAATCCAAGATGGGCGGCACTGGCGGGGTGTCATTGGGGCGTTCGAGCGGTCCGTTGCCGCCATCGAACCAGACGTGCGCCTCGCGGATTTCGCCCAGCACCCCGCCCCAGGCCAGTTCCACCGCCCGACGCAATCCGCCCGTGGCCGAGCCTTGGTTGCCCATCTGCGTCGCGACCTTCGTGCGCAAGGCGGTTTCGCGCATTACCCGCGCCTCGTGAACAGTGCGCGTCAGCGGCTTCTCGCAATACACGGCTTTGCCCCGCTCCATCGCGGCCACCGCGGCCACGGCATGGGTGTGATCCGGCGTGCCTACGAGCACGGCGTCGATCTCCTTTGCCATTTCGTCCAACATCCGGCGGAAGTCGGTGTAGCGCTTTGCCTGTGGGTATTTCTGGTAAGTGTCGCCGGCCCGCGTTTGGTCCACGTCGCACAGGGCAACCATGTTGACCGCGTCGGCGGGCATCTGGTCGAGGTCGGCGCGGGCCTGGCCGCCGGCGCCGATCGCAGCGAGATTCAACCGGTCGTTCGCCTCCGCGGTAAAGGCGAGCCGGGAATTGGCCAGGACCAGCAGCCCGGCGCCGCCGAGGGTGGAGTTGCGGAGAAACCGACGTCGTGTCGTATGCGTGTTCATATGGCGAATGTCGAGCAAGGCTACTTCCCGCCAGGCTTGCTCGGCAAGCGCCAGCCTGCGTCTGAACGTCGTCAACAACTCAAGGCTCGCGAGCGCCATTCGGGAGCAATCGCTGGACTCCAAGCCGGCCTTCGGCAAACATCCGGCTTTGAATTGCCGATTGAATCGAAGGCATGAAAGTCACCCTGAACTGGCTCAAGCAATACGTTGATTTCGACTGGTCGCCCGAAGAACTGGCCGAGCGGCTCACCATGCTCGGCCTCGAAGTCGAGGGCGTCGAAAAGCTCGGCGGCGAATTCGACGGCATCGTGGTCGCGCAGGTCATCACTCGCGACAAGCACCCCAACGCCGACAAACTCTCGGTCTGCCGCGTCAACGACGGCCGGGGCGAGCGCCAGATCGTTTGCGGCGCGCAGAATTTCCAGGCCGGCGACAAGGTGCCGCTGATCCTGCCGGGCGCGTCGCTGCCGGCGAAGCCCGGCGAGGCGCCGTTTACGATCAAGGTGGGCAAGATTCGCGGGGTCGAATCGCACGGCATGATGTGCTCGCCCAAGGAACTCGGCCTCGCCGAGGACGCCAGCGGCTTGATGATCCTGCCCGCGGACGCGCCGGTCGGCCAGCCGTTGGCCGAACAGCTCGGGCGCGCGGGCAGCGACGTGGTCTATGACCTCGAGGTCACGCCGAACCGGCCGGACTTAAACAGCGTCCTCGGCATTGCGCGCGAAATCGCCGCTGTCACCGGCAATCCGCTCAAAGTTCCAGAAGTCAGAAGTCAGAAGTCAGAAGTCAGGACGGAGGAACTGGTCGCGGTTCGCATCGAGGACGCCGAGCTTTGCCCGCGCTACACCGCGCGGGTGGTGCGCGGCGTGAAGATCGGCCCCAGCCCGGCCTGGTTGCGCTCGGCGCTCGAAAAAGTCGGTCTGCGCTCGATCAACAACGTCGTCGATGTCACGAATTACGTGATGCTGGAATGCGGCCAACCGCTCCACGCCTTCGATTACCACCTGATCGCGCAGGCGGCGGACGGCAAGCCGACCATCGTCATCCGCCGCGCGCACAACGGCGAGTTGTTCGTCACGCTCGACGGCCAGAAGCACACGTTGACGAGCGAGAACCTGCTTATCGCCGACGCGCAAAAGGGCATCGCCCTGGCCGGCGTCATGGGCGGGCAGAACTCGGAGATCAACGATGCCACGGTGGATGTCCTGATCGAAAGTGCGTACTTCAGCCCCACGAACATCCGGCGGACCTCCAAGCAACTTGGCCTCCGCACCGATGCCAGCTACCGCTTCGAGCGCGGCGCGGACATTGGCCTCAGCGATTGGGCCAGCCAGCGCTGCGCACAGCTCATTCTCGAAACGGCCGGCGGCGAATTGGCGGCGGGCGTGGTCGATGCCTACCCGGCGCCGGTCGAGCCGCGGCAAATCACTCTCCGACACCGGAAGGTCAACGAGTTGCTCGGCATCGAGCTCAGGCCGGAAGAGATCGAGTTTTACCTGGGCCAGATCGGGCTGAAGATCGTCGGGCGCAAACCACAGCCGGTTGGTGCCGAATCCGAGGCCGCGCCGGTCACTTTCCGCATCCCGACCTGGCGTGTGGACCTCAAACGTGAGGCCGATCTGACCGAGGAAGTCTGCCGGTTGCACGGCGTGGACAAGATTCCGGCCACCCCACCGCGCGGCGCGCTCGGTGCCAACGACTACGACGCGGTCCACGACCAACTGGCTGAAGCGCGACGCATCCTCAGCGGCCTGGGGTTGAGCGAGGCGCAGGGCCAGACGCTGGTCTCGGCAGAGGCGGCCCGGCTTGCCGCACCCGCTGAATCACTGGTGATGCTCGCCAACCCGCTGAGCAGCGACATGAACGCGCTCCGGCCCAGCCTGCTGCCTGGTCTGCTCGATTCGCTCCGCCACAACGTCAGCCGGCAGAACCTCGACCTCGCGCTGTTCGAGGTCGGTCGCGTTTTTGGCGCAAGCCGCGCTGCCAACGGCAATCCGGCCAAGGAGACGGCGCCGCCAATCGAGGGTCGTCGCGTGGCGATCGCGCTGACCGGCCAGCGGAATCCCGGTTTTTGGGCCGGGGCGGAACGTGACGCGAAATTCGACCTCGGCGACCTCAAGGGCATCGTCGAAGAGTTTCTCGACCAGTTCGGCCTGCGTGGCGTGAGCTACGCCAAGCGCGAAGGCGGCACCGCGCTTTTCCTCGAATCCGCCGTCATCAGCCTGGGTGGTCGCGTGGCACTCGGCGAGCTGGGGCAACTCCTGCCGCCGCTCGCGAAACGATACGACCTGCGCGACGCGGTCTGGCTGGCGGAATTGGACCTCGACCAGTTGCTCGCCCGGCGCAACGCCGGCAAGGCGTTCAAGGCGTTGCCGCAGTTCCCCAGCATTCGGCGCGACGTGGCAATGCTCGTGCCGGAAAGCGCGACCCACGAGGCAGTGCTGGCCGCCGTGAAACAGGCAAAGGCCGCCAACCTCGAGTGCGTGGAGCTTTTCGACGTGTTCCGCGGCCAGAACGTCCCGGCCGGCCAGAAGAGCGTGGCCTACGCGTTCACCTACCGGGGCGCCGACCGCACCCTGACCGATGCCGAGGTGAACACCGCGCACGAACGGCTAGTCGGCGTGCTCAAGGACCGCCTCCACGCGGTCGTCCGGGACGCTTAGCCGCGCCAGCCGAGATCGGCTTGCACGCTTGAACCGCCCAAGGAACCGAAGCGAAGGCGGCGCCGCGGCCAATGGCTCTGCAGCGCGTTCGGTTTGGAGGCGCGCGCGTTCCCAAATTCCGGTGCGCCGGAGCTTGAACCGGTAGCCAAGCCCCACCAGGAAGGACAGCACGATCTCGCGGGGCGCCAGATACCGCCATTGACGGCGGAGACGACCGAGCATCGCCGGCCAGGAATAAAAGTAGCGCAGCATCGCGGCGTGGGCCGTCGTGAGCTGACCGGTCGCCAGACGCGCCGGCCGAAAAACGACATGCCCCAAGTCGTAATGCTCCCAGTCGCGATCCAGGATGCGCCCTTCCGCGGACATTCGCGCAAACAGGGGTGTGCCCGGCAAAGGGGTCAGCACGGTCAACTGCAGCGCGTCCAGTCCGGCGTTACGGAGAAAGCACGCGGTCAACTCCAGCGTGTCCGGGGTGTCCTGATCGAATCCCAACACGATCGCGCCCATGACCGCGATCCCGTGATCGTGGAACCGGCGGATGGCTCCGGCGTAGGCCTCGGCGCGGTTGAAGGACTTCGCCGCGCCATCGAGACTTGCCTGGGAAAGGCTCTCCAAGCCCACAAAAACTCCCCGGCAGCCACTGCGACGCAAGAGGTCCAGGAATTCCGGGTCGCGAGCGACGTGGACCCCCATCTGGGCAAACCACCGTCGCCTCAGTGGCAGAAGTCCGGTGAGCAACTGGCGGGCGTACTCGCGATCAGCCACGAGGTTGTCGTCCATGAACAAGAAGCACCGGCCCGGCAGAGACCGGACTTCCTCCAAGACCTCGTTGACCGGACGGGTTTGGAAGCGACTTCCAGAGAACGCCGCGATGGAGCAGAATTCGCAGCCGAACCGGCAACCGCGCGTGGCCTGCACCACTGCCGGGGTGAGGTACGCGCCACGACACAAGAGCGAGCGGTTCACCCGCAGCCGGGCGAAGTGGTCGGGGGCCTGGCGGTAGTAAGGCTGCAAGGAACCTTGGCGGAAGTCCTCGAACATTTGTGGCAGGCTGGCCTCCGCGTCGCCGATGCACACGGCGTCGCCGTGTCGGATGGCTTCCTCCGGCATCAGGGAAGGATGGTAGCCCCCCAAGATCACGGTCTTGCCCCGCTGCTTGAACGCGTGGGCCAGTTCGTAGGCCCGTGGCGCGTTGAAGGTCATGAACGACAAGCCTACGACATCTGCGTCACTGTCGAGGTCCACCGATTCCACGCTCTCGTCGATGATCCGGCAGTCCACGAAGTCAGGCGCAGCCGCGGCCACCGCCAGCGGCGTGAGCATCGAGAAGCGGAAGACCCGCATGCGCAGAGACGGGCGATGGCGGCGCGCGGTCATGCGAAAGGCGCGCGCCGCGGGGCAGACGATCAGGAACTTGAGCCGGGGTTTCACGACGGTTTCATAAGCCGGAATGCCCGCGGGGCGCGAATTGATAATCCGCGGGTTCGATTCGACGGGCACGATGAACGGCGACTCCCGGCATGCCGCCGGAATATCGCTCCCCCGCCCCGCGCGCTTCTGGCCACCAATTGCAGCTCAGCGGCGCAGTCGGAGAATTCGCTTGGCGGTCTTGCTGATTCTTCACCGAATCGTGATGGACAAAGCCGCCATCGCGTGTCTATACACTCTCCTTTGCCTCGTCCGGCGTGGTCCGGGCGGGGTCTTTGCATTGGCCATGAAACATCTGTTGAGCCTGGAAACGATGCCCCGCGAGGACATGGAACGCGTGCTGCGCGAGGCCACCCACTTCAAACGCGACCGGACCACGCACGCGAAGCCGCTGGCCGGCCAGACTTGGGCGATGATTTTCTCCAAGTCATCCACGCGCACGCGCGTCTCGTTCGAGGTGGGCATCCACGAACTGGGCGGCCGGCCGCTGTTTTTGAACGCGAACGATATTCAGCTCGGGCGCGGCGAACCGATCAAGGACACGGCGCGCGTCCTCGGCCGGATGGTTCACGGCACGGTGATCCGCACGTATGGGCAACGCGACGTGGAGGAGTTCGCCCGCTTCTCCGGGATTCCGACCGTCAACGCGCTCACCGACGAGGAGCATCCCTGCCAGATCCTCACGGATATTTTCACCTACGAGGAACTGCGGGGTTCGATCGCAGGGCGTGTGGTGACGTTCGTCGGCGACGGCGCCTGTAACGTGGCCAATTCGTGGCTATTCGCGGCGGCCAGGCTGGGTTTCGAGCTGCGCCTCGCGGCACCGCGCAATTACCAACCGCCGGCTGATCTCGTGAAGCGGGCGGGCGGGCGGGTGGTCGTCACCGAGGATTGCCGGGCGGCCGCGGCTGGCGCCGACGTGCTTTACACGGACGTCTGGGTGTCGATGGGCAAGGAAGCGGAGCAGGCCCAGCGACTGGCCGATCTGTTCGGCTATCAAATCAACGCTGATCTGGTGAAACTGGCCAAGCCGGACGCGCTGGTCATGCACTGCCTGCCGGCCTATCGCGGCAAGGAGATCGACGAGGCGACGTTCGAGGCGCACGCGGCAACGATCTTCACGCAGGCCGAAAACCGCCTGCACACCCAGAAGGCGATCCTGAACTGGCTGGTTTCGTGAAGACCGCCCTGGCCATCGCCGCCCACCCGGACGACATCGAGTTCCTGATGGCCGGGACGCTGTTGCTGCTCGGCGCGGCGGGGTGGAAACTGCATTACCTGAACCTTGCCAGCGGCAATTGCGGCAGCATGGTGAACACGCCCGCCCAAACACGCGCGATCCGGCGCCGCGAGGCGCAGGCCGCCGCGAAACAGCTTGGCGCGCGCTGGCACCCGCCGTTCGTCGATGACGCGGAAATCTTTTACGAGGACCGCCTGTTGCGGCGGGTGGCAGCGGTCGTCCGCGAGGTGCAACCCACGATCGTGCTCACACACTCGCCGCAGGACTACATGGAAGACCACATGAACGCCTGCCGGGTGGCGGTCACGGCGGCATTCGTCCGCGGCATGCCGAATTACCGCACAGTGCCAGTGCGCCGCCCGACGTCGCAACCGGTCACGGTTTATCATGCCTTGCCGCACGGTCTGCGGGACGGCCTGCGGCGGCGCATTGTTGCCGGGGCCTTCGTCAACACCACGTCCGTCCAAGCCACCAAGCGTGCCGCCCTCGCCTGCCACCGCAGCCAGAAGGACTGGCTCGACGCCACGCAAGGCATGGATTCGTACCTCGACGCGATGGACGACATGGCCCGCGCGGTGGGCCGGATGTCGCGGCGGTTCGACTTCGCCGAAGGCTGGCGTCGCCATTCGCACCTGGGTTTCTGCACCGAAGCGGACGATCCGCTGCGCGAAGCGCTGGGAGCCGCTTACGCGGTGAACCGGGCTTGCGAACGCGCGCTGGAATCGCCGGCTTAAGCGCGCGCCGCGGGGGCGTTCAGACGTAAAGCACCGACTGCAGATCGCGGACCACGACGCTCATGAACGGGTAACGCTTGTCGGGCTCGCGCTCCAGGCACTTGAGGACGATCCGTTCGAGCGCGAGCGGCAAATCGGGGTTCACCTCGCGCGGGGTGACGAAGTCGATGCTGCGGTCGAGGTGCCGGCTGAGAATCTCATCCGCGTTCTCGCCCGGAAACGGTTTGCGAAAGGTCAGGAATTCGTAGGCCGTCACTCCGAAGGCGAAGATGTCGGCCCGGTGGTCCACCGGTTCGCGGAGGAGCTGTTCCGGCGACATGTAGGCCGGCGTGCCGGGATTGGCACCCAGCTTTTCGGCGAATTCCGGGCGTTTGAGCGCGAGGTCGAAATCCACGAGGCGTACGCTGCCGTTGCGGGTGATCACCAGGTTCTCAGGCTTGAAATCCAGGTGCATGTAGCCGCTTTCGTGGACGTGCTCCAGCGCCTGCGCGGCGTCGATGAGCAGGTTCCCCGCGATTTCCTCGAGGGTGGGGTCGGACTGGGCCATCAGCATCTTCAGGTTCGACCCTTCGACATACTCCATGGCCAGATAGTGGGTGCCGTCAATCTTGCCGTGGCCGAGGTAACCGATGACGAACTCGTGGTTGTGAATGTGGGAAAGGATTTCACAGCCGCGCAGGAAGCGTCGGCGGGTGGTGAAGTCGAACCGGCTGGTTTCGCGCAGGCAGCGAATGGCGCAGGTCTGTTTGTTCGCATCCGTGGCGAGCCAGAGGTCGGCCATGCCGCCGCTGTTGATCAACTCGAGCAGATAGTACGGCCCAAACGGCCCCGGCCAACGCCGGCCTTCGCTGTCCACCTTTGCTTTGGCGCCAATGCCCAACATGTGCGTGGGGATGTCTAGCACCGCGCGCCGCGGCTGCCAAGCCGGCCACCCCGTCGCAGGCCGGTGCGTCTGGACGCACACCCCATGTTGGCGGACATCGCCTCGCAAGCTACTTGGGCGAGACCAGTTTCTGGAACTCGGGCAGGCCTTGCAGGCTGGTGAAGCGCGGATCGGCGGCCGCGGTTTGCTGCAAGTTGGAACTCCGCGGATCGGCGGTGTGGCGTTGCTGGCTGAGTTGGAGGGCCACCTTCAATGTCTGGAGCGCCTCGGGGGTTTTCGACTGCGCCGCCTGCGCGCCCGCCAGGTCGTACCAAACCTCGGGGCTGTCGGGCATGAGCTTGACCAGACGCGTCAACGCCGGTTCCGCCCGCGCGTACAAGCCCAGTTGCACGTAGGCGTTGGCGATGGACAGCAGCGGGCCGGCCTCCACGTTGGTCCGCGCGACCCAATCGTCGAAGATGGCAAAGGCTTCGTTGGTGCGCTGCGTTTGCATGTACGCGGAAACCAGATCGAAGGCCGCCTTCAGGTTGGTGCGATTGGTTCGGTAGCGCTGATCGAGCGTGCTCAACTGCGTTTGGGCCTCGGCCTGCAAGGAGCCCGCCGTCTTCCAACCGCGTACCTGGTCCACGATGCTCTGCGCAAAGACGCTTTCCGGATCGAACTTCTGCATCGTGGTCGCGACCTCCAAGGCGTCGTCCAGCCGGTTGAGTGTGGCCAACAACTGGATGTAGCGCGTGGCCGTCTCGGGACTGTACGGACAGAAGGCGAACGCCTGCTTGAACGCAAAGTCGGCTTCCTTGGCCAGGCGCGCGCGCTCCTCGGGTTTGCGGGAATCGATGTAGCGCCAGTAGTAAAGGCCGGCGATGGAGTTGCGCAGTTTGGAGAAGGCCTTTTGCCCGTCGTTGTCGCGCACGAACTTCGGGTCGCCGGGGTAACCGCGGAGGTCGCCACGCACATACACCCGGTCCACAAACTGGCAGATTTGCTCGACCGGCGTGTCATAGGTGATCCAGTTCCCGCACAGCCGCTCGGAGTAGCGCGACCAGAACTCGTGGTCTTTGCGGAGCATTTCGTCGGTGATCTCCGCGACCGGCTGGCGGTTGATCTTCATGATGATGCCGTACGGCGTCAGATGCGGGTACATCCAGTCGAGCGGGAAGCTTTCCTCGACGAAGAACTCGTTGGTGGGATTCTGGTCGAAAATGACCTTGGTCAGCAGCCCGTTAATGGCCATCACCGCCGTCTGGCCGGCCACCTGCACGCGCCCGTCGGGCGACACGTTCACGACCTCCCCTTGACGAACCTGCTTGGGCTCGTTGGGAAAGCGCTGGTCGTGAAGGTAGCGTGTCTGGACTTCGGTGATGTAATTCGTGAACGCCCAGTTCAGGTCCAGCGGCGAAGGGGTGTGGATCTCTTTGGCGGGATAAACCCCTTCGGCCCGCCGTCGCGCCTCCACCCGGCTGCCCCAATTCAGGAGCATATTGTCGAACGGGCGCACGACATTGGTGAAACTGCCCACAAATCGAGCGAGCCCCGAGGACTTGTAAGGTTCTCCGCGGGCGCGCTTGTCGGCCTCCACTTTGCCCAGAAAGAAATCCTGCACCCACATGACCATGTCGCGCAGAAACGGCGGGTCGATCTGCGTGCTCCGATTGTAGTGGGCGCGGATGTAATTCAGGTAGGTGCCGTCGGCGAGGGCGTTCTGGGTGATGATATAGACATCCCGCCGGTCGAAGGACGGATCGCGGCGTTTCGACGGCTTGATAAAGCTTTCGTCGAAGATCATGTAGGTCGGGCAGAATCGGCCTGGATCGGTCCCGCCGAACAGCACCGCGTTGTGCGTCATCGACGGATACAAGTCGAAAGGCGGCGTGAACATGTCGTGCCCGAACCAGAAGCCGAACAGGTGCGCCCGCTGCTCGTTTTCCGCCCAGTGTGAACACACCGGATAGACTGGCATGAGCGCGAATGCGCCGATGATGTACCACGGCTTCACGCGCTCGCGGTTCACCAGGACATAACCGATGAAGGCCAGCAGCAGCACCAGGACGAAAACTCGCGCATAGATCGCCCAGATGGGTGCGGTGAAATGCGGATGTCCCAGCGCCTGTCTCAGACCGGAAAACAACGCGCCCAGCCCCACCACTCCCGCCTGGGGATCGCTGTAAACATCCTGGAGTTGCCGCGCCAGGGCGTACAACGCCAGGGCCGCCAGTACTGCGCCGCCGTACACCGCGTACGTACGCGCCTCGGAATAGCGCATGATCAACGAAGCGCCAATGAAGGTGATTCCATACCCGACGAACATGGCGATCGTCACGTGCGACGCCGTGAAGAAGACCTTGGTCAAATCCTTGCTTTGCCGGTCGATCTGCGGGTTGAGCAGCATCAACAGCAGCACCGAAAGGCAGAGCCCGATCGCGAGGTTGCCGACCAACCAGGCCCGCTCCCGCTTCTTCAGCACCGTGTAGAACAGGAACGGCACCACCGCCAGCGCCAGGAAGGCATGGTGAAATTCGTCGGTCGTGCCCTCCAGATACATCTTCAACTGAAGGATCAAACGGATCGGGTCGGACAGGAAATCGGTCGGGCTGGTCTTTTCGTACTGGCCGCGGGTGAAGGCGTGGATGAAGCCGTCGAACGTGCGCGGGTACGCCCAGTTCATCGGCGGGTTCGTCATCGAATAGAGGGGCATCAGGAAATAAAACGACACCCCGAGGACCCAGACCGCCAGCGTGATCAAGACCACCTTCCATTCGCTCATGAAGCCTTTGGTCCGCAGCGTCAGCCAGACACAGCCGGCGATCGAGGCCAGGCCCACCCCGTTGTAGATCACGAACAGCGGGCCGTTTTGATCGAACGTGGTCAGCAGCCCTTGCGCCCGCAAGACGAGGCCGAGCAAATAGAAGAACACGTTCACGAACAGCGCGTCCCGGCCCAGCTTTTCGTCCACCATCGCGATCGCCACCTGGAGGCCCATCGCGGCCACGATCAACGTCTGGTGGTTGTTGAAGCAGATGCCAAACAGAAACGAAGCAATATAGAGGTACCGCATCTGCTTCGGGCGATACGTCCAGTGCAACAGACAAATCAGCACGCCCATCAACGAGACGACGCTCAGCGTGTACACCTCGACGATCACGGCCTGGCTCCACATGAAGCCGTTGAAACCGAGCAGCATCGCCGCCACGAAACCGCTGACCATGCACAGCGCATCCTCCCAGCGGCGCTCGAGGCCTTTGAACCAGTCGATGCTCTCGATCATCATGCTGCTGCCCCGCGAAACCACCATGCCCAACATGCCGCTGGCGAACGCCGCGGCCACCGCCGACGAAACAGCGACGCGCCAGGCAACGTTCGAGAACGGCAACAGCACCGTGAACAGCCAGGAATAAAGCGTCCAGATGGGGTACCCCGGCGCGTGGGGCACGCCAAGGTAGTACGACGCCGTGGCCAGTTCGCCGCAATCTTCAAGCGTCAGGTCGGGCGCGATCGAGATCAGGTAAACGATCAGCGTGATCAACGTGGTGCCGGCGAAGGTCAGCCAGTCCACGCGCCGGAACAACGGCGGTCGCGGGATCTCGGCGGCCGGAGCCGTCGCGGCGGAGGCCGGTTTGGCGGGGGGGCCGCCGGAGGTTGACGCGGTTGCGCCAGCTTTCAGTGCTCGTTGCTTTTTTGTGCTCATTCGTCCGCTACCAGGACCGGTTGGTTCGCCACCCCGTTAAAGAGGGCATACTTGAAAAGAAAGGCCCCGTGTTTGTCCATTCCAATCTGGGCCGTGGCGCGGCGTTGCGCGCGCTGTGCCACCCCGATGGCGGCGCGGCCGACCACTGCGGGTCGGTCAACGCCTGGTGGGCGGCCGCCACGTCCGAGGCCAGGACGCGCTGGAGTCCGGCCGGCATTTCACGCGCCCCCCACCCGGCCAGCATCAGACTCACCGCCGCGGTCACCGTCAGCAGCAGAAAGATGCGGGGCTGGCGAGACTGGACCTCTCCCCCGCCCGGCATCGGATGGCCAAAGAGTTGGCGCCTAAGCCGGCGGGACGGCGACCGCAGTCGCAGCGAGCGGAGACGCTGCGTCAGCAAGTTCATCGAATTCATGGCTCACCTTTGTTAATGCGCGCCGCAGTCGATCGAGGCCGTAGCGGTAACGGCCGGCCGCGGTGTTGGCGGAAATCCCCTGGAGTTCACCGATGGCGGCAAAAGACAGCGCGTGCCACAGCTTGAGCACGATCACCTCGCGTTGCAGCGCCGGGAGTTCGGTCATCGCTTGTGCCAGCGCCTGCTCGCGCGGCTCCCCCGGCTCCGCCGGTTCGAACCAGCGGCGCGCCTCCAACTCGCGGGCGACCCGACGCCACCAGCCCCGGCGATAGTTGAGCGCGCGGTTCCGAAAACTCCGGACCAGGTAATGCTCAGGTTGGGCCGGCCGCTCGTGCAGACCCAACAGGGCCACGAACGTGTCGTGCAGCACGTCCTCCGCTTCGCCGTGACTCAGGCCCAACGCCCGCCCGTAAAGCACCAGTTGCGCGGCTTTCTGGTCGTAAAGCCGCTCCGTCCAATCGCGTTGCTGGTCGCCGTTCACCCGTTCGGAAGTATAGACACCGCCGCACCGCGTTTTGTATGCCCGGGTGGCGGTGTCCTCGTCTCGCACCGCCGGGTTCGGCATTCGTGCGGGGCAGACCGTTCAATCTTTGCCGCGAAGTTTGGGCCGCACCCGGCAAGTCGCGCGTGGACGTCGCCAGCAGCGCCGGTTAACCTGTGGCCATGCATCCGGTTGACATTCAACAAATCGGCGAAGAGCTGGCCATCCGTTGGGCCGACGGCACGGAGAGCTTCATTCCCCTGGCCACCTTGCGCCGTTCCTGTCCGTGCGCCGGCTGCCAGGGCGAGCGCGACGTGCTCGGCCAGCTTCACAAAGGTCCGGATCGCCCGCTGACGCCCGCCTCGTTCCAGCTCCGCCGGATTGTTCCCGTTGGCGGCTACGCACTTCAACCGATCTGGGCGGATGGACACGAGACTGGGTTGTACACGTTCGACTACCTCCGGCTCATCGCCGAAAAGGTGGCGCAGCCGCAAGGCTGATCGGCTGTCCGCAGGCAAAACCCGCCCTGCCCGAAGCTCAACCCGCTTGTCGCAAGCGTCCCCGGACGCTGCGCTTGAAAGCCCGAATGTGTCTGTGCGTCCTACAACGGGCGTTGCTGAGGGTTCGGCAGAGGAGCCACAGGGGCGTTGGTGGGAGCCACGATGGTGGCCGAACCGTCACGCCGGACTTCGACGTTCAGGTCGAGCCGGTTGGTATTCGGCTTCGCGGCGCTGCGAAAACCTTGCTGGAGCAGTTCCCCGCCCTTTTTGGGTTCCGAGCCGTAAAGCTCGCGGCGCAGCGCTTCCAGCCCTTTCGAGAGGGAGAGGTCCTCCTTGAGCTTCCTGATCTGTTCCTTCAGTGCGACCACGTCGTTGAGCCGGTGCTGCAAGTTGCTCTTCTCGGTCTCCAACCGTTGGAGTTCCGCGAGCAGGTAATCGCGATCGCCCACCGCGGTGTCGAGTTTCTTCTGGGTCGCCGCGATCTGGCCTTCCAAAACCCCCAGCGTGCGCTTCATGTCCGCCGCCTGCTTGTCGAGGGTCGTGTTCTGCGTCTCGAGCTCGGTGATCCTGGCTTCCCGTTTGGCCAGTTCCGCCTCTTTGTCTTTCAGGGACTTGTTGGCCTCCTGCACCGCGGCGTCTTTCTGCGCGAGCGCCTGCTTGGTGTCGGTCAACTGCTTGGCGGTCTGGTCGAGTTGGGTCTTGGCCTTTTGTTCGTCGGTCTTGAGCGATTGGTTGACCGCGTTCAGTTCATCCAACTTGGTTTGGAGAGCCGCCTTCTCCTCCGCGATCTGGTTGTAACGTTTCTCTTCGGCCTGCTGCTGGCTGGCCGCCTGGTTGTGCCGCACGATCAGCCCCGCCAACAGGCCGAGGCATAAGAGAATCAAAACGACGACGGGCGCCTTCGAGTTCATTTGCGCGGGATTTTGGTTTTCTCCGGGCCGGATGGCAAGTCCCATCGCAACCTCCTCGCCGCACCGTTTACGGACATTTCCCAACGCCAACCAGCGGCTGCGAGGCACTTGCGTCACCCGGCAGAAAGCCTAGAATGCGCTCCATGCAGTTGCCGTCAGAGGTGCCGGTTATGACCCTGAACAACGTGATCCTGTTTCCGCAGGCCATGTTGCCGCTCTACATTTTCGAGCCCCGCTACCGCAAGATGCTCGCCGCGGTGCTCGCGAGCGATCGCGTGCTGGCCGTGGCCCTGCGTCGCGAGGATCGCAACCGCGAGACGCCAGCGACCATTGCCGGGCTCGGGTTGGTCCGCGCGTGCGTGACCCGCCGCGACGGCACCTCCAACTTGATTTTGCAGGGCCTGGCACGCGTCAAACTGGGCAAAGCAGTCCAGTACCGGCCGTATCGCCGCCACGAGGCCGAGCCTCTGCCGCGCGCCGGCAACAGCGGTCTCGCGGTCCAGGCGCTGACGACCAAGGTGCTCGATCTCGTGAAGCAGCGGCTCCAGCATGGAGTCGAACTGGCCTCCCACCCGATCGAGACGGATAGCGACCAAACGCGGGAACACGGCGCGCCGTTCACGATTGCGGCGTTCCACCAGGCGTTGGAGCAACTCGCACAGCTCGACGACTCCGAGCAGTTGACCGACTTGGTTTCGGCCACTTTGCTCCGCGACGCGCGGCAGCGGCAAACCATCCTGGAAACGGCGCGTCTGGAGGACCGTTTGCGCCACTTAGTCCATTTTCTGCTCGCCGAGGCAGAAGCGGAGGACGCAGCTCATGAGTGACACGTCAGCCACCACGCCGGGCGCGCCGGACCCGGCGCTCGAGCAACAGCGCGCGGCCCTTTTTGCGGGCCTGGTGATGCAACAGGCGAACATGGCCCTGACCTTCCTGGGCAAGGAACAGCGGCCCGACGGCGACTCGCCCGGCGTGGACCTGCCAACTGCCAGCATGTTCATCGATACGCTGGAAATGCTGGAGGCCAGGACACGCGGTAACTTGTCTCCCGGAGAGGCGGCACTGCTCAAGCAGACCCTGACCACGCTTCGGATCAGCTTCGTTCAAGCGTCCCCGGCGCCCGCAGCAATGGCCTCGCCGCCGCCCACCGCTCCGGAGTCGGCCGCGGCAACCACCGCGCCCCCCGTGGAATCCGCCGAGCCCGGCCAGACCGCCGCCGCTGAGGACGCCGAAGCGCGGAAGAAGTTCGTAAAGCACTACTGACCGGCCGCGGGTTCGGCCGCGAGCGCGGTCATCGCCTTCCGCGGGTTGGAGACGCGCAGCACCAGCAACCCGGTCTTCGACTTGGGAGCCGTGGCGCAATAGAGGTACTCGATGTTGATGCGTGCTCGGGCCAGGCTTCGCGTGATTGCCGCCAGCGCGCCCGGACGATTGGCCCCATCGACCAACAAGACCTCGTTTTCGACCACCAACATGCCGTGCTCTTCAAGCATGAAGAGCGCCCGGCGCGGGTCGCTCAGAACGAGCCGAACGACGGTGTGATCCACCGTGTCGCTGGCGGAGATGGCCTGGATGTTGATGCCGGCTTCGCCCAAGGCTTCGCAGACGCGCGCCAGAGCACCGGGTCGGTTTTCCAGGAAGATGGCGAGTTGAGTGGCGATTTCCATAGGTGTGGGTCAGTTGAATGCCGCGCGCAACCTAGCACGCCGGCAGGCTTCCGTCAGACCTTTTCCCCACATTGATCCTTTGACCGATCGGCGCGGGATGCGCAATCGCCTGCCGTAACCTCAGCCGGCACTGGTCAGCGCCAGAGCAGGCAACCGGCCCGGCATGGGGGAGGAAGATTGTCGCGCGGGATCGCTTTCAGCCGGCCAGTGCCAGCCACTGGCTGTCCTTGGCCTGACGCGCGGCCGCGAGAGCGCCTTTGGCCACCAGTTCCTTGTAGCCCTCTCCGACGGTCAAGACGCGTGGCTTCTCGTATCCGTCCTCAGCCAGCCGGCGCTGGAGCTCCGTGTCGAGGTGGCGAATCCGACTGCCGCCGCCGGTGAGGATGATGTTTTCCATCAAGTCGCTGACGGTGTCGGTGGAGGCCCGGCCGATGGCGACCTTCACCAACTCGAAGATTTCTTGCAGCAACCGCTCGCAAACCTTGCCAATGCCATCGGTGAAATCGAGCCGCCGGGCTTTGCCGCCGATGACGATGTTGGCGGCAATCGATGTCTCGGCCTGGCCGACGTAGGAATTGGCCTCCTTGATCTCGCGAATGCGGGGCAGCGACAGGTCTGCGTCGGCGTACTGCCGTTTGATCGCTTCGTGCAGGAGCTTGTCCATCTCGTCGCCGGCAAAGGCGGAACTGACCTGCTCGTTCGGGCCTGGATAGTAGCCTTGCACAAGACAGACGTCAGTGGTGCCCGCCCCGATGTCCACGAACAGCGAATTGCGGACCGGATCGAGGTAGGCGGGATCGCCGAGGCGCGCTTCGTCCCGGTAACCGAGCGCCGCCAGGAACGGTTCCGGCACGAGCATGACCTTGTGGAACAGACCGCCCAGTGCCGCGCAGAGGTTTTCCCGGCTGGTGCGGTCCGCGCTGGCCGGCACGCCGACCACGGCGCGGAGTTCGGTGTTGGGCGGAGCATTCACGAGCTGGCGGACGTGGCGGGCGAAATCCTGAGCGGCGTCGAGGTCTTCGACGACGCCGTTTTGCATCGGCGAAACCATCCGCAGGTAAATGCGATACTTCATCGCCTGCTGGCCGTAGAGGACCCTGGCATTGCCGGGCAGCAAGTGCTCGACGATCCCTTCGCGGGCGTAGCCCACGACGGTCGGAACAATCTCGTTCGCGATCAGCTCGGGCGAACCGGCGAACGCCGCCTTGATGCAGGTGGTGCTGGTGCCGGGGTCCAAGCCGACGAGCACGATGTCGCTTTTGACCGGTTTGGGCGCGGACGCCGGTTCCGGCTGGGGCAAGATGATGGGTTTGCGTTGCAGGTCGCGAGCGGTGTCGCCCGTGAGCGGAGGAACGTAAGTGGTGCGCATGATTTCAAATCCATTTGCTCCCGACCGGCGTTCGCGATTGTCGCGCCCAGCCGCCGGGAAGCGGGGGCCAGTTTGTCGCGCTCCGGGAGGCGAATGCAAGCAACCACTTGGCCCGGGACGGAAAAAAGTTCGCCGGCGCAGGAAAGGGTTTCCTGACCACCAAGGAGGTACGCCAGGCGGCGGCCGCGAAGCCGTTGACGGCCGCACCCGATCCGCGCTTAATCCACGCCACACCCATGCCAGCCGGCCCGGAACGCGACCGGCCCAACGAATGCCGACATGCAAACCGTCCTGCCTTCCGAATTCAAACGCGGCCTGGTGCTGATGCTCGAGGGCCAGCCCCAAGTGCTGGAGGAATTCCACGTCACCGGCGCTGCCCAGACACGGCACAAGGTCCACGGCCGTCTGCGCCACCTGCGGACCGGGCGCTTCACCGACCACGTCTTCACCGAGAGCGAGCGGGTGCCGGTCGCGGAACTGCACTACCGCCGCGCCCAGTTCAGTTACCAGCGAGGAGAGGACTGGGTGTTCCTGGACGCCGATTCGTTCGACGAACTGGTCTTGGGCGCAGCGCAGATCGGCGAGCGCAAATGGTTTCTCAAGGACGATATCGAGTGCCGCGCCGTTCTCCTGGCAGGGAAGCTGATCGACATCACGCTGCCGTCGTCGGTGTCGCTGAAAGTGACCGAAACGGCCCCGCCCCAAAGTGGCGGTTCGGACACGACCTGGAAGTCCGCCCAGCTCGAAACCGGCCTGGAAATCATGGTGCCGCTGTTCATCGCCCGCGACGAAGTCGTCCGCGTGGATACCGCCTCGAAGAAGTATCTGGGCCGCGAGTCGGCGGAGCGAAAGTGACTGCCGGTTGAAGCGCCACCCCGTCGCGCCCGTCCATCTTGCGTGCAATTTGCCTGGCCTGCGGGAAACTGCTGCCAGTGCGGCAACCCGATCATGAACTCATCCCTTGTTTTCCACCCGCGTCCAACCCAGCACGGCAACAGGCCGCAGCCTATTGCCTTCGCCACCGCCAAGCTTGCCATTTTGGCGGTTTGGGCTGCCGTCGGACTGGCCCAGGCGGCGGAGTTCCACGTCGCTCCCGGCGATTCGCTCGCCGGCCGTGGCAACGCGGACTCACCGTTTGCCACCCTCACCCAAGCCCGCGACGCCGCGCGCAAGCTGCCCGCCAGCGAACCGCGAACGATCATCGTTCACGGCGGTGAGTACTTTGATGTCGGGTTGCTCTTGGAACCGCCGGACTCCGGTCTGCGCATTGAGGCGGCCCGAGGCGAACACCCGGTTCTTTACGGTGGGCAGCGGGTCACCGGTTGGGAACGCGAAGGCGAGCACCTTTGGTCCGCACCGCTGCCTCCGCTCGCAGTGGCCGAGGCCGAGGTCAAGGCGGGTCTGGCCCTGCCCCGCTGGGAACCGCGGCTGCTGTTGGTGAACGGCGAGACCCGGCCGCGCGCGCGGTTCCCCGCCGAAGGCAAACTCGAACATCTCAACCGGTTCGACGTGCCGTGGATGAGCACCACCGGCGGTGGCTGGAAACGCCCGCCCACGAATGAGGAACTCACGACGCTGAAGTACAAGGCCGGGGATCTTGCAGATTGGCCGGACCTCACCAACGCGGAGGTGACGGTCTATCACATGTGGGACGAGTCGTGCGTGGGCATCGCCAGCCACGATGCCGCCAACCACATTCTGAAACTAGCCTCGATTTCCACGAAGGTGGGTTGACCTAACTGCGAAGCTATTTGCCGGAGGTGGCCGCCCAAGGGTTCCGTGCTCCCCACTCCTTAAGCGTTAGTCATATCCGATACCGAA
>JAKANS010000060.1 GCA_021823625.1 bacterium | reverse complement strand
CTCGTCACGTGTCAACCACTTTTTTGAGAATTTTCTTTTCGTGAGTGGCGGCCCGGATTTCGGGTCTCGGGCCGTGCAGGGCTCGACTGGAGTCTCGCCCCACCCACGGAGAACTGCGGAGTCGCGGAGGCGCAGAGAACCAATTTGGAACTCAGGAAATCAGGAATTGGGTGACTGCGGTCATCGGTTTCCAGCTTTCCGGGGTTCCAAATTCCGACCTCGCGCCTCGATGCCTCCGTGGCTGGAATTGCAGGGCTCGACAGAGTCTCGCCCCACCAGAAGTGTGGGGGTAGGGCGCCCCACTCTGTGTGCGCCGTCATGGCAGCCCCGTTTTGCGGCGGGCTGGGGACAGCCCGCCCTACCTGGGAATAGCCACCGAGACGCGGAGGCACCGAGATTCAATTCGGAACGCAGGAACGCAGGAATGTGGCCAGCCGGTCTTCGGTTTCCGGCCTTCCGGGGTTCCAAATCCAGACTCCGCGCCTCGGCGCCTCGGCGGTGGAAGTGGCGGGGCCTGGCGGAGCCTGGTCCCACCCGGCCTGCCTTCGATCATCCTTGCTGCATTCTTGCTGGATCCTTGCTGGCCAGGCGCAGGCACGTGGGTCTCCCGGCCCGCTCCAATCCAATGACAGAAGTGCTCGCGGCCGCGCCGGCCGAGGCCGTCACCTTCGCCCTGCGCAGAGCCGGCAACTCGGCGTTGCGGTGGCCGGCCGTGGCGCTGCGGCAGGCCGCGAATCGAGTTGAGCCGTTGGCTGCTGTCCGTCGCCCCCATTTTACCGCTCATTTCCGATTCGCCTTTGGGGCGCATGCAATCGTAAGCTCAATTCACCGGCATGAATCCGCCGGGAACATGGAACTCTGGACCGCATTTCTTCTGGGCCTGACTGGCAGTCTGCACTGTGCGGGCATGTGCGGGCCGCTGGCGCTGGCGCTGCCGCGCGTGGCCGGCTCGCGCTGGGCGCACGTGGTCAGCCGGTTCGCCTACAACGCCGGCCGCGTGGTCACTTACGCGGGGCTCGGTTTCGTCTTTGGGCTGATCGGCAAAAGCCTGGCCATGGCCGGGATCCAACGCTGGGTGTCGATCGGGTTGGGCGTCGTGCTTCTGGCGGCCGTGCTGGGCTCGCGCGCCGAGGTGTTTCGTCTGCCGGCGACGTGGACGAGCGGTTGGTTGAAACCAGCCCTGGGCCGTCAACTCCGGCGCCGGGGCGTGGGCTCGCTGGCCGTGCTGGGCCTGCTCAACGGGCTGCTGCCTTGCGGCCTGGTGTACGTGGCGTGTGCCGGGGCCGCCGCGATGGGCACCGTCCAGGGTGCGGTCGAGTACATGATCGTTTTCGGGGTGGGCACGGTGCCGATGATGCTGGGGCTGGCGTTGTCGGGCACGGCCATTCAGGCTTCGCTGCGGCTGCGACTCCAGAAAGCGATCCCCTATTGTCTGGGACTGGTCGCGGTGCTTTTGATTCTGCGCGGTCTGAGCCTGGGAATTCCTTACGTCAGCCCGGACCTTTCGAAGGCCGCAGGCAGCGGCGCTTGTTGCCATTGAGGCCCGCGCCGCCGCGGCTGGCGGCATTCAGCGCGAATCCGGGGGATTTCCGGCTTGCCTTTTTGGCTCCCCCCCAAAGAATCCCTGTTTTCTATGACGCAGAAAGAGCAGGAATCCGCGTGGCTGTACGAAGTGTGGGCGTGGCTTGAGGTGAATCGCAAGCGCGTCATCGCCGGCGCCGTGGGCGCGCTGGTGGTGGTGGTCATTGGTTACATCCTCTTCTGGAAGCGAGGGCAGACGGAACTGAACGCCGATGATGCGCTGCTGTCGCTCCGGCCCACCGCGGCAGCCTCCGGCGCCAAGCCAGCGGCGTCGCCCGAAGACTTTTTGAAGGTGGCCGAGGAGCACGCTTCGACTGCGGCGGCCGAGCGGGCTCTGTTGCTCGCGGCGGGCCGCTTTTACGACGAGGGCAAATACGCAGAGGCGCAAGCCCAGTACGAGAAAGCGATTGGGCACGACGCCAGCGGGCTGTTGGCGCCGCTCGCCGCGCTCGGCGTAGCCACGAGTCTGGATGCGCAGGACAAGGTGGACGCGGCGATGACCGCGTACCAGGCGGTGGTCTCCAAGTACCCGGACTCGCCGGCAGCCGCCGATGCCAAGATGGCCATGGCCTTCCTCCATGAAAGCCGGAACAAGCCGGAGCAGGCGCTGAAGCTTTACGACGAGGTGGCGGCCAACCGCGCGGCCGGCCGCACCGCGATGGAGGCTTCGACGAAACGTGAAGAATTGTTGAAGCTGCACCCGGAACTGGCGAAGACCAACGCGCCGGTGACCTTGCCCGCGGCGATTCCCGCCGTAACGAACTCGGCCGCGGCCACCAACGCCACCGCCGCTACGAATACGACCGCCGCGATCGCGACCAACGGCCCCGCGGCCGGACATTAACCGAGCCTCCCCGGCTAGGGGCGGGCGCGGCCGTCGCAGTCTTTGAGTCTTCGTGCTGCCGATAGAGAGCATTCATGCGCATTGCCATCATTGGAACCGGGTACGTCGGCCTCGTGACCGGCGCGTGCTTCGCCGACATCGGGCACCGCGTCATTTGCGTGGACAACAACGCCGAGAAAGTAAAGCTGTTGCGCGCGGGTGGCATCCCCATTTACGAGCCGGGTTTGGAGGACTTGGTGGCAAGGAACGTGGCGGCCAGGCGTCTGTCCTTTTCGGACACAGTGGCCGAGGGCGTCAATCAATCGGAGGTGGTATTCATCGCCGTCCCCACCCCGCCTTTGCCCGACGGCTCGGTCGATCTCAGTTTCATCGAAGGCGTGGCCCGGGAGATCGCCGCGTGCATGACCTCCTACAAGATCGTGGTGGACAAGAGCACCGTGCCGGTGAAGACGGGCGAGAAGGTGGTCGAGACGATCCGCCGCTACAACCAGGCCAAGGTCGAGTTCGATGTGGTGAGCAATCCGGAGTTCCTCCGCGAAGGGTTCGCGGTCGAAGACCTCATGCGGCCGGACCGCATCGTCATCGGCGTGCAAAGTCCGCGGCCGGTGCCGGCGATGCGCGAGATCTATGCCCCCTTGGAAGCGCCGCTCGTGGTGACCGACATCAACTCGGCCGAGCTGATCAAACACGCCGCCAATTCCTTCCTCGCCCTCAAGATTTCCTATATCAACGCGATCTCGGTGATCTGCGAGGCCGCCGGCGCGAACGTGCAGGAAGTCGCCAACGGCATCGGTCTGGACCAACGGATCGGCCGCCGCTTTCTGGATGCGGGCATCGGCTTTGGCGGGAGTTGTTTTCCCAAAGACCTGAGCGCCTTCATCAAGATCGCGGAACAACTCGGCTACGATTTCGGCCTCCTCAAAGAGGTGCAGCGGATCAACCAGGAGCAGATGCAACGCTTCGTCCGCAAGCTGGCGGACACGTTGTGGGTGATCAAAGACAAACGCATCGGCGTCCTGGGACTCGCGTTCAAGCAGAACACCGACGATGTCCGCCTCTCACCCGCCATCGCCTTGTGCGAACATTTGCTCCGCGAAGGCGCGCGCCTCCGCGTGCATGATCCGCAGGCGATGGAAAAGGCCAAAACCATCCTCCCGCCCGGCAAAACCGTCGCGTACGTGGCCGAACGGGATGCCGTGGCTGAAGGTTGCGATGCGCTGGTAGTCGCCACGGAGTGGCCGGAGTTCAAGCAACTGGATCTTGAACGGGCTCGCCGCAGCATGACCCACCCCATCATGTTCGATGGTCGCAATCTGTTCGATCCGCAGGAAATGGAGCGGCTGGGCTGGGTGTATAAGAGCGTAGGCCGATAGGCCTGGCTGACTGGCCGGATGGGCAATTCATCGTGAGCGATTCGGCCTTCGCAAATCCTCACCTTCCCGATCACACCCAAGAGCCGTGGCTCGCGGTGGTGGCCGGACTGATTTTTCGGCACGGCCGCCTCCTCATCACGCAGCGACGCGCAGGTGACCATTTGGGCGGACTCTGGGAGTTCCCCGGAGGAAAACTCGAAGCCGGCGAAACCGCGGCGGAAGGTCTCTGCCGGGAACTGCGCGAGGAACTCGGCATCGAGGTCCGGGTCGGCGCACGCCTCGCGCTCGTGGAGCATCGCTATCCCGAACGCAACGTCCGGCTGGAGTTCTTCCGGTGCACACTCCTCCGTGGCGAGCCACAACCGCTGGGCTGCCAGGCCACGGCGTGGGTCACGGCCGCGGAGTTGGCGCACTACGAGTTCCCCGCCGCGGACGCCCAACTGCTCGCCCAGCTTCGATCGTCACCGCTGCTGTGGGCGTAACGCCGGCGCTCTCAGAAATGAAAAGGCTCGCTCAGAGCGAGCGAGCCTTGTGAAAATCGGCGCTGCGGCGGGTGCCAGGGAGTTATTTCTTCTCCGGCTCCGCAACGGCTTCGGTGGCCGGTTTCGGCTCGGCCGGTGCCGCTTCCGCGGTGCTTTCAACCCATTCGAGAATGGCCTTCGCGCCCGCATCGCCCTGCCGTGGGTGCATGAGCTTCACGATGCGCGTGTAACCGCCACCCCGTTCTTTGTTCGCGGTGGCGATTTCGCCGAAAAGGATGCGCACGGCATCCTCGTCCTGGTGGAGGCGGGCCGAAGCCAGGCGGCGGGCGTGCAGGGTGCCGCTCTTGGCGAGGGTCACCATCTTCTCAGCGACCGAGCGGGCCGCCTTGGCGCGCGCCAGGGTGGTGGTGATGTGGCGGTGTTTGATCAGGCTGCAAACCATGTTCACGAGCATCCGGTTGCGATGCTCGCAGGTGCGGCCCAGCTTGGCGGTGCGTTTAAGATGGCGCATAAGCAGAACGTGTTTTAGACCTTTTTGGCAGCCTCTTTCGGGGCGTCGAGGAGCGTCGGATCCACCTTCATGCCCAGGGTGATCCCCAAGGTGGCGAGTTTCTCCTTGATTTCGTTCAAGGATTTCTTTCCGAAATTCCGGTACTTGAGCATCTCCGCCTCGGTCTTCATGGCGAGGTGCCCCACGGTGGTGATGTTCGCGTTGTTGAGGCAGTTGGCGGCGCGGACGCTCAGTTCGATTTCGTTCACGCTCATGTTATAGAGCTTCCGGAGCCGCGAACGCTCTTCGTCCTGCTTGGACTCTTCCTCTTCGAATTCCACCGCGTTCTTGTCGTAGCCGACGAACACGTCCAAGTGACGCTGCAGAATGCCCGCCCCCTGGATCAAGGCCTCGTCCGGCGTAATCCGTCCGTCGGTCCAGATATCGAGGATAAGCCGGTCATAGTCGGTCTTCTGGCCGACGCGTGCCGCCTCGACAGTGTAACGAACGCGCGCCACCGGCGAAAACAGCGAATCGATGGCGATCACGCCAATCGCCTGGTCCGGTTTCTTATTCTCGTCGCCGGGGCAGAAGCCGCGGCCGACCCGGACTTCCATCTCGATCTCGAACTTTTTCTTCTTGTCGAGCGTGCAGATCAACTGGTCCGGGTTCACCAGTTCCACGTTTTGGTTGAGCTGGATGTCGGAGGCTCTGACCGGTCCCTCCTTGTTCACGGAGAGCAACAGCACCTGCGGATCGCGGCTGTGGGCCTTGAACTTGATGCGTTTCAGGTTCAGGACGATGTCCGTGACATCTTCCACGACGCCGTCCACCGTGGCGAATTCGTGCATCGCGCCGTCGATTTTGACGGACGTGACAGCCGCGCCCTCGAGCGAGGAGAGCAAGATGCGCCGCAGCGAGTTGCCGATGGTGTACCCGTAGCCCGTCTCGAACGGCTCGGCGATGAACCGGGCATAAGTGGCCGTGGCGGTCGCTTCATCGCGCGTCAACCGCTTGGGCATTTCGAACCGACCTAGTCGTACTGGCATAGTTTTGTGGGTGGCAATTGTGATCTGGCCCGCGTCCTTGCATCCCGCCGTGACGCGGACCCGTATAATTGCCTGGGCTCCACGCGGAGCCGGTTTGGTTAGCGGGAATAAAACTCGACGACCGCCTGCTCGTTCGCGATGGGCTGAATCTCATCGCGGGTTGGCAGGCGCATGACCACGCCTTTGAAGGCGTCTTTGTTCAGCGAAAGCCATTCGGGCACGTTCCGGCTGGTGGACGTCTCCAAGGATTTCGTGGCCATCTGGCGCGAAACGCTGGTGTTCTTGACCTCGACCACGTCGTTCACCTTCAGGGCGTACGAGGCCACGCTCACGCCGCGGCCGTTCACCAGAATGTGGCCGTGGGACACCATCTGCCGGGCTGCCGGACGCGTGGAGCCAAAACCCAGGTGAAAGACCACGTTGTCCAGGCGCGTTTCGAGAATCTGCAGCATCTTCTCGCCGGTGACGCCGCGGGTGCGCAGCGCGCTTTGGTAAACCCGGCGGAACTGCCGCTCCAGCAGACCGTAGTAATACCGGAGCTTTTGCTTCTCGATCAGGCCCAGGCCGTACTCGGAAGTTTTGCGGCGGCTTTTCGGGCCGTGCACGCCGGGGCCGTAGTTGCGGCGCTCAAGATACTTGGTCGGTCCGAAAATCGGCACGCCAAAACGACGACTGATGCGAACGCGGGGTCCAGTGTAACGAGCCATTGACTTGCGCTTGGGTTAAAAGGTTGACGGCAACGGACGCTTAAACGCGGCGCTTCTTGCGCGGGCGACAGCCGTTGTGAGGAATGGGCGTGACGTCGCGAATCACCGTGATCTCCAAGCCGATCGCCTGCAAAGCACGGATGGCGGACTCGCGACCCGATCCCGGCCCTTTGACGCGCACTTCCACTTCGCGCATCCCGTGCGACATCGCCTGCCGGGCGGCGGCCTGCGCCACTTGCTGGGCCGCGAACGCGGTGCTCTTGCGGGAACCTTTGAAGCCGGCGCGGCCCGCCGTGGCCCAGCCCAACACATTCCCCTGCATGTCCGTGATGGAAACCGTGGTGTTGTTGAAGGTGGCCAGCACGTGGGCGACACCCACTGAGATGTTCTTCGAACCCTTCGCCTTGACGATCTTTTTCGTGGCCAGGTCGTCGGCCAGGAGTTCCGCTGCCGTCGGGGCGGTGCCGGCCACCGGACCCTCCGGGGCGGCTGGCTTGGCGGGTTCCTCACCTTTGGCGCCTGCAGCGGGCTTGCCGGCGGCAGCCTTGGCGCCGGCTTTTTCAGCCTTTTCGGCTTTGGGCGCCTTTTCGGGAGCGGCAGCGGTTTCGGCCGGCTTTTGCGCCGCCTTGGCCGGCTGGGCGGTTTTTTCCGCCGGCGCAGCCTGCGGTTTGTCTTCCGTCTGCGGAGTCGCTTGAGGAGCGGTGTTCTCGTCAGCCATATTTCAACAAAATCTAGTGGATGCCGGTCTTGGCATTCGGATTACGCTGCACGCCGACGGTCTTCCGCGGGCCCTTGCGGGTGCGTGCGTTAGTTTGGGTCCGCTGTCCGCGGACGGGCAGGCTGCGCAGATGCCGAATCCCCCGGTAGCATTTGATGCCTTGCAGGCGCTTCAAGTTGAGACCGATCTCGCGGCGCAGATCGCCCTCGATGACGTACTTGCCATCCTGGATGGCGTGGACGATCTGGGAAAGCTGCTGCTCGGTCAGGTTCTTCGCCCGTGTGGCCGGGTCGATCTGGGCATGGGCGAGAATGTCCTTCGAATTGGAAGGACCCAGCCCGTAAACGTAGCGGAGCGCAATGTCGATCCGCTTCTCGCCGGGAATGTCAACACCAAGGATACGTGCCATAGGATAGGGGAGGCTTAGCCCTGCCGCTGTTTATGCCGCGGGTTGCTGCAAATGATTCGAATGACGCCTTTGCGCCGCACCACTTTGCAGTGCTCGCAGAGCCGCTTGACTGAAGCGCGAACTTTCATGATTCAAATTCTTAAACCGGCTTCACCACCACCACGCCCACCGACAAATCGCCGGGCGATACCCGCACGGTCAGCACCGAGCCGACCGTAAACTCCGACGCCCGCGCCGCATCCCGCCGCAGCAGCCGGGCCACCAACCGGTGCCCGTTGGGCAATGCGACCCGCCAGACTCCGGGCGCCAACACTTCGAGGATCACGCCGGGAGCGGTGCAGACATCTGCTGGTGGCATGTCAAAATCTCCGGCTCACCTTCCGTGATTAAAACGGTGTGCTCGAAGTGCGCCGACGGCAGTCCGTCCTGGCTGACCACCGTCCAACCGTCGCCCAGCACCCGCACCGCGGGTTTGCCGGCGTTGACCATCGGCTCGATCGCCAGGGTCATACCAGGCCGCAACCGCGGAGACGATTTGCCATCCACGTAATTCGGCACCTGCGGCTCTTCGTGCATGGTTCGGCCGACACCGTGCCCGACAAACTCACGGACCACGCTGAAACCGTGGCTTTCCACGAACTGCTGCACGCTCCGGGAGATGTCCACCACCCGGTTTCCGGGGACGGCCTGCGCAATACCCTCATACAGGGAGCGCTCGGTGACATCAATGAGTTTCTGCGCCAGCGGACTGCATCCCCCCACCGGGACGGTAAGCGCGTTATCGCCAATAAAGCCGCGATAACACACCCCCACGTCGAGGCTTACGATGTCGCCGAACTGAAGCCGGCGCTCACCGGCAATCCCGTGGACGACCTCTTCGTTCACGGAGATGCACAGGTAACACGGGTATTTCTTGTATCCCAGAAAGGCGCTGCGCGCGCCGTGAAGCTTGATCCGCTCCGCGGCGAATTGATCGACCTCGCGCGTCGTGACTCCCGGCGCGATGAAGGCCGCCACTTCGTGCAGGACAGTGGCTGCGACCACGCCGGCCGCACGCATCCCCTCTTGTTCCCGCTCGTTCTTGAGGACGATCATACAGCCAGGCCCGACCGTCAGGCGTTGTTAAAGAACACTCGGCGCTGCGGCGTTTGCGCCGTAACAGCCGCGTTGAAACCGGCGATACTCATCGCGGTTCCGAAATTAAAACCGACCTTTGAGACGGCCCTTTTTCAGGAAACCGTCGTAGTGGCGCATCAACAGGTGCGACTCCATCTGCCGGGTCGTGTCCAGCATGACCCCCACGGTGATCAAAATGCTGGTGCCCCCGAAGAACTGTCCGACCTCGAACGGAATGCCCACCCAATTGAACAGCAGCGTTGGCAGGACCGCGATCACCGCCAGGAAGATCGCTCCCGCGAGCGTGATGCGGCTCATGGCCCGGTGCAAAAAGTCGCTGGTGTGCTGACCGGGCCGGACGCCAGGGATGTAACCGCCATACTTCTTCAAATCGTCGGAGATTTGGAGCTCGTTGAACTGGGTCGCCACCCAGAAATAGGAAAAGAACAGGATCATCAGCGCTTCGAGCGCGATGTACGTCACGCTCCCATGCTGGAGGGCCACGGCGATGCCTTCGCAGATTTTCGAGAACGCCGCCATGCTCTTGGCCGTCACCCCGGCGAGCGTGAAAAAAATCTTTTGCGGAAACATCAGGATCGCCTGGGCGAAGATGATCGGCATGACGCCGGAGTAGTTCACCCGGAGCGGCATGAACGACGTGCCGCCCGCGTAAACCTTCCGCCCCACCGCCCGCTGAGCGTATTGCACCGGGATCTTTCGTTGGGCCTGGGTTACCGCGATGACGGCCGCGACCACCGCCACGAGCAGCAGCACCAGCGCGATCGCGTGGAACAGGTTGAAGTTGCTTTGCACGCTCTTCGGCGGAAAGAACATCAGCCATAGCGAGCCCAAAGCCTGTGGGAACCGCGACACGATGCCTATGGTGATGACCAGCGAAGCGCCGTTGCCGATGCCGCGCTCGGTGATCTGCTCGCCCAACCACATCAACAGACACGTGCCGGTGGTGAGGATCAGCGTGGTTTGCACGCGGTACCACCACAGGTTTTCCACCAACACCAGATTGCTGGAAAACCCCTGCCCGAACACCTTCTCCGGGTTTTCCCAGCCGAGGGACATCACAAAACCCTGGCCGAGACAGAGCAGCACGGTGAGGTAACGACCGTATTGGATGATCTTCGGCCGCCCGCCTTCTTCGCGCGCCAGTTTGCTCAACTGCGGAATCACCGCGCTCATCAACTGGATGATGATGGTGGCGCTGATGTAAGGCATGATGCCCAGCGAACCGATGGCGCAACGTTCCATGGCGCCACCGGTGAACAGGCTGTACATGCCCAGCAGCCCGCCGTTTTGCTGGGCGTTTTTCTCGAAGAACGCGGCCAGTGCCGCGCCGTCCAGCCCGGGAATCGGGATCAGCGCGATCAGCCGGCAGACCCCCAACACCAGCACGGTGAAAAAGATACGCGACTTCAGCTCCGGGATTTTGAAGCAGTTCGCAAAGGTGTTGAAAATGGTCTTGAACATAGCCGCCGGATCCGAACGCGTCAGGCCTGAGGCGTCGCCGAAGCGCCCGCCAGTTCGCAGGTGCCCCCCGCCTTTTCAATCTTGGCCCTGGCGGTGGCGCTAAAAGCATGCGCGCATACCGTCAACTTGCGGGTGATTTCGCCGTCACCCAGAATCTTGATTCCGTCCGCGCGACCGTTGGCGAGTCCGGCCTGCCGCAAGATGGCTTCGTCCACACGGGTCCCTTCCTCGAACTGGTTCAACTCGGAGACGTTCACCGGCAAATGCTGGGTGGCGAACCGCGCGTTGTTAAAACCCCGCTTGGGCAAACGCCGGGTCAGCGGCATCTGGCCGCCTTCGAATCCCGGACGGATCGAACTGCCCGAGCGCGCGGACTGGCCCTTGCCACCCCGGCCGCTGGTCTTGCCATGACCGCTGGCGCGGCCCTGGCCCAAGCGCTTCCGCGAATGTTTGGCCCCCGGTCGGGGCTGGAGATTGTGCAGACGCATAAGTCAAATCAGGCGGCGGGGGTTGGCATCGGCACCGGCGGCGGCACGACAACGGCCGGCCTCGGTGCGGGCAACGGCAGGCCGCGCAAACGGTATATCTCTTCGCGTTGACGCAAACGCAGCAAAGCAGCCAGGGTCGCCTTCGCGACGTTGGCGGCGTTCTTGGAGCCCAGCGACTTGGTGAGCACGTCGCGCACCCCGGCGGACTCGAGCACCGCGCGGACGGTTTTGCCTGCGATCACGCCCGTGCCGGGCGAGGCCGGCCGCAGCAACACCTGGGCACCGCCAAAGTGGGACATCACCTCGTGCGGAATGGTGGCATCGCGCAACGCGACGGTTTGCAGGCTTTGCTTCGCGTTGTCGCCACCCTTGCGGATGGCGTCCGCCACTTCGCTGGCCTTGCCCAAACCCAGCCCCACACGGCCCTTCTTATCGCCCACCACGATCAAGGCGCTGAAGCTGAAACGGCGTCCGCCCTTGACCACCTTCGAGGAGCGGTTGATGAAAACCACCCGCTCGACCAGAGTGTCCAGCGGCCGGCCGTCGGCACCCAACTCGGGCGACTCGGAGCCGGGACGGGCGCGACGCGGTCCGCGTCCGGGTCCCCGGCCGGGGCCGCCCCGCCCCCCCATGCCGCCACCGCGACCTCCCATGCCTCCCATGCCGCCGCGACCAGGCCCGCGCCCGCCGCCACGGCCTGGGCCGCCGCCGCCGGAACGTTGTGTCGGAAAATTCGGAGTAGTGTTTTCGGCCACGATCGGATCCTGAGGTTGAGATTAGAACTTAAGTCCGCCTTCGCGCGCAGCGTCGGCCAGTGCTTTGACCTTGCCATGATAGCGCGCGCCGCTCCGGTCAAAGACCACCTGCGCAATGCCGGCCGTCTTGGCCGCCTCGGCGGCCGCCACGCCAATGCGCTTGGCACTTTCCACATTGGCCTTGAGCGCCTTGCCTTCCGTTACCAGCGCCTTGGCGCGAGTCGAGGCAGAAACCAGCGTCACGCCGGCATCGTCATCCACAAACTGCACGTAAATATGCTGCCCGGTAAACCGGACGCTCATGCGCGGGCGGGCACGGGTGCCTTGAACTTTCTGGCGGATACGCCAGCGCCGGCGCTGTGCCAATTGCTGCTTCTTGTCGTTTCTCATGGTAACAAGGCCACGGTATCGGCCGTAGCCACAAATGCATCGGCTCAGCCGCGACGGGTCATCATTGGACCGTCTTGCCTTCCTTGCGAATCACGCGCTCGCCCACGTAGCGGACGCCCTTACCCTTGTAAGGCTCCGGCGGATAGAAGGAGCGCAGGTCCGAAGCCACCTGGCCGACGGCCTGTTTGTCCGGACCTTCGACGGTGATCTTGGTATTTTCGTCCACCGTGACTTTCACCTGCGGCGGGAGCTCGTAGCGGATCGGGTGCGAGTAACCCAGGACCATGTTGACGGTCTTACCCGAAACCGACGCCTTGAAGCCGACGCCCTGGATCTCCAGCTTCTTGACGTATCCCTCGGCCACGCCCTTGACCATGTTGTTCAAGATCGCGCGGCTCAGCCCGTGCAAGGCGCGCACCGGCGCCTCCTCGCTCTGGCGGCTGACCAGCAACTGGCCTTGCTCGATCTTGGCCCCGGTGCGGCGTGGCAGATCGAAACTCAGTTTGCCTTTGGGACCTTCGACGGACACGGCTTGTCCCTTGATCTCCACCTTGACCTGGGGAGGAACGATGATGGGCTGTCGGCCAATTCTGGACATAACTTACCTCTCGCTTACCAAACGTAGCAAAGCACCTCGCCACCCAGGTTCTGCTTGCGCGCCTCGGTGCCGGTCATCAATCCGCGCGGCGTGGACAGGATGGCGACCCCAAGGCCGCCGAGCACACGCGGAATCTTGTCCACGGCCACGTAATGGCGCAGGCCGGGACGACTCACACGGCGCAGGCCTTCGATCACGCCTTTGCGCCCGTTGAACTTCAACTTGAGCTTGAGCTTTTTGAGCTTCGCGCCCTCGACCGCGCAATCGGCGATGTAGCCTTCGCGCACCATAATCCGGGCGATGCCTTCCTTGGTGCGGGAGTGGGGCATCTCGATCACCGGCAGCAAGGCGCGGCCGGCATTACGAATGCGCGTCAAAAAATCGGAGATGGGATCGGTCATACGGCTACCAGCTTGCTTTTGTCACGCCGGGGATCAAGCCGTTCAGGGCCAGTTCGCGGAAAGTCAGCCGCGACACCCCGAACTTGCGCAGGTGCGCCCGCCGCCGGCCGGTGATCTTGCAGCGGTTGACGAGGCGTATGGGGCTGGCGTCGCGGGGCAACTGCGACAGCGCGGCGTAGTCCTTCTTGGCCTTGAGTTCGGCACGCAGGGCGGCGTATTTCTGCACCGTCTCGCGCTTGCGCTTGTTGCGCTCGATCCAGGACACTTTCGACATAGCTATTTCTCGGCAAACGGAAATCCCATCAGTTTCAGCAATTCCATCGCCTCGGCATCGGTCTCCGCCGAGGTCACGATGGTCACGTCCATTCCTTGGTGGCGCTTGATCTTGTCCAGATCGATCTCCGGGAAAATCGTCTGATCGTCCAAGCCCAGCGAGTAGTTGCCGCGGCCGTCGAAGGCCCGCGGGCTCATGCCGCGGAAGTCGCGAATGCGCGGCAGCGCGGTCGCCACCAATCGGTCGAAGAACTCGTACATCACTTCGCGACGGAGCGTGACATGGCAGCCGATCGCCTGGCCTTGCCGGAGCTTGAAATTGGCGACGCTCTTGCGGGAACGGTCCACCACCGGTTTGCGTCCGCTGATGGCGGTCAGGTCACGCGCCGCGTCTTCGACCGCAGTCTTCTCCAGCGAGGCACTCACACCCATGTGAATGACCAGCTTCTGGAGGCGGGGCACCTGATGCCGGTTCTTGTATCCGCACTTCTCCACCAGCGCGGGCCGGACGACTTCCTCGTATTGTTGCTGTAATCGCGGTTTCTTCATGGCTGACTAGGCGGCCTGGGGGGCGCGTTTTGCCGCGCGGGCATCGAACTTCTCGGCGCGCATCACGTTCGAGATGTGCACGGTGCCTTCGCGTTCGATGATCGCGCCTTGGGGGTGCTGCTGGTTCTTGCGTTGGTGGCGCTTGATCATTTGCACCCCTTCGACGATCACCCGTTGTTGCTTGCGCAGCACGGCGATGAGCTTGCCGCGCTTGCCTTTTTCGGTGCCGGCGATCACCACCACTTCGTCGCCCTTTTTAACGTGAAATTTGTCCATACCTCAGATGACCTCCGGCGCGAGCGAGATGATCTTCATGAACCGCTTCTCGCGCAATTCGCGGGCGACCGGACCAAAAATGCGGGTGCCCTTCGGATTGAAATCTTTGTCGATGATGACGATGGCGTTGCTGTCGAAACGCAGATACGAGCCGTCGTTCCGGCGGATCGGTTGGCGGGTGCGCACGACCACGGCGTTCACCACCTCGCCCTTCTTCACGGTCCCGTCCGGCGCGGCTTCCTTGACATGGGCCTTGATGACATCGCCCACGCGGGCATAGCGCTGGTTGCGACCGAGCACGCCGATCGCCGCCGCCCGCTTGGCGCCGGAGTTGTCGGCCACGTCGAGAATGGAACGGATTTGCAGCATAGAATCAGGCGGCTTCCGGCGTCGGGGTGGCGGTCACGGCCGCGCCGACACCACGGCTTACGACCTCCACCAGACGCCAGCGCTTCAGTTTCGAGAGCGGTCGAGTTTCCTGGATGCGCACGCGATCTCCGAGGCGAGCCTCGCACTTCTCGTCATGAGCATACAACTTGCGGTAGGCCCGGACGACCTTCTTGTACCGGGGATGGCGGAAGCGGCGCTCGACGCGGACCACGATGGTCTTGGTCATCTTCGCGGAGAGCACCTGGCCCTCCCGTTCCTTGCGCTGGCTCTGACGTGTGGACGTTTCGGACATAGACACAAAACTCAGGCGGTCTTCCTTTTCAAACCCGACAAGACGGTCTCAATGCGCGCGATGTCGCGGCGCAGGGTGCGCAGGCGGGCCGGCTTCTCCAACTGGCTGCTGGCTTTCTGGAGGTGCAGATTGAAAAGCTCCTGCCGCAGATCGCGGCTTTTGGCGGCCAGTTCCACCGCCGTTTTGTCTTTGAGTTCGGACATCTTCATGGTCGCTCCTGGCTGCTAGACTCCCGCGTGGTGCCGGGCGATGAATTTGGTCCGGATGGGCAGCTTGGTCGCCGCCAACCGCATCGACTCGCGGGCCATTTCCTCCGGCACGCCGGCGACCTCGAACAACACGTTCGCGGGGCGGATCACCGCCACCCAGCCTTCCACGCCGCCCTTGCCGGTGCCCATGCGGACTTCCAGCGGCTTCTTCGTGAAAGGTTTGTCGGGAAACACGCGGATCCACATCTTGCCGCGCCGTTTCATATAGCGGCTGATGGCAATCCGGGCGGCCTCGATCTGGCGGCCATCCATCCAGCACCGTTCCATAGCTTGAATGCCGTAATCTCCGTAGGAAACAGCGTTGCCCCGGCTGGCGATGCCGGCGCGGTTGCCGCGCTGTTGTTTGCGATATTTGACCCGGGCGGGCATCATTGCCATAGCGATTCGTCCTTTTCCTGGAGGTTAAGCTGCGCCGGGCACCCCTACGGGCACGGTCGGTGCCGCCGGGGTGGCCGGGGCTGCTGGCGCGGAGGGTATCATCGGCATCACCGGCGGCGGGGCGACTGGCTTCGCCGCGGTCTTCTCCGGTTTGCCTTCGCCCTTACAAATCCAGCACTTGATGCCCAGTTTGCCGTAAAGCGTGTTGGCTTCCGCGAAGCCGTATTCGATGTTCGCCCGCAGCGTGTGCAACGGCACGCGGCCTTCGTGGTACGATTCCACGCGTGAAAGCTCGGCGCCGCCCAAGCGCCCGCCGCAGCGGATCTTGATGCCTTCCGCACCGAAATCCATCGCGGTCTGCACCGCCTTCTTCATGGCGCGGCGGAAAGAAATTCGGCGCTCAAGCTGCAAGGCCACGTTCTCGGCGACGAGTTGGGCGTCGAGTTCGGGAGTCTTCACCTCCTGGATGTCCACATAGACTTCCTTGCCGGTGAGCTTGCCCAAGTCTTCCTTGAGCTTGTCGATCTCGGCGCCTTTGCGGCCGATCACCACGCCCGGACGCGCCGTGTAGATGGTGATGCGACACCGGTTGCCCGCCCGCTCGATTTGAATGCGCGGGACCGCGGCGGACTCGAGCTTCTTTTTGAGCGTCCGCCGAATCTGTTCGTCTTCGGCCAGGAGCTTGCCAAAGTCTCTTTTCGGGGCATACCACTTGGACCGCCAGTCCCGGTTGACGGCGGTACGCAGGCCGACTGGATTCGTCTTTTGACCCATAGGCTTACTCGTCGGAAAGCACGATGCGGATGTGGGAACGGCGCTTGAGGATGGGTCCCGCCGATCCGCGGGCCTTCGCCGTGATGCGCTTGAGCGTGGTGGCCGCGCCGGCGACCGCCTCTTTCACGCGCAGGTTTTCGACCTTGAGATGGTTGTTGTTCTCGGCGTTGGCGATCGCGGACCGGAGCGTCTTGATCACCAGCCGGGCGGACTTGCGGGGCACCATCGTCAGCACCGCCACCGCCTGTTCCGCGGGCAATCCCTGGATTTGTCGGACGACCTCCCGCATTTTCTGCGGCGAGACCGTCACGTTTTTGGTGATGGATCTGACTTCCATAGTCCTACTTGGCTTCGGCCTTCGCGGTGTGCGCGCCGTGTTTCTTGAAGGTCCGCGTCAGCGAAAACTCGCCCAAGCGGTGGCCCACCATGTTCTCGGTGACGAACACCGGCAGAAAGAGCTTGCCGTTATGAACGTTCAAGGTGAGCCCCACAAAGTCCGGCGTGATGACCGAACGCCGTGACCAAGTCTTGATGGGCGCCTTGGACTTGGCGTCTTTGGCCTTCAAGACCTTTTCCAACAGGTGTTGGTCCACGAAGGGACCTTTCTTAACTGAACGTCCCATAGCTTACTTGATCTTCATTGGCCGCCCGTCGCGCCGCACGACAATGAACCGGTTCGACTGCTTCTTCTTGTGCCGGGTGCGGTAGCCTTTGGCCAACAATCCCCACGGCGAGGTGGGTTGCTGCCAGCCGCCGCCGGACTTGGACTTGCCCGCGCCGCCACCGTTCGGGTGATCCACCGGGTTGCGGGACACACCGCGGTTGATCGGGCGAATGCCGCGATGCCGCGAGCGGCCGGCCTTGCCAAGCACGATGTTTTCCCACTCGAGGTTGCCCACCTGGCCAATGGTGGCGTAGCAGGCCTCGCTGATCTTCCGTATTTCACCGGAAGGCAGGCGAACGAGCGCGTAGCCTTCGTCCCGCGACATCAGCGTCGCCGCCCCGCCGGCCGTGCGCACCATCTGGCCGCCCTTGCCGGGGATGATCTCCAGGTTGTGAATCTGGAGCCCGACCGGGATGGATTTGAGCGGGAGCGCATTGCCCAACTCCGCAGGAGCGGTGGCACCGCTCATGATCTTCGCGCCCACCTGGAGGCCGTTCGGGGCCACGATGTACCGCTTTTCGCCGTCCGCGTATTCGACCAAAGCGAGCCGCGCGCTGCGGCACGGATCGTATTCGATGGCGGTCACGGTGGCCGCCACGCCGTGTTTGTTGCGCCGGAAGTCCACCAACCGGATCTTCTGCTTGTGTCCGCCGCCGATACCGCGCGCGGTGACGCGTCCGTAGGCATTCCGGCCGCCGGTCTTTTTGCGGATGCTGACGAGTTTCCGCTCGGGCCGCTTCTTGGTGATGTCGCTGTAGTCCGACACGGTGGTGTACCGTGTGGAGGGCGTCAGCGGTCTGAAAGCTTTGACAGGCATAAACGCGGTTTCCTAGGTCAACACGATCTTGTCACCGGCCTTCAAGGTCACGATGGCCTTCTTCCAGTCGGGCGCCTGGCCAGCTTGGTGGGTGCGCTGGCGGCGGAACTTGCCCCGGACATGCATGGTGCTCAGGCCCAGGACCTTCACCTTGAACAACTCCTCGACGGCGCGCTTGATTTGCGGCTTCGAAGCACGCCGGTCGGCCACCACGGTGTACTGGTTGTACTTGTCCGATTGGATGCTGCCCTTCTCGGTCAGCCGCGCGGACTTGATGATGTCAAAGGGGCTCATGTTACTTGAGGCGCTGCTCGACCTTCTCGAAGGCCGGCTTGGTGAAAAGCAGCTTGTCGGAACGCAGCACCTGATAGGTGTTGAGCGTTTCGCCGGTTGCGAAATCCACACCCGGCACGTTCCGCGAAGCCAGACGCAGGTTGGCATCGTCGCCGGTACAAATCAGCACGGTGTGACCGGCGAGGTCCAGGCCACGGAGCACCTGCACGAATTCCCTGGTCTTGGGCGCGGAGAGCTTCAGATCGTCCAGAATCAGCACATCGCCCGCGGCCAGGCGGTCGGTCAGGGCGCGCCGCAACGCGAGCTGGCGGGTCTTGGCGTTCACCTTTTTGCCGAAGTCGCGGGGCCTGGGTCCGAACACCACGCCGCCACCCCGCCAGAGCGGGGACTGGAAGGAGCCGGCGCGGGCGCGGCCGGTGCCCTTCTGGCGCCACGGCTTCTTGTTGGTGCCGGCGACTTCGCCGGCGGTCTTCGCGCAGGCAGTGCCCATCCGCTGATTCGCGAGATGCGCCACCACGGTGTCGTGCACGGCCTGGCTGCCCTTGCCGTTTTCGATCACCGCGAAACCGACCTCATGCTCGCCGGCGGCGTTGCCCTTGATGTCCTTGACGATGAGTTTCATGCCGGTGCTCCTCTGCTACTTCTTGCCGCCAGCAGCCTTGGCCGCCTTGGCTTCCGCGGCCTTGCGATCGGCTTCAGCCTTGGCCTTCTCGGCCGCCTTGCGTTGCCGGATGGCTTCGGCCTTGGTCTTGGGAATCTTCTTCGACTCGCGGATGACGACATAGTCGCCCTCCGAACCCGGAATCGCCCCTTTGATGAGGATCACGTTGTGCTCCGGCAGCACCTGCACCACTTCGAGATTCTGCGTGGTCCGGCGGACTTGCCCCAAGTGCCCCGGCATCTTCATCCCGCGCATAACGGTGCCGGGAAATAGACGTTGGCCGATCGCGCCCGAGCGGCGATGCCACCCCTTGGCGCCGTGTGTGCTGTCGCCACCGGCGAAAGCGTGGCGGGCGACGACGCCTTCGAATCCTCGGCCTTTGGTGACGCCGATGGCATCCACGTAATCGCCGGGCACGAACACGTCGGGACCGAGGAGGTCGCCGGGCTTGACGGTCAGGGAGAAATCGCGGAACTCCCGCACGCGCTGCACCCCCTCGAGGGTGACGGGTTCATTGGCACTGGCCCGCTTGAACGCCACGCCGAACTTGGCCAGGTGTCCGAGCTTGGCCTTGGTGAGCCGCGAATCTTTTTGCGCGCCGAAGCCGAGTTGGACGGCGTTGTAGCCATCCTTCCCGTCCTGCGTCTTGACCTGCAGCACGCGGTTGGGCCCGGCCAGCACGACCGTCACGGGCACCAAGTCACCTTCCGCGTCAAAAACGCGGGTGTGCCCCAATTTCTTTCCGAGCAAGCCAATCATAGCTAAATCTTGATAGTGATATCCACGCCCGCCGGCAGGTTGAGCTTCTTGAGCTCATCCACCGTTTTTGCCGTCGGCTCCAGGATGTCGAGCAACCGCTTGTGTGTGCGCTGCTCGAAGGTTTCCATGGACTTCTTGTCCGCGTGCGGCGAGCGGTGCACGGTGTAACGCTCGACGCGGGTCGGCAGAGGGATCGGCCCGGCCACCATCGCCCCTGTCCGCTTTACCGTTTCCACGATTTCCCGGACCGATTGGTCGATCACCCGGTGGTCGTACGCCTTGAGGCGAATGCGAATGCGTTGTCCTGCCATACAAAGAACGAGTTGTCTATGTTTAACTGCGTGCCGGCTTCGGTTTCGCGGAGTCCAAAATGGTCGCCACAATGTTGGCGGGCACCTGTTCGAACGAGTGCGGTTCCATCGAGTAGGCGGCCCGGCCCTTGGAAAGCGATCGGATCGCGGTGGCGTAGCCGAACATTTCCGCCAGCGGCACGTGGGCGTTCAGGCTCGTGGCGTTGTTCTTGGCTTCGATGCTGACGATCTTGCCGCGCCGGCGGTTCAGGTCGCCCAGCAAGTCGCCCTGGTATTCCTCGGGCGTCGTGCACTCCACTTTCATCACCGGTTCGAGGAGGATGACGTTCGCCTTCTTGCACGCTTCTTTGAGCGCGAAAATGCCTGCCATCTTGAAAGCCAGTTCGCTGGAATCGACTTCGTGGTAAGTCCCGTCGATGATGGTAATCTTCATGTCCACCATCGGCGAATTCACCAGCACACCACCGGCGATCGCCTCTTCGATCCCGTCGATGACCGCGGGGATGTATTCCTTCGGAATCGCCCCGCCCACGATCTTGTTCTCGATCTCGATGCCTTTGCCGCGCTCATTGGGCGCGATGGTGATGACGGCATGCCCGTACTGACCGCGGCCACCGCTCTGGCGTATGAACTTGCCGACGCCTTCCGCGGCTCTGGTGATGGTTTCGCGGTAGGCGATTTGCGGCGCGCCGGCCGAGCATTCGACCTTGAATTCGCGCACCAGGCGATCACGGATGATCTCGAGATGCAGCTCACCCATCCCGGAGATGATGAGCTGGCTGGTCTCTTCGTTGGTAAAACAGCGGAAGGTCGGGTCTTCCTCGGCGAGGCGGGCCAGACTTTCGCCCAGCTTGTCGCGGTCCGCCTTCGTCTTTGGCTCGACCGCCATCGAAATGACCGGTTCGGGAAAGGTCGGCGGTTCGAGCAGAATCTGGTTGTCCTCCGTGCAAAGCGTGTCGCCGGTGGTGATGTTCCGAATGCCCACCAACGCCGCGATGTCGCCGGAATAAACCGCTTCCACGTCCAGGCGCTTGTCCGCCTGAATCATCATCACGCGGTTGACGCGTTCGCGCTTGCGCGTGCGCGGGTTGAAAATGATTTCGCCCTTCTTGATCTGGCCGCTGTAAACGCGAAAGAACACCAGCTTGCCGACGAAGGGATCGGTCCAGAGCTTGAAGGCGAGCGAGCAGAATTTCGCACTGTCGTCCGCCGGCACTTCGATGAGGGTTTCCGGATCCGCCGGGCTTTGGCCGGTCGGGGCCGGGATGTCCAGCGGGGACGGCAAGTAATCGACGACCGCGTCCACCAGCGGCTGCACGGCGCGTTTTTTGAAGGCTGAACCGCAAAGCACCGGCACCAACTCCAGTCGGCAGGTCAGCCGGCGAATGGCACGCTTCAGCGTCAGCGCGTCCACGGGTTTGTCCTCGATGATCAGCGCGGCAACCTCGTCGTCCTTGTTCGCAACCGCTTCGACGAGTTCGGCGAGGGCTAGTTTGGCCTGGTCCCGCAACTCGGCGGGAATATCGGTCACGTCGTAACGCATGCCCGCGTCATCGCTCTCGTCGTAAACGATGGCCTTCTGGTTGACCACGTCGATGACGCCGCGCAAATGGTCCTCCTTGCCGATGGGCAACTGGACCGGATAAGCATAAGCCCCCAGTTTCTTGCGCATCTCGCTGACCGCGTTCTCGAAGTTTGCCCCCGTGCGGTCCATCTTGTTGACGAAAGCCACGCGCGGAACCTTGTATTTGGTGGCCTGGCGCCAGACTGTTTCGGACTGCGGCTGCACGCCGGCCACGCCACAAAACACCGCCACCGCCCCGTCGAGCACGCGCATCGACCGCTCGACCTCGGCCGTGAAATCGACGTGGCCCGGAGTGTCGATGATGTTGATCCGGTGCGGCACGTCGTCGTGCAGCTTGGTCAAGCCTTCGCTTTTCTGGGTCCAGTAACAGGTTGTCGCCGCCGAGGTAATTGTGATGCCGCGCTCGCGTTCTTGCTCCATCCAGTCCGTCACGGTATTGCCGTCATCCACGTCACCCATGCGGTGAATGAGTCCTGTGTAAAACAGGATGCGCTCCGTGGTCGTCGTCTTGCCCGCGTCAATATGCGCTGCAATCCCGATATTCCGCGTACACTCGAGCGTGTACTTGCGGTTCGGTGAATTGACTGCGCGATTATTGTCCACGGTTGCCATTGATTCGGTTTAGGGAACAAAAACGCCCCGATCGAGCTTTGCCCTCGGGGCGTTGTTTCGAGTTCGTTGCTACCAGCGAAAATGAGCGAATGCCTTGTTCGCCTGGGCCATCTTGTGTACGTCGTCGCGCTTGCGGATCGCGTTGCCCTGCCCTTGGTAAGCCTCCATGATTTCGGCCGCGAGCGCCTTGTTCATGGGTTGACCTTTACGGGAATCGGCGAAAGCCACAATCCACCGCATGGCGAGCGACACTTGACGATCGGTAGGCACTTCCAAAGGCACCTGGTAGGTGGCTCCGCCCACCCGGCGGGGCTTGACCTCCAGCCGCGGTTTGGCGTTGTCCACCGCGCGCTGCAGCACGTCCAACGGGTTCACCGCCGGATTTTTGGCCGCGATCTCGTCGAAGGCGCCATAGACGATGCGCTGGGCGGTGTTCCGCTTGCCCCATTTCATCACCATGTTCACCAAGCGGGAAACCAAGGCGGAATGGAACTTCGGGTCCGGACTGACGGGGCGTTTGTAAGCGCGACGGCGGCGAGACATAAATGCAAACTACTTGGCGGCGGCCGCGGGTTTGGCTGCCTTCGGCTTTTTGACTCCGTACTTCGAACGGCTCACCCGCCGCTTCTCCACTCCCGCGGCGTCCAGCGTGCCCCGCACGATATGGTAGCGCACGCCCGGGAGATCCTTCACGCGGCCGCCCCGCACGAGCACGATCGAGTGTTCCTGGAGATTGTGTCCCTCGTCGGGAATGTAGGCGATGACCTCGTAGCCATTGGTCAACCGCACCTTGGCCACCTTGCGCATCGCCGAGTTGGGTTTCTTCGGCGTGCGGGTCATCACCTGCAGGCAGACGCCGCGGCGGAACGGTGCGTTTTCGAGAGCCGGTGACTGGCTCTTGAACCGCAACTTCGCGCGTCCCTTCCGGACGAGTTGGTTAATGGTCGGCATCGCGATAAAATCCGCCGACGTGGCCGTGTCTTCAGACACTCGCCAACGCCGGCGAAATGGAGCGGAGAGCTTAGCAACGGTCGAACCGGTTGCAACAAGTATTTGAACTTTTTTGACGTTTCCCGGCCCGCGCGCAAAACCAGCCTTTTCGATCGCGCCAGCGGCGGCAAATCCCGTCTGCGCGGTGGGTTGGCGCGGCCCTTCTCGCCACCTGCCGCTCCAAGATTTGGCAAAGCCGGTGAACGCACGATTCCACCTCGCCGCCATCCGAAAGCACGAAGGCCACCCGCCGGGGGTGGCCTTCGGAGGTCAAGCAAAGGTCACGCCGCCCGCTAATTCGGCCGGGCAAGCGGCGCCACGCCCTGTCAATTCTTGGTCAGGCGGTAGAACTTGCCCGCGCCGCTCGGGGCCACGGTCACCACCCATTGGCCGCCTTGCTCGACCGCGGCGGTGGGGTCGTTGGCCCAAGCCCCAGTCACCTGATCGGCCGATTGCAGGACATAGCCCGCGAGGCCGGATGGCCAGGAGATTTTCACCTGTCCGGCGACCAGGCCGACGGTCAACTCCGGCGTGGCGGACATGACTTGCGAACCGATCACCAGGTCGGTGACGTGCAACCCCGTCGCCTGCGGGTTGCTGGTCACATAGAGGCGGAAGTCAAGCGTGTTGACGCCGGCCTTGAACCCGTCCGTGAGCAGGAACGAGGCGAAGCTGCCTGCTGCCCCCCCCCGACGGAAACCTGACTTCACGGCGTCGTTCAGATAAATGTCGTCCAGGCCTTCGGCGGCCGTCGTCTGGCCGGCGATGAACGTGTTGGCCGGGTCGTAGCCCGTGAGATCGAACGCCAGGCGGTACTTGTAGAAACCGACGTTCGGCAGCGGCTCGGCCAACGGATCCGCCACGGGAGCGATCCATTGGGACACGTCGGTCGAGGGCACCCAAGTCGTCGGCGGGTACAACACGGCGTACGTCTTGGTCGAGTTGGGATCGTTCGGATTATCGACCAGCACGTAATGCGGATCCACTTCGCCGGGCACCACCAGGCTGCCGTTTGCGGTCAAGCCGGTGTTGAACGCGCCCGGCACGCGCTCGTGCACCTTCACCGTCGCCGCGCGACTGGTTTTGCTGCCCAGGCTGTTTTGAACCACCACCGTGTACTGCCCCGACTGCTCGGGCGTGACGCCGGTCAGGTCGAGCGTGGCACTGGTCTTCCCGGCCAGGTCCGCGCCGTTCAGTTTCCATTGGTACGACAGTGGTTCCTTGCCGGTGGCCAACACACTCAGGCTGACGTCGTCGCCGCGCAGAACCTGGGGCGCGCTCTGCGGGTCGGTCAGGATGATCGGCGGAATCTGGCCCTCCGGCACGATGCGCACGTTGTCGATCACCAACGAGCGGTCGGTGCCCGCCTCCGGCGCGTGCTCGAGCTTCAGAACCGCCTCGTTGCTGGCCGCGGTGAACACGGCGGTCTCGACCCAATACGGGTTGGATCCGCCGACCGGCTGAAGCACCTGCTCCAGAATGGGGTTGTCATCGACGCTCACACGGAGCGTGGTCTCGATGGTGCCCACGCAACAATTCCGCGGGTTCGCGAACAGCAGGACGGTGTAATTCTTGCCGGGCGTCAACCCCCGGATGGTCTGGGTCGTGCTGCCCGCATTTTGGATGAAGAGGACGGCATCCTGATCCGGGTTGTTGCCGTTGTCGGCGAATGGATCTCGCCCCTCCACGTTGACGCCGTAGCCCGACGCTTGAAACGCCCAGCCCGCCACCGGATTCGGTTGCAGGTACCCCACCCCGCCCACGATGGTGCCGCTCGCCTCGAAGCTGGGATTCATCACCACGACATCCCCCGCATCGCGCGGCACAATGTTCACCGCATCCAGCAGCAACGTAGCGTCGCCTTGGACGGTAGTTGTAAATTCGAGCGTTCCGGAGTCGCCGGTCGGCGTGAAAACGATATTGGTCTCGTAAAACGGCAGCCCCGCCCCCACGGCCGTGATGCTGGAGATATGCGCCAGTTCCTGGCCGGCGAACTTGACCGAGAGGTCGAGCGTCCAATCGGTGCCGAACTCGCGAGCGTTGTAGTAAAACTGGAGCCAGTAGCTCTGGCCCGGCGTCAGACCGGAAATGTCCTGCGACAGGGTTTTCGATCCTTGGACGAAGCCGACTTGCGTCCGGTCAGGAACCAGGCCGTTGTCGAAGAACGGGCCGGCAGAAGTGTTGACGCCTGAGCCACCCGTCCACCCCAGAATGTCGCCGTAGCCGGGCGAGGCCGGTGCGGGCGCACTGTCGAAACTCGGGTTCTTGACCAGCGAGGTCACCACGTAGGTCATCAGCGTGTCCTGCACCGTCAACCCCGCGCTATCGACCACATCCAACAGTGCAGAACCACGCCCCAATCCTTCCACCTCGAACGTTCCGGTGGCTGTCCCATTCTTGTCGAAATGGAGGGTCAAAATGCCGTCCGCATCGGCTCCCACCAGGCGGGCTACGGTCGGCGTCAGGCTTTGAAACTTGAGATCCACCGCCCGCACGATCAGCAATTCGCTCGGCACCGTAACCGACACGGTCACCTTCTGGCCGGGAGCAATCTCCGCCACCGATGGGCTGATGGCCAGCGGCGGCAACGGGGTGGCGGTTTCACCCATCACCTTCACGTCATCGAGGAGCAGCGTCAGGTTGCCCGCAGCGCTTTGGGCGAAGGTGATCTGGGCGTTGAAATCCGTGGCCGTGAAAGTCACCGTCTTGGTCCGGTATGCGGCCACTCCGCCCACCGCGGAGACGTTCTCCTCGAAGGCCACGCTGTCGCCCACCTTGACCTGCAGGTGCGGCGTGTTCCCGGTCCGCGCGTTGTAGGCGAAACTAAGTTGGTACGGCTTGCCAGGGACAAGTCCGTTCACGACCTGGCTCAGCGAACTGACGTCGTTGAGCACCGCGACGTGATCTTGATCCGGCGGGCTGCCGTTGTCCGCGTACGCCCCGCTGAGGTCGCCACGGTCCACCGTGTAGTTGCCGGTGCCCTGCCAACCCGCCAGGCCACCAGTGAAAAACCCGCCGTCGAGCACGTCGCCACTCGCCTCGAAACTGGGGTTGGCGACGACCACATTCCCCGCGTCGCGCGGCACGATCGTCACGCCGTCGAACAGGGCGGTGCTGTCGCCCGTGACCGCCACCGTGAAGGTCAGCGTCCCGTAGTCGTACTCGGGCGTGAACGGGAAGGAGGCGAAGTAATACGGCTGGTTCTTCGTGTACGCAGGCAGCACGTTGACCACCTTGCCCACTTCGAGGTCGGTGAGGCCGTCGTTGAAGTTCACCGTGATGTCCACCTTCTGGGAACCCGCGCGGGCGTCGTAGTAAAACTGGACCCAATACTGCTGGCCCGGCGTCAGGCCGTTAATCTCCTGCGACAACGTGCCGGCGCCTTGCTTGAAAGCCACCCGCGACTGATCGGGAATCGCCGTCTGGGAATTATGAAACGGGCCGGAGACGTCGTTGACGCCACTGCCTCCCGCCCAGAGATCGATCGGGCCGTAATGCGGCCAGGTCTCATTGATGTTGCTCTCGAAACTGGGGTTTTGGACCAGCGCCGCATGGGCTGGCGTCGGGCCGCTCAGGGCGAGCCAGCCGCACGCCACGATGCAGGCAATTCGGGTTGATGTCTTCATGCTTCGGTTCTTTGGGTTGACGGCATGGCACACCTCACAGGCCGGGTGCCGTCCGGCACCGTTGAGGTCGCCTCGTTCAATGGGTACGGCCAGACCGTAATCTGCGTCGCGGGCGAAACGCAATCGGAAAAGCCCGGTCCGAAAGGCCCCCGGTTCCAACTACTTCTTGAACTCCAAAATGATCCCGTTAGTCTGTTTCGCGTTAAACCCGCTCGCGTGCCCGTCCAGAAAGACCACGTTCGCCTTGCCCCGCGGGTGGGTTTCTCCGTGCTTGTACCCCACGTCCCAGAAACCGTCGCCAGCGGGGCCCAGCGAGATCACGGCCGGGTGGTTCAGCTCGAACGAAACGTCCACCGCCCCCAACGCCTGGGCCGGATTGACCACCGAAGTGAGCTTGGCCGTCTTCGGACTCGTAATCCGCGGGGGATACTCCGCCAGCGTGTACTGGCTCATCGCGTAGCTGATCTTCCACGGGTTGCCGAAGCCGGGGTAGTTTTTGTACTGGCGCCAGTGGTTCTCCAGCATCCGGGTCGGGCAACGGAACACGTTTTTCGCGAAGTCGCTGCTGGCGGTGTTCGTGCTCGAGTTGAACTTCAGTCTGGCCACGTACGGGATCAACAGCGTCTGGAAATTGTTCGAGTCGGCGCTGTCGTAAGCCGCGTAATACCACCAGGCGAAGGGCAACTGGTCGTAGTTGTCGTCCGCGTACATGAACGTGGCCAGGCCGATCTGCTTGAGGTTGTTTTTGCAGAGCGTCGCGTGCGCCTGGTTTTTCGCCTTGGCCAGCGCCGGCAGGAGCATCCCGGCCAGGATCGCGATGATCGCAATGACGACCAGGAGTTCGATCAAGGTGAAGGCCATCACCCGCCGGGGCTTGAACTGGGGATTTCGCGACGCGACCGGGCACAATCCCGACGCGTGTGGGTTGATCCAGAGCTTGCGCATGGCCTCACCCTTGCGCGCGCCGCGCCCGCCGTCAATGCGACGTTCCACCGCCCAGGGTCACCCGCATTGCGCGCGGTGTCGCAGCGCGTGATCGGCCAGCACCAACGCGGTCATCGCCTCGACCATCGGCACCGCCCGCGGCAGCACGCAGGGATCGTGGCGCCCGCGGCCCTTCAAGGTCGTGTTTTGAAACTGCGCGTCCACGGTCTCCTGCTCGTGCATGATCGTGGCCACAGGCTTGAACGCCACCCGAAAGTAAATCGTCTCGCCGTTGCTGATGCCGCCCTGCACCCCGCCGCTGCGATTGGTCAATGTGCGCACGCGCCCGCCAACGTTGCGAAACGCGTCGTTGTGCTCGCGCCCGGTCAACCGGATGGCGTTGAAGCCGGAGCCAATGTCGAATCCCTTCGACGCCGGCAGGCTGAGCATGGCTTTTCCAAGGTCCGCCTCGAGCCGGTCAAAGACGGGCTCGCCCCAGCCCGGCGGCACGCCACGGGCGACGCCCAGCACGATGCCGCCGACCGAATCGCCTTCCGCCCGCCGCTGCTCGATCAATTGGATCATCTGCGCCGCGACCGCCGCGTCCGGGCACCGCACGATGTTCGACTCGACCGCCGAAAGCTGGAGCGTCTCGGGATTGACCGCCGCCTGCAGGTTTTGCACCTGGCTCACACAGGCGAGGATTTCCACGCCAAATCGCTCGCGCAAAAGCTTCTTCGCCACCGCGCCGGCGGCCACGCGACCGATGGTCTCGCGCGCGCTGCTGCGACCCCCGCCCGGCCAGGCGCGAATGCCGTACTTCGCCTGGTAAGTGTAGTCCGCGTGCGAAGGCCGGAATTTCGTCGCCATTTCGCTGTAAGCTTCCGAGCGCGCGTCCTCGTTCTTAACCCACATTGCGATCGGCGTCCCGAGCGTCAAGCCCTCGAACGTTCCGGAAAGGATCTGGACGGTGTCGGTCTCTTTGCGCGGCGTCACAATCTTTGATTGCCCCGGCCGGCGCCGGTCCAGATCGGGCTGGATGTCTGCCTCGCTGAGCGCCAACCGCGGCGGGCAACCGTCCACCACCACGCCCACGCCACCGCCGTGGGACTCGCCCCAGGTGGTGATGCGGAACAGGTGACCGAACGTGTTTGCCATGGGCGCAGACTGCGCGAAGGCAGGAGGAAGGTCAAACCTCGCCACGCCGGCGCAGCGGCGTAAGGTCGCCACCGCACATATGCACGAACTGGTCGAAGATTTCCTGCAATACCTGCGCCACGAGCGCGGGCAGGCGGAGCACACCCAGCGCACCTACAAAGCGCAGTTGGACAAGTTCGTGGCCTGGGCGCGGGTAAACGGGATTCAGAATTGGCGCGAAGTGGAATTGCCGCACCTCACCGCGTTTCTCCAGCACGAACGGGCGCGCGCCTTGGCCCACGAACCCGAAAACTCGCCCCGCCGGTTGAGCAGCGAAAGTGTGTACCTGGAGATCGCCGCGCTGCGGGCGTTCTACCGCTTTTGCGAACGTGAGCGGCTGCTCCCGGCCAACCCCGCCGAGCACCTGGCTTTGCCCCGTCGCTGGCAGCGCGTGCCCAAATCGCTCGCGACCGAAGAAATCGACCGCCTGCTCCAGCCGTCGTCCGGGCCGACGCCCAGCGACCTCTGCGATCAGGCCGTGTTGGAACTGGCCTACGCCTCCGGCCTGCGCCTCGCGGAATTGCGCAACCTCCGCCTGGAGCAACTCCACCTGGAGGCGGGATTCGTCACCGTCATCGGCAAAGGCAACAAGGAACGCGTTGTTCCAGTCGGGCGCCAGGCCGTCGCGGCGCTGCAGCGCTATCTCGAAACCGGCCGCCCCAAACTCGTCACACCGCGCTCGCCGGCGGCCGTGTTTTTGACGCAGCGGGGAACGCCTTTTGCGCAAGTCACGCTTTGGTTGCGAATCAAGAACCGCGTCCGCCGTTCGGGCATCGCTCGAAACGTCACGCCGCACATGCTGCGACACAGCTTTGCCACGCACCTGCTCGAACACGGCGCCGACTTGCGGGTGATCCAGGAATTGCTCGGCCACGCGAACCTCGGCACCACCGAGGTGTACACCCACGTCGCCGGCGAGCGATTGCGCGAGGTGCACCGCAAGTACCATCCGCGGAGCTGAAAGTCCCGGCAGCGGCAGGGCCTGGCTGGGATTGAATCGCGCGCAGCCCCCCGGAGTGATTGGGCGGTGGATGCGGTGTTTCCCGCTTGTCCATACACACAAGGCCCCAAGCATCTGTAGTTCTCCGCGGTTTATCCGCAGACTCACTACCGCGCCGGCGCCGACGGCATGTAGATCGAAGTTCCCGGGGCAAGCACGCCGAGCGAAAATCGAGTCGATCCAACCGCCGGACACGACCTCGGCGTCGCTTTCCCTCCGGTTGCCTGCTGGCTGTGCTGATAGCAATCCGAAAGCCATTGTCGCCGCGTGGAACAGCCGGTAGCTCGGCAGCCCTTCAGGCTGCTGGGCTGTTAACTCGTGCTGATTAGAGGCGCACCGTTGATAGAGCCAATTGTTCATTCTTGCTACCGGGAGCTTGACAAGTCCGCTCGTCCGGCACTTAGTCCTTGCGCAACCCTACTTCTTATGCACCTCGCGCCCGGGACGGCCTCATGCGAACGGGGGGGGGCTCGGAACCCCGAAGCCAACGACCTGCGCACCCCTACGACCTGGGAAGCGCATCATCGCTCCCGTTATCGGCGGAAGCCCAGCCTCTAGCTTTACCTCGCGACAGGCGTCTGCACCCTCGCTGTGGTGGTTGTCCGTGCGCAGTCCCCGCTTCCGGACGACCTTAATCCGCGGGTGGACTCGGCCGTGTATTCAATGGCGGTGCAGGCGGACGGGAAGATTCTGATCGGCGGCGGTTTCAGTAAGCTTGGCGGGCAATCTCACGACTGCCTCGGCCGTCTCAAAGTGGACGGAACTCTGGACGACAGCTTCAATCCGGGGGTGGGCGGCGATGATCCGTACGTGTGTTCGCTGGTGCTAGCAGCCTGTCGGACTTAAAAACGATTTCAGTGTAGTGGCCTCAAGGAGGGTTGGCATAGCTCGGGACTAAAAATCGCTTTGACCCGGTGTTTTTCCGGAGCCGAACCATCAAGGAAAATCAGATCCCGCCCCTTTCAACCCTCCTGCCACTGCCGGGCAGAGAAAAGAGCCCTCCCCCCTCCATTTTTAGCCCCCCGTCAGCCGCTGCAGCCGTTTGAAATTATAGGCCACGCACACCCGCGGCCATTCCCCCGGGGCTTTCTCCAGACCCCGCAGCAGAAACCGCCGAAATCCCATCGCTTCTTTGAGAATCCCCCAAACCGGTTCCCCAGTTTGTTGCCGGAGTTTATAAAGGGCTTGGCCCGCGCTTGTCGACATCCGCCATTTCATCGTTTCCATCCCCCCCGCCTCCGGCCCCGGCGGGGGCGGGTCGGACCGTTTCTCCAGATCCGCCACCGTGCGATGGTGGCTCTTTCGTTCCACCGCCGCCAACACGCTTGTGTCCCCGTTAGCCTCGATCGCCTTCACCGCCGCTTCACTGTAAAACCCACTGTCCGCCAAAACCACCGCCACCGCGCCCCCCCCCCTTCGGTCTTCCCGGCTTGCCCCGTCGGGAGCAATTCCCTTTTGTCGTTGGGCGCGTCGGTCCCCCGGGCCCCCCCCCCAATCAAACGACGGTCCACCGCCCCCGCCGCCGGCGCATTGTAGGCCTGCTCAAAATGGTCTTTCCCCGCGGGTTGCTCGCGCGGGGCCTGGGGTTCGGGCCCGCGCACTTTTCCCCCGCCTTCCCCTCGCGCCGGCCGCGGTTCCACCTCGGCCTTGGGGGCTTGCGCCCGTTCCGTGGCCCGCGGCTCGATCCCCCGCCGCGCTTCTGCCAGCTTGACTTGGCGTTCTTGCCGCCGCGCAATTTCCTCCGGCCCGCTCAACCCGTCGGCCAAAGGGGGCCTGTCGGCGGCCTCGGCTTTGGCCACCAACTGCTTTACTTCCCACGCCACCTGCGCGAGCTGTTCCCCGGCCCGCGCACAACTCACCGCCCCATGCTTGCTGGCGTTGGCGGCCACTTTCGTCCCGTCCAGGCGGACGGTGATTTGGCCTGCCTGCAGCAGCTTCAACTCCGCCGCCAGTTCCAGCACCTTCACAAAACGCTCTTCCAACAGGGCCTTATGCTCCCGCCGGAACGTGCAAATCGTGTCGTGATCCGGGTGGGTATTGGCCGCGATGAACCGTACCGCCACATTCTCGGAAATCGCCACCTCGATCTGGCGGGAGCTGCCCCCCCCAGCCGCCTAGCAATAAATGAGCAAACTGAGCATCATCCCTGGCGGATATTGTTCGGAACCGGCGCCCCGGTGGTTGACGCTGACGCCTCGCAGGGCCAGCCCCTCGACCGCCTCCACCACGAAATGGGCCAGATGGTTATCCGGAACCCAGTCGCGCAAATCCGGCG
>JAKANS010000059.1 GCA_021823625.1 bacterium | reverse complement strand
TCCCCGAGCCAGAACTCGCCTCGCTCGCCGCCTGGATTGTGAATAACTCCGCCGGGGAGTTATTCAAGCGCCCCCACTCATCTTCAAGTTCGCCAATGAAAAATCCCACGGAGATCCCGGAAGAACCGATTTTATGACCGACCGCTCATTCCTGCGCGCGTATCCCATCATCGGCGGCACGGACTTGTATTCGCTGCAAAACCTGATGGGGGTCGCGTTCCTGGCGATTTGGTTGATCTTTAGCACAATCGCCGCGCCGGTCATCATTCAGAAGGCAGTCGCGACAGGCTCAATGGCGGCGTCACACCTTCTGAGCGGCGCGTTCGCTGCGGGACGGACCGCTGTGGGAGCCGGTGCGACTACGCTGGTGGCGACGGGCACAGGTGCAGCGGGCATTGGCGACGCATTGAAGGCGGGCATTGTTACGGCAGCGTCGGGTTTCGAGTCGTTATCCGCAGCGTCGCTGAACGGTGGCTTTGGCGGCGGCTCGTTAGTGGGGTCACTCTCAGAAATCAGGGCGAGCAACGGGCCGCTCGCGTCGCGGGCGCGGCAATCTTCGGCTTCAACGTTTCCGCCGGATGATCCGACGGGCGACAGGACCGTGGCGAATCTGATTCGGACGACGCGCAACCCGTATTCGGAGCAAAGCTAATCGAGACGCGCCTACGCCTTCACGACGAGAGCGAAGGCTTGCCACAGGCCGAGAGCGTCCCACTTCCAACCAACGGTATCTGCCTGCCCCTGTTGTTTGGGATTCATTAGCATCAATCCGTCGCCTGAAAACCTTACGATTCGCCTGCAGTGATTAAAGTCAGCCAGATTGCCGTTCTCGTCCCAATACTTCTTGGTGATTACGAAGCCGCCGATTGTATCGGCTTCCTGCAACAATCTCAGGCACTCGGTCTTGTCGTCGGTAATCACGCACGCTTTAGCGTTCAGCAGGACTCGCAAAAAACCAATCATTTCCGTGAGGTTCAGCAAACCGGGAGTCGCCTGCCATTTTGGAATCTGCGGCGTGTATTTGGCGATCAAATCGCCCTGCGTTACGCTCACTCCGCAATCCCGAGCCAAGGAAACGATGCAAGCCAAGGCGCAGGAATGCTCGTTGATGGCTGATTCTTCCGGCGTGTGCATGTTCGCCATGCGATTGAGCGTAGCATTTCCGGGAAGCAGAACAAGCCAGAGTGGCCTACGAAACCGGAGGTCACTCTTTGGGGTGCGGAGGCGGCAGAGGGAAAGGCTGATGCTCTGGATCGTTGTCGTGCCGCTCGATGCCTTCGAGATACTCCAACTCCCCAATCGGGTGCGACAGGGCAGCATCCTTCTTCCAAGACGGCGTTGCGCTGGGAGAAAACTGGCGGTTGGGGGACGACCGTCGCCCAAAATGAATCGGGCGCTTCGGTCTGGTGCCGATGACGGCCCAGATAGCGATAAGCGCTCCGATTCCGATGATGAGCAGGAATTCCATGCGTTCCGCAATTTAGCACACCACAGCCTGTTTTTCAGGCGCGGGGTGCGGGATTTTGGACGAAAGCTCCGCTATGACTCTCTTGCCGGTGCGCTCGACGAATTCATCCCGGAGCGAGTCGGGGTCAGCAAGCTCCTGAGCGAATACTTCGCGGCCCATCGCGGCAGTGGCGCACTCGTGGTATTTCTCAAGGGAAACGATCCGCACCGGTTCGTTGACCTGGCCCCAAAACACTTCGACCGGGTTGGTCGAGGCCCACCACGGAAACTTGTATTTGGCTTTGGCCTTGGCCGCAGCCTTCCGGTCTTCCTCGCTGGCCGGCATCGGGACGACATTGGCCGGGGTTGCAGTGGGAGTCTTTGTTGCTGTCGGCTTCGTCTCCGCTGGTTTCTCGGCTGCGAAAACAACCTTCTGCGCCATGTCCGCCGAATGCGTATCGCGCAGATGTCCGTAGGTCTCCATTGCCAGCACCCCGCCGTCTTTGTGCCCAAGCCATTTCGCGACCGTCGGAATCGGCACGCCCGATTCAATCGCGCGGGTCGCAAACAGGTGGCGCAGGTCGTGGTGCGTGAGATGATGCAGGCCGAGTTGCTTGCAGGCGTTCTTGAGCGAACGATTGAACTTCCGAACGCGGCACACGGGATTCTTGAGAAAGTCTTCCTCGCCACGGTCGGCTTTGAGGCGGTCGAGGAGCTTCCGCATTTCGGGAATCATCGGCACGCGGCGCATCTCCCAATTCTTCGTTCCCGTTTCGGGGTCGCCACGGATGATGATTTCGCCACGCGTGAAATCGCAGTCGCGTCCAAGGATTCTCGCTGCCTCGGTCAAACGAGGTCCGCAATAGGAGAAGAATTCGATCGCGTCCGCGCAAAGTCCTCCCTTGCCGCTGCCGTTCCCGCGAACGTGCTTCACGAGCGCGATGAACTGGTCAGGTTCCGGCAAGCGCAATTCCTTTTGCGGGACACGCGCGCGCTTTACTTCCTTGGCCTTGGCGGGATTGTCGTAACGCACCCCGGCTTCGATGGCAATGTCCAGCACGCGGCGCAGAATCGAAAGGGCTCCGTTCGTCACAGTGGCGGAATACTTTTGGCCGAACCGCGCCCGCCAGTCCATGCACTCCTCCTTCGTGATCTTTTTCATGTCCGTCTCGGAGAGGGACGGCCATGTCTTCAGAAGGCACTCGGCGGTGCGTTCGTTGTATTCGACGCTGCGCGGCTTGAGTTCAGGGTCTTGCTTCTGCCGCTGCTGGAAGATGTCCAACCCCGCCGCAAAGATCATCTTCCCGACGATCTTGGCGCTGCGGGGAGCGACGGAGCGGTGCTCGGCGTCCAGCACGTCGGCCAGCCGTTGCTTGGCCACGGAAAGGACATTCGTGTCGAGCGACTTTCGGATGAGCTTGCCGCGCACTTTCGCGCGGGCGAAGTAGATGCCCGAAGGCTCGTAGCGAACTAGGTTGGCGACCGGAGCTTTCGTCCAGAGGCTCTTGGTTTTGCCGTTTTCCGCTTTCACGGAAACAGTATCACATTGCGGTATCAGATTGGTTGTCCGCAGTTCTGGACAAACTTCAGAAACCCCCGTATTTTCAAGGTGTTCGCTGCATGTATTCATGCCGCAAGCTACCCTGTTTCCTAAACCGTGGATCCCTGTTCAATTCAGGGTGGGGGTACCAACCGGAAGCATTTGAGCTTTCGGGCATCGGGACGGGAGGGCAAAACGCAGATCCTCTTGCGCTCGAGCAATGGTAATGCGCCAGTGAGCGCCCGTTAAATTCTTCGTCGCGTGCCAGTCGAGCAACGCCACGAACTTGGCCGCGAATCGTATCTATGGACCGCGAGCTCGTAACCGCGTAGCGTCTCGCACACCTGCGGGCAACTGGGCCTTCAGGGTGGCCAACTACGCCCCGGGCAGGCGCCGGTTCAAGCCTTATCCCACCGGGGAGTCGCCACGGGAAGTCGCGCCGAAACTCGCCCGCCTTCCAAAGCCGAGTCGCTAGCCCCGCGCGTCCAACCCCCGCGGCCAGATCAACGTGAAATCCTGCGGACCGGCGGCGGTCTCGACGGAAGTCAGAAAACGCGCGGCCGCTTCCAAGTAAGGCTTTTCGCGGATCCTGACCCAGGCCCGGAATGCCGGCGTCACGACAAAAGCGAAGTTCCCCTCGCGGTCTTGTGCCAGGCCCAGCAGGCCGGGGCCCTTGAACTCGTCCGGCTCAGCCGAAACCGATGCCTGGAGTTCGCAACGTTGCGGGCCGAACTCGATGTGTCGGCCCCGGTTCGCATACACGAGCAAGATGTTCTGCGCGTTGAGATGCGTGAGGTAGAACCCCGCGAAGGCTTCCGAACGCAGGTCCAGCACACTTTCAACGGCGCGGCCGTCGAAGGCCAGAACCTGAAACCGCCGGTCGGTGAACGCGAAGGGCAGGCTCAGGTGCTCGTCCTGCACGGGAAGCGCCGAACCTTCGGCCACCGCCTCGAAGACCCGCTTCACCGTCTCCAGGGGATCGGCGGCAGGGAAACCATCCGCCTCCGCACTGCCGGGCCGCCCTTGGTCCGGAGGCGCCGCCGGTTGCTCCCCGGTCGCGGTCTCAGTCACGTCAGCGGGACGCTGGCCATCGGGGATTGCCGCGGGCGCAGGCGCCTGAACGGCGGGGGGCGGCGAGGGGGCGGCGGTGGCGGTAGGAGACGGATTCACCGGAGTGGCAGGCGCAAGGAATATGGTCGTGGAAACGCTTCGGGGTTCCGGCGGCCTGGTCGCCGTGAACGCCGGACCGGGCTGCTCAGGCCGGAAGTCCAAGCCGTGCGGTTCGACCGAGGGAGGGTGCGGACTGATCGCCGGACTCGCTGCCGGCTTGGGTTTACGCGGCATCGGGGGTTTGAGCGAAGCGGTGAGCATCTGCCCGGCGCGGGCCAGGTCGTCGTCAGCACTGTTGTAGTCCACGACGATGTGCTGCTCCTCGCCCGTGCTCTTGTTCAACACGCTGAGCTGCTGGTTGTCCAGCGAGAGCGTTACGTCCAGATGCGACAGAAAACTCCCCACGTGCTGGAGCTCGGTGAGGTTGTGGTGCGTGAAGGCGCAACCTTCGGACGTCCCGCCTTTGCTCGTCACCAACTCCAGCCAAAGGGAGAGCTGATTCTGCGGTCTGCGACGAACCCGCAGTGCCACCAATTCCGCCGGCTCTTCCGCCCCGGCCGTGGGGGTGGCGGGGCCGGCGCCGCGGCGGACCAGGGGGTGGTTGAGTAACTGTTGGAGCTCGATCGCAGTGGAGCGGAGATACTGCAAGTCAGGCAACTCCGGCACCTTTTCTTCGCCTCCATCGGGGCGGCGGCGGCGCACGATCAGGAAAGGCGGCGTCAGGCGGAGCAGGATGCCGGGCTTCAGCAGGTTGCTTCGCGTCGGATCCTGCAGAATTTCCAACTTCTCTTCGGATAGATGCCCTTTCACTTCAACGCGTGCGCCGGCGCGAAGCATCTCGAATCGGATGTCAAAACCGGTGGGGGAGGCGGGATTCTCCCGTACCAGGATCGGAGTCTCGCGGCTGTCTTTGAGCGCTGGGGCATAGCTGTAATTGAGCGCGGTCTCCAGTTGCCGGGCGCCCGCTTCGTTGCACTCGAAAAGCACCCCGTCGATCTCGACGTGCCGCTGCAAGGGATCCACGTGGAGCTGGCCCGGCTTGAGCATCAGTCCATTCTGGATCAGCGACGACAAGCCGCGCAGGCTGGTGGCCGTTCGCTCCTCCCCGGCACAACAGTCGATGTGCAGATGCCCGAGCTGATCGAGCCGCACGTGGAAGACCACGCGGTCCGGCGGGTGCGCGGCAGCCGTGGCTGTGCCCGGCGCGATCTCGGCAGCGGATTCCTTCCGGGCGGCAGGAAGGTCATGGTGTTTGTTGATCTCCAGTTCGAGCCTGGCCGTCCCTACCGGGTCGTGAAGGCTGATTTTCTCGCCGTTGATCTCCACCGTGCCGTCGGCCTCCACGTGGAAGGACTGCGGCTGCTCGATGATCCCGCGCGCTATCCATTTGTAAGTGTCCGCCTTTACCCACGGTGTGCCAGGGTCGAGAAAGATGGTTTCGCCCGCGAAACTCAGGGTGAATACGCCCGGCTTCCCGTCGGTGTCGCGACGAACGTCAGCCGTCACGTGGCGGGACGATAGACCTCGGGTCTGCATGGCAACCACTACTATTAGTCTGCCCCCAACGGGCACCGCCAGGTCTTTTTTGATTCCAGTCTGCCCGACTTCGCGCGAGGAACTTGCCCTCGCCTCCCGCCTCGGGGAACGGCAGCGCGATCGTTCCCCGGCTTCTTCCGCCGTTGCGCGGACCACAAAGCGCAACCGCGGAACGGCGTTATATGCGTGCTTACAACACTTGACCCCAACCGACAAAACGGCAAGTTTGCGCCACCTCCATGCGGGTTTGGTGCGGGTTTGGGCGGCGGTCGCGAAGACCCGGTTTGGGATTCCCAGACCGTTGATCCCGGTACAATTCAGGGTGGGGTATCAACGGCGGCCGATGCCAGGCCAACCGCTCGCTCGCGATTGCAGTCGCGCATGGGCTTGGACACGCGACCCGGCATGGGCTATTTGTTGCCGGTTAACGTGAACGGTCAGACGCCCGCCGAGTCTTCCGCGATATCCGACCGCCCGATCGAAGAACGGCGGGGCGTGGTTGAGTTGTGAACATCGTCCAGATCACCCCGGGTACCGGGGGCATTTACTGCGGAAATTGCATCCGCGACAACGCGCTCGTTGCCGAGTGGCGGCGCCTGGGGCATTCCGCCCTGATGTTGCCGATGTATCTCCCGCTAAAGTTGGATGAGGCCAACGCCGGCGCGGGCATGCCCATTTTCTTCAGCGGCATCAACGTCTATCTTGGACAATACGGCGCCTTGTTGCGGGCCAAGCCGCCCTGGCTCCATCGCTTCCTGGCTCAGCCGTGGCTGCTGCGGCTCGTAGGCCGGTTCGCCGTCAGGACCCGCCCCGAACAGGTCGGCAATCTCACGGTGTCGATGCTCCAGGGTGAGCACGGCAACCAGTCGCGCGAGCTCGATGAACTCGTCGGCTGGTTGAAAACGCAGCCCAAGCCGGACGTGGTCTGTCTTTCGAATATTCTCCTGCTCGGGCTTGCCCGGCGTTTGCGCCAGGCGGTCGGCTCGCCAGTGGTTTGCCTGCTGGCCGGCGAGGAATCGTTTCTGGATTCCCTGCCGGGCGCGCAACGCGCCGAGGCGTGGCGGATTCTGAGCGGAAACACCTGCGACGCCGACCTGTTCATCGCGCCCAGCCGCTACTTTGCGGATCGCATGGCCACGCGCCTGCGCCTGCGAGCCGAGCGCATCCGGGTGGTCCCGCTGGGGGTCAGCCAGGCCGGCTACGGCGACGCCGATGCTCCCGCGGCCCAAAACGGCTCCGCGCCCGCCATGATCGGTTTCTTCGCGCGGATGTGCCGCGAAAAAGGCCTGGACACGCTCGTCGAGGCGTTTCTGCTGCTCAAGCAACGGGGGCGGATTCCGGGCTTGCGCCTCAAGATCGGCGGCAGTTGCGGCCCGGGCGACCGGCCTTTCGTGCGCGAACTCAAGGCGCGGCTGCGCGTCCGAGGCGCCGCCAGTTCGGTCGAGTTTCACCCCAATTTGTCGCGCGCGGAGAAGATCGCTTTCCTGAAATCCCTGTCGGTCTTCTCGGTGCCCGCGGTGTACGGCGAGGCCTTTGGACTCTACCTCGTGGAAGCGTTGGCCGCCGGCGTGCCGATCGTCCAGCCGCGCCTGGCGGCGTTTCCCGAGATCGTGGAAGCGAGCGGCGCCGGCGATCTTTGCGAACCCGGCGATCCGGAATCGTTGGCCGACACGCTCGAGCGTCTGTTGCTCGATCCGGCCCGGCGGCTCGCCTTGTCGCGCGCAGCCCGCCTGGCGGCGCGGGACCAGTTCAGCGCGCGCCGGATGGCCGAACAGACGGTGCGGACGTTCTCCGAAGTGGTAGGGGATAACGTGCAGACCGCGACGCCGGTCGCGGCCTGAAAGGCCGGAAAACAATACCCGCCGCGAGCGCTCGCCCGCGACGCCAAACCTCACTCAAGCCCGTCAGGGCAGTTCCTGAAGGCGGATGTTCCGCCAATGGATCTGCAGCTTCTCCGGCTTGTTACCCACGGCGTGCACCTGGAGGGCAATGAAGCCCACCGGCGTCACCGAGTCCTTCAGGTCGGCCGCCGCCACGCCGTTCAGCCACGTCTTGATCGAGTCGCCGCGGCACTCGATGCGAAAATGGTTCCACGCATTTGCCTTGAAAGCTTTCCGGGCCGGCTCGTTGTTCTTCAAATCGACCAGCCAGCCGCGTCGGGCCTCATCGTAGATGCCGCCGGTCCACGCGCGGTCGCTCGGATCGATCTCGACCTGGTAGCCATGCACGCGGTCGGCGGGAAACTTGTAGGTCTTGCCGCCGATCTCGGCGGTTCGGGGCTCTGCGAAGCACTCGCTGCGAATCTGAATGCCGGAGTTCAGGCCGGTCATCGGCTTGAAATCCAATTCGAGGATGAAGTTGTGGAACGTGCGGGTCGTGCACAGGAAGGAATTCGGCGTGTTGGCGACGGTTTCGCCCACGAGTTCGCCGTTCTCGACGAAGTATTTGGCCTTCCCGCTGTGCTGGACCCAACCGGTCAGGTCGGTGCCGTTGAAGAGCGGAGTCCAATTTCCATCTTCCGCGGCGAGGCAAGTCAGGATCGCGACGCTCGAAGCGCCCAACCAAGAGAGGAGCTGTTTCATGCGACCCGTTATAGCCAACGGCCTGCCCTGGGCTAGGAAAAAGTCCGGTAATGCTTTTGTTGTGCCGGACTGCTCAAGGCTCGGCGGCTAGCGCACGTGCCGGGACCTTCGCCTGAGCTGGCCTCTCCGCTTTCGCAAACGTTCGGTGCGGTCCCAGTCAGCTTCTGGCTCCCGCTGAGAGCAAGCTCACGATGGCCCTGGCTGCCCGTTCGCTGGCGCCGGGCTGGCCGAGTTGGGCCACCACTTCGTCCAGCTTGGCGCGGACGGCGTCGCGCAAGAACGGGTGGGTCAGGAAGTTTCCCGCCGCCTCGGCCAGCTTTCCCGGCGTGGCCGCGCCTTGCAGGAACTCGGGCATGACACGCGTGCCGGCGAGCAGGTTGGGCATGGCCAGCGAATTCACGGTCGCCAGTCGCTTGCCGATCCAAAACGTGACCGGCGAGGTCCGGTACAGCGCCACGGTGGGCACGCGGAAATACGCGCATTCGAGGGTGACGGTGCCGGTCGAAGCGATCGCCACCGCGGCCTCCGCCAAGGATTCGGCCAGCCCGCCGATACGCACTTCCACGGGCACCGAACAGGTCCGCAACTGCTCTTCCACCAAGCCGCGCAGCGAGGCGTCGAGCAACACGAGGCGAAAACGGACGCGGTGCCGGATGTCCATGAGCCGCGCCGTTTCGAGCATCACCGGCAGGTGACGGCGCAACTCCCCCGCCCGACTGCCGGGCAACAGCAGCACCAGCGAGGTCACGCCTGGCGCCGGCTCGGGCGGACCCGCCGGGCGGAGTTTTTCCTGGCCGCGGTGGCGGTCCAGGATCGGATGGCCCACCGCCTCCACGCGCAGCCGCGGAACACGGCGCGCGTACCAGTCCTTTTCGAACGGGAAGAGGCACAGCAGTAAATCGACCTCGTCAGCAAGCGCGTAGCCGCGGCCCGGACGCGAGGCCCAGACTTGCGGCGAAACGTACTGGACGATCCGCGGTCGCCAATTGTTGAAACGCCGGCGTTGCGCGTTCACCCGTTGCCGCAACGCCCGCGCGAACCGGCGGTTGAAGCCCTGGAAGTCCACGAGCACGACCACGTCCGGCTGCCGTTCGCAGGCGAGGTCGAGCAGTTGCCGCATCAACCGGCGGAAGTCCGCCAGCACGCGGAAGACTTCGACCAGGCCGGTGACCGCGTGTCGCGTGAGGTCGAACGCCAGTTCGACGCCCGCCGCGGCCAGGCGCGGTCCGGCGGCGCCGAAGAACCGCGGGGCAAAGGGTTCGCCGGCCAGCGCCTGGCGCAAGGCGCCGACCAACTCCGCACCAAGTTGATCGCCGCTCGGCTCGCCGGCCACCGTCATAAATGTCAGCGGCCTCATGCGGCGGGGAAGGTGGCCCGCGCCTGCCGCGTAATCTCAAACGCCAGGTCGAGCGCCCGCTTGGCCGCTTCGCCCGAGACCACGGGCGCCCGCCGGGCTTGCACGCACTCAACGAAGCTGCGCAGTTCGAGCTTCAGCGGCTCTTCCTTCGCGATCGGCACCGGCTCGCGCACGATGCGACGTCCGCCGAATTCGCTGACGATGGACGAACCCTTCGCCGCCAGGAGTTTCTTCAACAACGAGCTCTCGGCCTCGTCGGCCCGCGCCAGACGGTAGAGAAAACCTTCCTGGGCGCGGTAATCCAGCGAGACATAGCTCGGTGTCGGCCCGCCGCTGAAGACGCGAATCTTGCGCATCTTTTCCACGCTGACGCGGCTGGCGGTGAGATTCGCCAGGCAGCCGTTCGCGAAGCGCAAGCGGACGTTCGCGATGTCTTCGGATGCGCTCAGCACCGGGATGCCCACCGCGTCCACGCTCACCACCGGCGACTGCACGAAAGCCAGCACCACGTCGAGGTCGTGGATCATCAAGTCGAGCACCACGCCCACGTCGGTGCTGCGCGCCGGGTAAGGCGAAAGCCGGTGGGCTTCGATGAACCGCGGCTCGGCGATGACTTGCTGGAGATACCGGAACACCGGATTGAAGCGCTCGACGTGCCCAACCTGGAGCAGGCAACCGCGCTGTTGGGCCAGTTGCACCAATTCCTCCGCCTGCGCCGCGTTGTCGGTCATCGGTTTTTCAACCAGCACATGCTTGCCGCGGGCTAGCAGCGATTTCGCGAGTTCGAAATGCGTAATCGTGGGCGTGACGATGCTGAGTGCGTCGCTGGCGGCGGCGGCTTCGTCCACGCTGGTGAAGACGCGTCTGCGGTGCGCGTCGGCGATTTTCCGGGCGCGGTCAGCGAGCACGTCGTACACGCCGGTGAACTCGACGGTGCCGGTGGCGGCGAGTTCGGCGTAAATGCGCGCGTGCTCTTTGCCGAGCGAGCCGGTGCCCAGCACCGCGACTTTGACGGGCGCAGACATGGGGCGGAGTGTAGGCACGGCGTGGTCAGCGCAGAAGGCGATTCTTGGCCGCCAGCGTGGGTCCTGCTGTGTGGTACTCTTGGCGCGGGGCTACTTGGCCGGGTGGGCGGAGCGATACTCGTGGATGAGGCGCAGCGTCTCGTCGAAGACGTCGGCCGGAACCACCTTGTCACGGATCATCGGATACGCCTTCTCCGCCGCGGCGCGCCACTCCGCTTCCAATTCGGGGGTCATGTGCGTCACCTTGAGGCCGCGCTTTACCATTGCGGCCACGGCTTCGTCGGCCTCTTTGCGGCCGTTCTTCTTGATCTCCTTGCCGGCTAGCGCGGCGGACTTCAGCAACTCGGCGCGCGTGGCGGCGGGGATGCGTTCCCAAGTGTCTTTGCGGATGACGCACGCCCCCACCAGCGGCGCCCAGTTCAACTCGAGCATGTACGGCGCCCGCGTGTCCACCTGGGTGGCGAGCGCGAACACCGGCGGCAGCGGTGCGGCCTCGATCAACCCGGTCTGGAGTCCCGGCAGGATGTCCGCGGTCTCGAGCGGAACGGCATTGAAACCCGCCGTGCGGTAGATGCTGACTTCCTCGGCGCTGCCCGCCCAGGTGAAGAGCTTGAGTTTCCGGAGATCGTCGGGGGAGGCGACGGGCTTCGTGGAAAAGAACCGCACCCACCCCGCGTCGGACCAGAACAGCACGACAAAACCTTTCTTTTCCATGCGCTGTTCGAGCATGGGCTGGAGTTTCTCGCCCACGTAATCGACTTCCGCGAAGTTGTGGAACCCCATCGGCAGGCTTTGCAGGCCAGCCACACCCGGTTCGATGTCCGACAAGCCCTCGGCGGTGAGCATGGCGGCCTGGATCGCGTCCACGCTCATCAGGCTTACCGTGTCGGATTCCCCGCCGAGTTTGCCGTCGGGGTAGATGACCAGATCGAGCGTGCCGTTCGAGGCCTTGCGCCAGGCCTCGCGCAGGGCGAGCAGACTTTTATGAAACGAACTGCCGGTCGGCGCCAGCGTGGCCAGCTTGATCCGCTGGGCGGCCTGCGCGCCGGTGACCAGCGCGAGGGCGGCGACTAAGACGACACACAGTCGGGAAAGGAATCTTCGGTTCCGCATGGGGAGTTGGACGCTATTTTGCCTGGGGAGGTTCAGTAATCAGGAAAAGGTCTTCACGCTTGGACTCCAGCCAGCGGGCGCGCCGCTGCATGATGAGGTTCACCAGGCGGTTGTCGGGCTGCGCGTTGACATCCACCGCCAGCGCGCGCTGCAGGAGTTCGTCGAATTGCTTCAAATCCTGTTTCTGCACGCACACCGCCTCGGCGTAGCTCACGAACGGCGCGGCCAGGTGGCCGCCCGACAACGCCACCGCCCGCTCGAAATGCTGGCGGGCGCGCGCGGCCGCATCTCCCGGCACTCCCTGCCGCGCCATCTCGTAGGTAATGAGGAAATTGTGGATCGCGCCCTCGCCCCAGCTCTCGTCCAGCGCGAGCGCACGGTCGATCAGCGCCTCCATCTGCGGCACTTCGGCCACGCGGTCCGGGTCATCCTTGGAAAGGGAAATCGCAGCGCCCCACGAAACCGCGGTCCAGTAAAGCAGCGGCACGTCCGCGCGGCGCATCGTCTTTACGGCCGCCGGGGCGTTGGTGCGAAGTTGGGCGCCAAAGTTCCGGTGCCGGGTTTCCAAACCGCGCAGACCATAGTCCCGCGCCCGCAGGTAAAGCTTCTTCGCGCGCTCGCGCATCACCGTCGCCGCCGTGAGGTCCTTGTCCTCCATCTCGTCCGCGTCCATCTGCACGAAAGCATATGCGTATTGCGTGAAGCCGCTGGCTGAAGCGAAGAGCAGCCCCCGGTGCTTCGGGCTTTCGGCCAGCAGACTCTCCATGAGTTTGAGGCTGAACGGCACCGCGGCACGGATCAGTTCGGGATCGTCGTCGCTGGCAAAGCTGGAGCCGCTTCCGGCCAGCGCGTTGCCCACCTCATTCACGGCGTACTTTTTGAGCGAACAGCCGGCGCCGAGCACCACCCAGGCGAGCGCCAAAGCCGTCAGCGCCGACCGGTTCGCTGAACAATGGACCTGGAAATTCCGCCTGCGCACGGCGAAACGAGTACCACGCGGTGGCGAAGGCGGCGAATCGAAAATCGCGACGCCGTCATCACCAACCTCAAAGCCTCGCGCCGGCAGGGCAAATACACGCCGGACCTGCGGACCGAACTCGCCGGCAAATCCGTCGAACAACTGACAACGACTGGAAGGTCGGCTTGGAAAGACAACTCACCGCAGACGCATCTCGTCACAACGGCGCCGTTCGGCTGGTTCGAGCTCCAACTCGACTACAACATCTCCGAAGCAGGCAACAGCGGCATCATGTACCACATCACCGACCAGGGCGGCGCTGCGTGGGCGACCGGACCCGAGTTCCAGCTCGAGGACAACGTGAAAGCCGCCGACGAGATTCGTTGCGGCTGGCTGTATGGCCTTTACCAGCCGCCGGACGATCCCCGGACCGGGAAGCCGCTCGACGCCACCTAGCCGGTCAGCCAGTGGAACCACATCCGCCTGCTCATCAGCCCGGAGAAGTGCGAACACGAAATCAACGGCGTGAAATACTTCGACTACGTGCTGGGGAGTGAGGACTTCAACGCCCGCGTGGCGAAGAGCAAATTCGTGCGGATGCCCGGCTTCGCCAAGTCCAACACCGGCTACCTCTCCCTCCAAGGCGACCACGGCCAGGTCTCGTTCCGGAATATCAAGATTCGGCCGATCACGGCAGCGCAATAGCGCGGGCTCACGCGGAAGCGTCTTGGATTGCGCCAGCCCTCTGGCGCTGGGGCGGTGCACAGCCGAAAGCGGCGGAGGACCGCCGCACTCCAAAACGTTCGCACGCCCACCACAGCCGCCGAAGGTTGGCGCGTGCTGATCTGGCATTGCACCTGCTTAGGATATTTACGAGACCGATATCGACTCGAACCCAAGGAACCGTACATGAAAGCAGGCTTTTGTCTCTGTTTGGCGGCGGGTCTGGCAATGGTGGCGCAGGCCCAAACGAACTACACTCCTTACACCTTCATCACCCTGGCCGGAGGCGGAGAAGCTGGCAGCGCGGACGGACCAGGCAGCGAGGCCAGATTCAGCGGACCTCACGGTATCGCGGTGGACACCGCCGGCACGATCTATGTGGCGGACACCTACAACAACACGATCCGGAAGATCTCACCGGCTGGAGTGGTCAGCACGTTGGCGGGATCGCCGGGAGTCCTCGGCAGTGCGGACGGGACCGGGAGCGACGCGCGGTTCAACCAGCCGTGGACGGTAGCGGTGGACGCTGCCGGAAATCTGTACGTGACCGACAACGGGAACGAGACGATCCGGAAAATCACCGCCGGTGGGGAGGTCGGCACGTTCGCCGGACAGGTGGGCGAGTTTGGCAGCGCGGACGGGGCCGGAAGCGAGGCCCTGTTCTGGTTTGCCACGGGCGTGGCCGTGGACGCCGATGGGAGCGTTTATGTGGCGGACAGCAACAACAATACGATCCGCAAGATTTCCCCTGACGCGGTGGTGACCACCCTCGCAGGTCGGGCGAACGGCTATGTTCCGGCGCCCGGAAGTGAGGACGGGGCTGGGAGCGCAGCGCGGTTCCATCGACCGAACGGCGTGGCGGTGGACGGGGCTGGCGATGTCTATGTCGCGGATTACGCCAACCACACGATTCGGAAGATCACACCCGAAGGGGTGGTGAACACCGTCGCGGGACAGGCACCTGAATCCGGCAACGTGGATGCCACCGGAAACGACGCGCGGCTTAACCATCCGACCGGTGTGGCGGTGGACAGTGCCGGCAACGTCTATGTGGCCGAGTTCATTGGCAACACGATTCGAAAGATCACGCCAGACGGTGTGGTGACCACCCTCGCAGGATTGGCAGAAACGCCGGGCAGTACAGACGGCACTGGGAGTGCTGCGCGGTTCAACGGCCCTTACGGGATAGCTGTGGACACCGCCGGCAATCTTTACGTGGTGGAGTATTGGGGTCGTCGGGTCAAGAAAGGGTGGCCAGCCGAACCGCCCAAGTTGGGGAAACCGGTGGCCTCGCCGGACGGTTCGGTGGAGGTCACGCTGACCGGGGCCGCCGGCAGTCGTTACACTCTCCAGAGTTCGAGCAATCTGGTGGACTGGGTGCCGTTGACCGACTGCGTCAGCACGAATGACACGATCACGTTGACCGCCCCAGCCGCGACCGACTCCCCGGTCCGGTTCTACCGCGCAGTGCTGCAGTAGAAGCGTCGCAGATTCCCAGGTGGCGCCGATTCACGTCGGCGCCCATCGCGGGTGGAAGAACGATGAAGGCAGTTGGCTACGGCTGGCCCGCGGCACCGGTCACCAACCTTCGCAGCGCCCAATAGACCTCGGTGGACTCGACGGGTCCCGCCGGCAGCGCTTCCGCTGAGTCAGCCATCAACACCGGCCAGTCGGCTTCGCTCGCCGGCCGGCAGCCGTGCGAGCCTTTCACCCGCGTGGCGTCCAGCGGCACCACGTTCATGAGCATCCGGAAGCCGAGTCGCTTTTGGCGCAGGCGCCACGCGGTCTTGGCCTTCACCACGAGCGGCGAGAGCGCCGCGTAGGCTCCACCGTTGTTTTCGGTGGCGGTCGCTCATCTCTGGCGTTCGCCAGAAGGCTTCGACATCTCGCAGGGTTCGGCTACCATCGGGTCATGAGTGCAGCCATCCAGTTCTTGACGGATAGCCGCGGCGAGAAGGTCGCGGTGGTCCTCCCGCTTCAGGAATATGACGCCTTGATGGAGGATCTACAGGATCTGGCCGTGATCGCCGAACGACGACACGAGCCTCGGGTATCGTTGGAGGAAGTTAAGCAGCGGCTGAAAGCGGATGGCCTCCTACCGGCTTGAGTTCACCTGGCCTGCGGCGCGCGACCTGCGGCGGCTGGATCGGCTGGTGTTGGCGCGGGTTATCGCGGCAATTGAGGCGTTGGGGGCTGAGCCAAGACCACCGCACGTGAAAAAGTTGGTCGGCTCTGAGCACACGTACCGGATTCGCGTGGGCAACTACCGGGGGGTGTACACGATCGAGGACCGGGGGCTCTTGGTGTTGGTTCAGCGCATTCGGCACCGTGGGGACGTGTATCGCTGATGGGGAACCCGGCGAACCAGTGCGTCGAGCGAACCGCCGCCCGGCGCGTGGGCTCCGGAGCACCTTGAAGATCTGAACCCGAGAAGGCCGGTCATGAGCGCATCCGCGGACACCGGTCGCTCACGTCTGAGTTGGCTGGCCAAAGGCCAATGAACGAAGCCAGTTACTGCCGACTTGCCGCGCCGGTCACCAACCTCCGCAGCGCCCAATAGACCTCAGTGGACTCGACCCGTCCCGCGGGCAACGCCTCCGGTGGGTCAGTCATCATCACCGGCCAATCGGCTTCGTTTGCCGGCCGGCCGCCGTGCGAGCCTTTCACGAGCGTGGCATCGAGCGGTACCACGTCCATGAGCATCCGGAAGCCGAGCCGCTTTTGGAGCAGGCGCCACGCGATCTTCGCCTTGAGCGCGAGCGGCGACAGCGCCGGGTCGGTGAACAACTCGACCGGGTCGTAGCCGGGTTTGCGGTGGATGTCCACGCAGCGCGCGAAGTCGGGCGCCACGGCATCGTCGAGCCAGTAGTAGTAAGTGAACCAGGCGTTCTCGCGGGCCACGGCGATGAGGTCGCCGGCGCGCGGATGGTCAAGGCCCGCCGCGCGTTTCTCGGCTTCGCCCAGCACCCGCGCCACGCCGGGCTGCGCCTCCACCAGGCGCCGCACCTGCGAGACGAGCGCGTGGTCGTGCAGGTAAATGTGCGCGATCTGGTGGTCCGCGACGGCCAAGACGCGGCTCGCACCGGCATCGAGCAACTCGCGGCCGAGTTCGTCGCGGAGGGTCAGCCAGCCTTGCTCGCGGAACCGCCGGTTCAGGTGGATCGGCGTGTCCACGTCGGTGATGCCATATTCGGAGAGGATGACCACCTGCACCTCACGCCCGCGGAAAAACGCGATGAGATCGCCGACGATGGCGTCGATGGCCTGGAGATCGGGAAGGAGGGAGGATGCCAGATGCCGGATGCCGGATGCTAGGAAGGGCTTTCCAAGTTCTGCCTTCCGCCCGCTGCCTTCTAAATTCTGCCTTCTGCCTTCTGCCTTCTGCCTCCCGACTCCCCGTCGCTGCAGGTTGTAGTCCAGGTGCGGCAGATAGACCAAGTTCAGCGTGGGCGTGTAGGTCCGTTCGATCCACTTGGCCGATTCAGCAATCCAACGCGACGCCGCGTCGGGCGCGCCTTGTGGCGACGGCACGCCCGCCGCCGGTCCCCAGAACGTGGCGAAGGGAAACGGGCCCAGGTCGCGCTGGATGCGATGGCGCACGTCGGCCGGCTGCGTGTAGATGTCGAAGACCTTCCGGCCGTCGGCGGGGTACATCGGCCGCGGCGTGATCGAGTAATCCGCGGTCGAGTGCATGTTGAACCACCAAAAAAGCTTGGCGCAGGTGAAGCCTGGTTCGCGGGCGCGCAACTCCTCCCACAGCTTCGGCGCAGCCACGAGGCGATTCGATTGTTTCCAAAAATGGACTTCCGCGAGTTCGCGGTTGTACCAGCCGTTGCCCACGATGCCGTGCGCGCGCGGCGGTTTGCCGGTGAGGTAATTCGACTGCGCGGTGCAGGTGACGGCCGGGAACGCCGGCACGATGCGGGCGAACGAGCCGCCCTGCCTGAACCGGTACAAGTGCGGCGTCGCCTCACCGATCAAGGATTCGGTCAGGCCGACCACGTCGAGGACCGCGGTGCGTTTCATGGCGCGTTCAGCCTGCGCCGCCACACGCCGGGCGCGCGCGCCAGGCGAGTTCGGCGATGGCGTCGGCCACCACTGGCACGTTCATTTCGTGCACCTCCACGCCCCGGCCAATGCCTGCGAGCAACGTCACGGTGAGTTCGCCGCCGAGGTGCTCGCGAAATTCCTCCAGCCCGGCCAGGACCAGCAACCGCCCATCCGGCCCGCGGCGATGAAGCTCCTCCGCGAACAGGCGGAAGCCCAGCCGCTCCAGCAACGCCAGCACGCGGTCGGCAATGGCGGGTTCGATCATTCCCGCGCGCCGCGCATAGACCGTGTCCAGCGCGATGCCGATGGCGACCGCCTCGCCGTGTCGCAGTTCATATCCCGAGAGCGGTTCCAGTTTGTGCGCGGCCCAGTGGCCGAAATCGAGCGGCCGGGCCGAGCCAAACTCGAACGGGTCGCCGCTCGTCGCGATGTGGTTCACGTGCAATTCGGCGCAACGCCGGATCAGCTCTTCCAGCGGCGCGGCCTCGAACCGGCTCAGCGCCTCCGCGTGCGCCTCGATCCAGTCGAAAAAGTCGGCGTCGCGGATCAGCGCCACCTTCACGGCCTCGGCGAAACCGCCCCGCTTCTCCCGCGGCGGCAAGGATGCGAGCAGATCGAAATCGTTGATGACCGCGAACGGCGGGGCGAAGACCCCGATGAAGTTCTTTTTCCCGAACGCGTTGATCCCGTTCTTCACGCCCACGCCCGAGTCGGCCTGAGCCAGCGTCGTGGTGGGAATCCGCACGTGGCGCACGCCGCGATGCGCCGTGGCCGCCGCCAGCCCCACCACGTCCAGGTGCGCGCCGCCGCCGATGGCAATGACGTAAGAGTGCCGGCAAAGCTCGTGGCGCTCGATGCCGGCCTGGATTTCGGCGACGTGAACGGCCGAGTGCTTCGCGCGCTCGCCGCCTTCGACCCGGATCGGCGGGCAGACCAGCCGCAGCCGGTCGGCGTGGGCGGCGAACCACGCGACGATCCGGTCCGGCAATGCGGGCATCGCCGTCGCCAGGCCTTCGTCGAGGGTCACCAAAGCCTTCGCGGGCGGCGCCGGGCTGGGTGCGACCAGCCGGTCGCCAAGCAGGCAATTGGCGGCGTCGAACACGCCACGGGTGAAGTACACGCGATGGCGATAGCTGACAGCGATGACCCGTTCGATCAGCGGCATCGGCCCAGTGTGCGGGCAAAGCCGGCAGGGTTTCGAGCGCGAACCGATTTCGCGAACCGCCGCGATCATGCTTGTGAAATGCCGCGGCGCGTGCGCAAAACGAAGAAGACGCCGGTGTTGATGTTGACCGCGCGCGATGCCGTCCGCGGTCGCGTGCACGGCCTGGATACCGGTGCGGACGACTACCTGGTCAAACCGTTCGATGTGGTCGAGCTGCTGGCCCGGCTGCGGGCCTTGATCCGCCGGTCCGCCAGCCAGGCGGGATCACGCCTTGAGTTGGGCGAAGTGGTGATCGGCCTCGCGGGTGGTTGGTGGCTGGCGAGTCGCGCCATTCGCCCGATCGAGGACATCAGCGCCACCGCTGTGCGGATCGCGGCCGGCGACCTTTCCCAGCGCATCAACGCCGCCGATACCGACAGCGAGTTGGGCCGGCTGGCCGGCGTTTTGAACTCGACCTTCACCCGGCTCGAGGCCGCGTTCGCACACCAGGCCCGGTTCACCTCGGACGCCTCGCACGAACTGCGCACGCCGGTCACGGTCATCCTCTCGCAGACGCAGACGGCACTGGCCCGCGAGCGCAATGGGCCGGAATACCGCGAGGCCCTCGAAGCCTGCCAGCGCGCCGCGCAGCGAATGCGCCAGCTCACCGAATCGCTCCTCCAACTCACGCGGCTCGATGCCGGCGAAGAGACCCTGAAGCGGGAAAGCCTCGACCTGGGGCGCGTCGCGCGCGAGTGCGTGGAATGGGTCCGCCCGCTGGCGGCCGAGCGCCACATCGAGATTCGGAGCGACCTGCCGGCCGTCGAAGCCTGCGGCGACGCCGAACGCCTGGGCCAGGTCGTCACGAACTTGCTGACCAATGCGATCCAGTTCAGCCGCGACCGCGGAGAAGTCCGGGTGGCCACGCGCGGCGAGAACGGCAACGCCGTCCTGATGGTCACCGATACGGGCGAGGGCATCCCGGACGCGGACCGGCCGCACATTTTCGAGCGCTTCTATCGCGTGGACAACTCGCGGTCGCGCCGCCAGGGCCATGCCGGCCTGGGTCTGGCGATCTGCAAGGCGATCGTGGACGCGCACGGCGGCGTGATCGAAGTCACCAGCCAGCCCGGCGCCGGCAGCACTTTCATCGTCAAGTTGCCGGCGAAGTAAGGCTCCCCTCGGCTCCGCGGTTCTTCCTTCGGCGACCGGTCGCTTGCCGGTCAAAGCGCGGCGGGTCACAGTGGGCGCGTGAAAACTTCCTTTTTGTGGGCGTGTGGCCTGGTGCTCGCGATGGCTTTCAACGCGAACGGCGCGGGCGAGAAGCCGGTCGCCTCGCCGGCCGAACTGACCGTGATGACCTTCAATCTGCGTTACGCCAGCGCGACGCCACCAAACGCCTGGCCGCAGCGCCGGCCGGTGATGAAGGCTTGCATCGAGTCGGTCCACCCCGATCTGTTCGGCACGCAGGAAGGCTTGTACCCACAACTCAAAGACCTGGCCGCCGATTTGCTGACGTATGCTTGGATCGGCACCGGACGCGACGGCGGCAGCCGCGGCGAGTTCATGGCGATCTTTTACCGGCGCGACCGCTTCGAGCCGCTCGAGTACGACCACTTCTGGCTGTCCGACACGCCGAACGTCATCGGCTCGTCCACCTGGGGCAACACAAATCGCCGGATGGTGACCTGGGTGCGTTTCCGCGACCGGCAGAGCGGGATGGAATTCTACTTTTGGGACACGCACCTCGACCACGCGATCCAGTTGGCGCGGGAGAAAGGCGCCACGTTGATCCGCGAGCGGGTGGACGCCCTGAAGACGAAACTGCCGGTCTTGCTCGTCGGCGATTTCAACGCGGTGTCCGGCGCGAACAAAGCCTATGACATCCTCGTGAACGACGGTGGCTTCAAGGATACCTGGCACCTTGCCAGGGAACGGCGCAATGCCGAGGTCAACAGCTTCCACAATTTCAACGGCCCGCGGCCCGGCGGCCAACGGATCGACTGGATCCTGCTGCGCGGCGACGCGGACGTGGCCAGCACCGAGATCGTGACCTTCGAGCAAGGCGGCCAATACCCCAGCGACCACTTCCCGGTGGTGGCGCGGCTGACGCTGCATCCCGCCCAGCCGTGAACCGAGCTGGCCACCGACGGTTCGAGGTTCGCGCCGCGCGGGACCAATCCGGCGATTTCGGGTTGCGAATCCCGCCGGCTGCGGCTCAATGACCGCGCCATGCCGAGCCGGGTCCTGCTCCTCAGCATTAACGTTTATGAGTTCCCGTACGCGGTGTATCCGCTGGGGGCGGCGTACGTGGCGGCGGCCGCGCGCCGGGCCGGCCACGAGGTCCGGCTGCTGGATTTCCAATTGCACCGCGAACCGCTCGGCGACGCCGTCAGCGCGTTCCGGCCCGACGTGATCGGCGTTTCGCTGCGGAACGTTGACGACGCGCTGATCCAGCGGCGCGAGACCTTCTTCGACGAACTGCGTGACCTCGTCACCCAATTGCGCCGGCACTCGGGCGCGCCGGTGGTTTTGGGCGGCAGTGGCTTTTCGATTTTTCCGGCGGAGTTGCTTGCCTTGTCGGGCGCCGATTACGGCATTCACGGCGAGGGCGAGCGGAGTTTTGTCGCGTTGCTCGCCGCGCTCGAAGAAGGCCGCGAGCCGGCCGCCCTTCCCGGCTTGGTGACGCGCGCCGGGGAGCGTGTGCAGGTCAACGCGCAGAAGGTCGCGCTGGCGCCCGCCGAACTCGGCGAGCCGGAGCGCCCGAACGCACTGGTCGAGTTTTACCTGCGGCGGAGTTCGATGTTGAATCTCCAGACCCAGCGCGGGTGCGCGTTGAAGTGTTGTTATTGCACCTACCCGCTCATCGAAGGCCGGCAGCACCGCCGGCGTCCGGCCGAGGCGGTCGCGGAGGAAATGGCCGCCCTCCAGCGACGCGGCGTGCGGTACGTCTTCCTGGTGGACTCGGTGTTCAACTCCTCACCGGGCCACGTCGAGGGCATCTGCGACGCGCTCCTGCGCCGGGACGTGCAGATGAAATGGTGTTGCTTCCTGCGGCCCCAAAGCCTCAGCGCCGGCCTGCTGCGCACGATGGCCCGCGCCGGGTTGAGCCACGTGGAGTTCGGCTCGGACAGTTTTTGCGACGAGGTGCTCGCGGCCTACGGCAAGCACCTGAGCTTCGACGACATTTACGAGTCCAGTGAATTCGCGCGGCAGGCGGGCGTGGACTATTGCCACTTCCTGATCTGTGGCGGGCCGGGCGAGACCGAGGCCACGCTCGAATCCACCTTCGCCAACTCGCAACGTTTGAAGGACGTGACGCTCATGGCGCGCGCCGGCATGAGAGTGTATCCCGGCACGCCGCTCTTCGAGCGATCCCGGCACGCGCAAACGATGCCGGCGGTGGAGGCGTTGTTGCCGCCGTTCTATTACCTCGCGCCGCCGCTCACCGAGGCCGGCGTGCTCGACCGCTTGCGCGCCTTCGCCCGCCGCTCGCCCAACTGGATCGTCGATGATCCGCCGTCGAGCTACGTGCAGATGGCCGAGCGCCTGCGCGCGAAAGGCGTGGTGGGCCCGCTGTGGAGCTACTTCGCCATGCTCCAACGACTGGGCGGCGGGTTCGTGCCCGCGCCGGCGTGAATGCACCGTTTTCCTGGCGGCGAATTTTCGCTAGCATCCGTGGGCGCGGACCGTAACCCTCCGCCAGAAGAACGTTTCGATGTCGAAAGAACCGAGTCCAGAATTGCCACCCACCGCCGGCTGGTCCCCGACCAGTTGGCAGCAAAAGCCCATTCAACAGGCCGTGGCTTACGCCGATCCGGCGGCCTTGCAGCAAGCCATCGCGCGCATCAGCGCGTATCCGCCGCTGGTGACCAGTTGGGAGATCGAGCGGTTGCGCGGGCGCATCGCCGAGGCCGCGGCCGGCCGGCAATTCATCCTGCAAGGCGGCGACTGCGCCGAGGTGTTTGCCGAGTGCCACCCGGACGTCATCACCAGCAAGCTGAAGATTTTGCTCCAAATGAGCCTGGTGCTCACGGACGGCCTCAAGCGGCCGATCATCCGCGTGGGCCGCTTTGCCGGCCAGTACGCCAAGCCGCGCTCCAGTCCGTCCGAAACGCGCGCCGGCGTCACGCTGCCGTCGTATTTCGGCGACCTGATCAACGCGGACGACTTCACGCCGGCGGCGCGCCGCCCCGATCCGGAGCGGCTGGTGTCCGCCTACCAGCACGCGGCGTTGACGTTGAACTTCATTCGCGCGCTCGTCGAAGGCGGGTTCGCCGATCTGCACCATCCGGAGTACTGGGACTTGAATTTCCTGGGCAAAAGAGGCTTGTCCGCGACCGCGCGCGATGACTACCAGCGCCGGGTGGCGTTTGTCGCGAACGCGATCGAACTGATGGAGGTCCTGACCAGCCAGAAGATGGACCAGCTCACGCACAGCGAGTTCTACACCAGCCACGAAGGCTTGAGCCTCCACTACGAAAGCGCCTTGACACGCCAGGTGCCGCGCCGGCCGGGCTGGTGGTACAACCTGGGCTGTCACCTGCCGTGGATTGGCGAGCGCACCCGCGCGTTCGACGGCGCCCACGTCGAGTACTTCCGCGGCATCCGCAATCCCGTCGGCGTGAAGATTGGCCCCACGACGACGCCCGAGCAGTTGCTCCGGTTGCTGGATGTCCTGGACGCCGGGCGCGAGCCGGGCGACCTGGTGGTGATCGCCCGCCTGGGCGCCAGGCGTGTGCGTGAAGTCCTGCCCGGCCTGGTGAGCGCCGTGGCGGCCTCCGGCCACAAACCGGCCTGGATGTGCGACCCCATGCACGGCAACACCGTCAGCACCAAGAGCGGTCGCAAGACCCGGCACGTGGACGCGATCCTGAGCGAACTTCTCGACTCGATCGACGTGCACGAATCGCTCGGCTCGTGGCTCGCGGGGATGCACTTCGAACTCACGGCCGAGAACGTCACCGAATGCGTGGGCGGCGCCAGCGGCGTGCAGGAAGCCGACCTCGACACCGCCTACCAGACGCGTTGCGACCCCCGGCTCAATTACGAGCAGGCGATGGAGATCGCCTTCGCCATCGCCGAGCGGATGCAAAACGGCAAGCGCGCCGTGGCGCGCCACGACTCCGCAGGTGCTCCCGCCGCCAAAGCCTGACCCGCCATGAATGCGATGGAACGCTTCTTCGAAATCGCGCAGCAGACGCTGGCACACGTGCGCGCAACGCAGTGGGACGCCCTGGCCACCGTGGCTGGCTGGCTGGGCGAAGCGCTGGCCCGCGACGGCTGGCTTTACGTGTTCGGCACTGGCCATTCCCACCTGGTCGCGGAGGAAATCTTTTACCGCGCCGGCGGCCTGGCTCACGCCGTGCCGATGCTCGACCCGCGGATCATGCTTCACGAAAACGCCATCGAAGCCACCTACACGGAGCGCGAGGCCGGCTTCGCCGCAAAGCTCATCGCGCAGTACCCGGTGGTGGCGGGCGACGTGTTGATCGTGGTGTCGAACTCCGGCCGCAACGCGGTGCCGATCGAGATGGCGCTGGCCGGCCGCGAACGCGGCCTACGCGTGGCCGCGATCCTCAACCGCGCCCAAAGCGACGCCTGGCCGTCGCGGCATCCTTCAGGCAAGAAGCTCGCCGACGTGGCGGAGGTCGTGCTCGACAACTGCGGTCCCAACGGCGACGCGTGGCTGCAATTGCCGGGGATGCCCGGCGCGATCGGTTCCACCTCCTCGATGATCGGCCTGCTGATGATCCAGCTCATCCAGGTGCAAGCGGTCGAGCACGCGCTGGCGCGCGGCGTCGCGCCCGAGATGTACATCAGCAGCAACACCAGCGGCGACGACCACAACGACCGCCTCCTGCAAAAGTACAAGTCCCGCATCCGCCACCTCTGACGGCGCCGCGACCGAAGCTCCATCCATAACCTTGAAGACGCTGGCATTGGCGCAGGCTGCGAGGGTTTTTGTTTCCCTCGTTGGGAGCGTCGCGGTTCAACGGCGCAACTCAAGGATCAAAGGGGGGATGCGTTGCGTTTTGCACCACACCGGTGGAATAAGTGGAAATGGAATAACCCCTCGTGCCATTCGTGAAAGATATGCTTCGACGAAAGCTGTAGTAAGCGGGTGCCGGCGGGGCAAGAACCCACTTGCCGTTAACCAGGTGGCCACCACCGCCATAGCCACCGCCACCCAACCCGCCGCCGCCCATCATCCCCCCACCGCTCCCACCCTGGGCGCGAAAACTCGCCAGCCTGTGCCACGGAACGGGCGGCGGTGTTGCCCGTTGAGCCGTGCCCGTTCCGCCGGCGAACGAGGGTGGCTGGCCCGGGACAACCACCGCTCCGCCACCCCCACCGGCGGAGCCGCCCCCGCCGCCAAAACCACCCACACTGCCTCCGCCGCCGAAACGCGCGCCGGCGTACGTCCCCCCGCCGCTGCCGAAACTGGCCGTTCCCCCGCTCAGGGCCTGACCCGCGGTCCCCGGCAGCCAAGCGCCGAACGGACCGATTCCCGGCGTTGAAGTCGCAGGCAGCGGACCAGGCAACGCCGGTTGCGACGACACCACGGAAATGGACTGCGCGGGTGACGCGGAGGCATTCGTATCGTCGCCGGCGTCTTGCTGATTCGCCACTGCGGGTGTGGCAACGGCATGTGCCGGCTGGGCCGGCTTCGCGCGGCGCACCCGGTCGGCTTGCGGAAACAAGGCCATCCCACCGGCCACCACGGCCACGATGACTGCCGCCGCCATCGCGGCTTTCACCAAGGTACCCAACACGGGCGCGGTGGTTGCCGCCGTTTCGGGCAGAGCGTCCGAGGCTGCGGCGGCGAGGACGACTTTGCCCAGCCCGTGCAGTACTGGCGCGGGCGCGGCCTGGGCGCTTGCCGCCAGCATGGCCCCGAGCGCGCCCGCGCCCACCACCACATCGCGGGCGCGGAGCTTTTCGCGCAGCAGTTCCAGGCCCGCGGCGATGCGCCGGGAGATTGTAGATTGCGACACACCGTTCGCTTCAGCGATTTCGGTCATGCTCTGCCGCTGGAGGTAATGCCGGACGAGGACTTCGCGCAGTTCGTGCGGCATGTCCTCCAAGGCTTCGTCCACCTGCGGCTCCACCGCCTCCCAAGTGTCCGGCTCGCGGGAGACGCCCGCGGCGTACGCTTCTTCCCGGCGTCGGCGGGAGGCGTTCTGCCGGACGAGGTCCACCGCGCGGCGGGTGGCGACTTGGTGCAGCCAACTGCCCAGCGATCCGGTGATGCGGTGGGCGTGCTGGACAAACTGGAAGAAAGTTTCCTGCACGACGTCGGCGGCCTGGCTCTCGTCGCCCAGCACCCGCCGGCAGGTGCTGTAAACCATGTCGGCATAGCGGTCCATGATGGTGGCCAGAGCTTCCGAGTCGCCGCGGCCCAGGAACCGTTGCATCAAAAGGCTGTCAATCGCTTCCATGATCCGACTCGCCGGGGCACCGCCCGGCTTTTCCCATTTCAACCTTTAGTCGAAGCCGGCTCGCAATTCATGCAAAAAAGTCGCGCCTTGGACGCGCCGTGACTTGGAGGCTGAAATGCGCGTCGGCCGGACCGGAAGGTGTCGCCACGATCCGCGAGCGGTCTCGTTCACATGCCGGGTTGGGCTGGTCGGCCGACAGAATCGCTGGATTAAGCCGGCCGCGAGCGCAGCACTTGACCTGCCGCGCGCGCGTCAGATCAATTCGAGGATGGTCGCATCCATCTTGACCGCCGCGGCCTGGCCGATGAAGTCCAGGCGCAGGAGCACTTCCACCATGCCCTTGCGGCTTTCTACCCAACCCTCGATACCTTGCAGTGGACCGGACTTGATCCGCACCTTCACGCCGGGGCCGATGGTCGGGGCGAGGCGCACATCGACCTCCTGTTCGAGCGTGAACAGGATGTCTTCGAGTTGCTGGGCGAACTCCACCTGGTCCACGACTTCGAGCAGATTCGCCACGTAGTCGCTTTGGAAAACCTTCTGTCGCTGGTCGGTCGCGATCTGCAAGAACACGTAGCCGGGAAACAGGGGCTTGTGAAAGACCTGCGTTTTGCCGCGGTACTTCTTCACGCTGCGGTACAGCGGCAGCGTGGTGGAGAATCCTTCCCGCTCGCAAAACCCAACCAGTTTCTTTTCGCAGCGTGGCCGCGTATGGGCCACAAACCAAAGCACGTCACTCATTGTCGAAAGCACGTTCCCAAATCGCATCCAACCGCCGTTCTTCCGGCAGGCGCGGCGGAGACTGGCCAAGGCGCCCGCACCGGGCAAGCGGGAACGCCCGGCAGTCTCGTGGCGTCGGCAGCCGTGTAGCCTGACTTCCGGCCGCACCGCAAGCCCGCCAGCGCGTCAGCTCCGCGGATGGTACTTGCGGTGCACCTCGCGCAATCGCTCGCCGGCGACGTGGGTGTACACCTCGGTGGTGCCGAGGTTCGCGTGGCCGAGCAATTCCTGAATCACCCGCAGGTCGGCCCCGTAGCAGGAAGTCCCAGAATGCCGCGATCCTGAAGTGCTGAGGCCGAATCTACCGCACCAGTCGATAGAAAACGGTTGCGTTCGTTGGAGCGATGGGCAGTCGGAACTGATTTCCAACAACGTTTGGCGTTTCAGGGACCCGCATCCATTGCGCCGGCGGTGTCAAATCCTCGGTTTGCTCCAGCGCGAACCCAGACGCGGTCACGGGCCAAGTCAGCGCCAAACCGGCTTCGGTGACTTCCAAGCCCAGTGTCGGCTGACCGCACTCGCGCACGACGACTGTGAAGCTTACCGCGTCCATCAGGCTCGTCTGGCCGCTGTCCGTGACCCAGACGGTGATCGTGTTTATGGTGGTGGCCTGATCACAGGTGGGTGTCCAGTGGAAAACGCCGTTCGTGGGGTTCACCTGATGGCGACGGCCGAGGTCCAGCGGACGCCCATCTAGGAGCGGCCCGGCTTTTGGCCGGAGCCCTGGAGTTTAGATCCGCCGAGACAACTCCATTGCCCACACGCGCATCCCGCGACGACGATCCCTGATGCGGCGCGCCGGTTTCCCAACCGGCTTACGACGATGCGGCTAACAAAGACTTCGCCGCGCGACTGACCAGCGGCTTAAGCCGACTTGGAAGTCGGCGCTCCGGTCGGTAAGGCGAGCGTCCCCGCGAGTCGAACCCAAGCCGCGATGACCGCGCCCCGCGCCCGACCCGGCAGGGTGCCGTTGCCCCGGCACCGCGATTGCCCAGCCGAGCGGCAACCCCGGCGGGGTTGCCCCCGCTCAACCGGCCATCGACTGAGGGGGGCATCGCTCGATTGCAGCGGCCGCCACTCACGAAAAGAAAATTCTCAAAAAAAGTGTTTGACACGTGACGGGGTTTCTAAGAAAGTCCAGCCAGTCCAGCCAGTCCAGCCAGTCCAGCCAGTCCAGCCAGTCCAGCCAGTCCAGCCAGTCCAGCCAGTCCAGCCAGTCCAGCCAGTCCAGCCAGTCCAGCGTTGGACAGACGGGAAGTGGAAGATGACAGGTTACGACAACCAGACGGGGATCAGGGGAAGCTGCGCGGCGGCCAACGCCCCGGCCGCGCGGTCGCGGCCCGAGGCCGTCGAGGTTTGTCACTTGCCAGTCCCCAGACCCGAAAGCCCAGCCCCGACCCCGGTGGGGCGCAACTCCGTCGAGCCACGCCAATACCCCAATGGTAGAGCAAGCGTCCCCGCGAAGTCGGGCACGGGCCACCTCTGCGTTTCGGCGGGCGGCTCGTCCGAAACCCCGCCGCCTGCGCAGCCAATCCAACGTTTTGCGCACCCCGAACCGGGTAGGGGCGAACTGCGGGTCGGCCCGGTGCAAGGCAGTCAGAATTGGCCGTTCCTCACTACCGACACCGTGCCGGACTACCTGGATACCGCGCCGCTGCCGCCCGCGGGTCAGAGCGCGGTCTGGAAATACCGGGCGATCTACCTCGTGGACGACCAGCCCGCCGGCCAATGGAGCGAGCCGGCCAGCATCGCCGTCATGGGACGATAAGATTCGCCTGGAAAGCTGAAAATAAGAGCACACAAAGCCTTGTGTAGGAGCCTGCAAAGGACTTGCTTCAGCTGACTCATGAATGCACCCACTAACACCTAGCAGCATGAAACCACACGTCGTCGTGCGTTCGTATTTGCTTAGTTGTGCAGTTATTCTTACAATCACCGCATTGTTAAAATTCGCATACATTACCTCAGAGGTGATAACTCTGGCTGGCCCGGATCCCGTAATGCCATTCATGACTGCGCGCCGAGTGCTCTTACTCGCTACACTCCTAGAGCTAATAGCCGCTCTTTCAATCTGGCTGAGAATTGACGATACACTGATGTGCTTAACACAGCTTTGCGCCATAACACTTCTTTTTTTTCTTTACCGCTATGGGTTGCTACTACTTGGTGCTCATTGTCAGTGTTTGGGGTCATTGTCCACAACTCTAATAGGTTCGCATATCACCAATGTGTTTACAATTGCCTTACTACTATACCTAGCCTTACCTGCGTGGACCTATTCTGCTTACATAGTTTGCCGCACTGCGGCGAAAAGATTCTTTACTTTGACTCGCCACATTTTGATCTGCGTTGTTTGCTTTTTCGCGTTCCCGGAGACCAACGCTGATGATGCGCGCATTACTCGTTGGGTATATCAGACTGAGGGGATTCTTGAGGCTAGCTATCCTATTGCTAAAGGATCACACACTTCCTATATGCAAACGTGGTCATTTCGCGCTAGTATTAGCAACAAACAATGGTCCATTCGTCTAACGCCCGCCTATGGACATTTCGCAACTACATTGGGCGGCATCCCCATTGTCCCTCCAACATATATCGAGCTGTCATCAGACGGAGCCAACCTCTACTTCTATTATGCGGTACCGCAAGAGGGTCGCTCAGAGAACTCAAACACACCACGTGGACAGGCGGAAAGGTTGGCAGGACAAATGCCACAATCACCCCCTGCAACTCGCGATCTCATGAGCTTGTGGTATTTGTTTGTACCACAAAATGGAAAACCATCATCATCATCTGGCGAATCGACCATTCCTGCGTTTGAACCAGGAGGAAGACAATATGTAGATGCCGATGTAACCTTTTCGTCTCGGCCCCCATATTTACCTGAAGCAGTTAGAACCACCGATAAAATTGAGACTCTTGGCACTAATGCTACTGCAATAGTGTCGCTAAATGTGGAAGACTGGACAAATGCTCCAGCTTCAAACCTAATGCTACCGTATCATGCGGTCGTCCGTTTTCAACAGCTTGCGTTTGGCGAAGAGCCGCTTGCAGTCATACACGTCACGACGACAAACGCTACTGAAAACGGTGTTCTTGCCCCGGGTATGCCCGTGCTAATTGGAAACACACTTATTCTTGATAAGGCACTTACAAATACGCAGAGGCCCCTGCGCACTGCATTGGTTACAAACAAGTGGCCATCTTCAGCAGTCTTCACTAGACTGTCTAAGCAACGGGCGGCGCTTTCCGACCCCAAAGCTTACAGCCGCATGGTAGTAGTACGATGGTTGATTGCCCTCGTATTTGTTTTCAGCCTTATATTATGCAGTCGAAACCTACACAAGCTATGGAAGGAGAAATCATCATGAATGCTGGAATTGAGAACAACAGTAGACATACCTCATTATGGGGCAACAGAACACGGCGCGTACATCCGCACCTGCTTCTAGGTGTAACAGCTATTCTTTGGACGATGTTAGCCGCTGCGGCAGTTGGGGCATGTTTTCAGGCACCCGAGGGGGTACGGTGTATTGTGTCACCATATGGTCCTTGCCCACAAGGTCCCTCCACGCCGACTGATAGCCACGGCTATCAGTGCTACTATTATTGCACAGGAGATATTGCTACTTTATTTGGCACGTGTCAGCCATGCTATGAACCATCATATCGAAAGTGCGAAGAATCTGGATATACATACCTTGAGGAGTGGATTGGAAAGTGTACTGGTATCGGTATCTGCTCCAAAGCATGGTATTGCGCCGGGTATATGTCTACTTTTATGCAGCCGTACGCCACTGACATGGGATACTGTAATCCATACTGAGTGGGTGTTGTATTAATGTGCCCTTCTACCATTTAAGACGTGTGTCCGAAGCCTTACAGTCACTACTTATTGTATGTGACTGTACTTGCTAAGTGCTTGGTATTGTCACTTTGTGTAATTTACTGCTACTTACGGTCATCGTTTGATTCTTCTCAGTTTTGGCGTGTGACTGTGCAATGGCCCCGTAACGGTCCGCCCGTGTTCGCATCGCACTTCGCGACTTGGGACGCCGCCCACTACCTGTATTTGAGCGAGGTGGGGTATCACCACGACGTGCCCTCCTGCGCGTTCTATCCCCTCTGGCCGTTGCTGGTACGGTGGTGCGCGCCGCTGGCGGGCGGGAGTCATTTGATCGCCGGGCTGGTGCTGAGCAACCTGTTTTCCTTGGCGGCGTGGGCGATTTTCTACCAGCGGGTGCGACGGCGGTGGGGCAAGTCGGTGGCGGGATGGGCGTTGGTGTTCCTCGTTGTGTTTCCGGGCTCGTTGTTTTTCCAGTTCCTGTACAGCGAGAGTCTGTTTTTCCTGCTGGTGATGTTGCTCTGGTGGGGGTTGGAGGAACGGCGCTGGGGCCTGGCGTGGGGGGCGGCGCTCCTCCTGCCGTTGACAAGGGCAGTGGGGGTGTTTGCCGTGCTGCCCATCGGGTGGGAGGCGGCGCGGGAGGGGATCGGATCCAGGGTCTGGGGTCTCGGGTCTGGGGAATTGCAGGGCTCGACGGAGTCTCGCCCCACCGGGACGGCGGTCGGCTCGGCGGCAGCCTCGCCCTACCAAGAAACGGGGGGAGCCTCGCGCTACCGGGTGTGGCGCTTGCTGGCGGCGCCGGTGATCGGTTGGGGCGTGTATCTGGCCCTGATGTGGCATTGGACGGGCCATCCGTTCGAGGGGTTTGCCGCGCAAAAGTCCTGGGGCGTGCATTCAGTGTGGAACCTGGTGAACGTGCCCAAGTTCGTCGTCGGGTTCTTCAACCCCACGGAATGGCATGAGTTCACCGGCTCGCTGCTGGACCGGTGCGTGTTCGTGGTGCTGCTCTACACGCTGCCGGTGCTCTGGCGGCTGGACAAAGGATTGCTGGTCTGGACCTATTGGCTGGGCATCCTGCCGGCGATGAGCGGGACGTTCACGAGTTACACGCGGTTTGCCTCGTGCGCGTTTCCGGTGTTTATCGCATTGGGCGCCTTTTTCGGCGCGGAGCGAAGAGAGCGCAAGACCGAGCCGACACCCGCAACCCATACGGCACCGCCCGCGTCGCTCGTCTCTCGCCCCTGGCCCCTCGTCCCTGGCCTGAAGTGGGCCTTGCTGGCGGGCTTCGCGGCGCTGCATATTGTCCTGGTCTGGCGGTTTGTGAACTTCCGCTGGGCCGGTTAGACGGCTACCACTGAACCCAACCACGAATGCACACGAATCGACACGAATCCGAACCGGAGGCCGCTTGGTGTTCATTCGTGTTCATTCGTGGTTCCTGTTGCGGCTTCACG
>JAKANS010000242.1 GCA_021823625.1 bacterium | reverse complement strand
GCCGTCCACCTTGACGACCGGGACGATCTCCGCCCCGGTGCCGGTGAGAAAGCACTCGTCGGCGTTGAAGATGTCGTATCGGGTCAGATTGGTCTCGCTGACCGGGATGCCCGCCTCGCGCGCGAGGTCTATGACCGTGGCGCGGGTGATGCCGTACAGGGCGCCGGCCGAGAGCGGGGGTGTCAGCAACTGGCTCGCGTGAACGATGAACAGGTTGTCCCCGGTGCACTCGGCCACATAACCCTCGGCGTTGAGCATGATGGCTTCCTCGACGCCAGCGATGTTGGCCTCGATCTTGGCGAGGATGTTGTTGAGGTAATTAAGCGACTTGATCGCCGGGTTGACTGCGCTGTGCAGGTTCCGCGTTGTCGGCACGGTGACGATTTCCATCCCGTTTTCGTACAACTCGGGCGGGTAAAGCTGGATGGTACCGGCGATGATGACGACGGACGGCTTTTTGCAGCGGCGGGGGTTGAGGCCCAGCGTGCCCACGCCGCGCGTGACCACCAACCGGATGTAGCCGTCGCGCACGCGGTTCTGGCGGCAGGTTTCAATCACGGCCCGGGTGATCTGGGCGTGCGTCATCGGAATGTCGAGGAGCAACGCCTTGGCGGAGCAGAAGAGGCGGTCAATGTGCTCCTTGAGCTTGAACACGCGGCCGCTGTAAGCCCGGATGCCCTCGAAGATGCCGTCCCCGTAAAGCAGGCCGTGGTCGAAGACGGAAATCTTCGCCTCCCGCTCGCTGTAGTACTTGCCGTCGATGAAAACCTTCATGCGTTGGTTCAGTAAGCCTAGAAAATGGCCGGTGGGGGCGCAACAAGTTTAACCTCTCTGGGCGGCTTGGAAACGAAGCGCCCGCGCCGGGAAGGCGCGGGCGCTGCACAATTGGCTTGCGATCGCTCAGTCCTTCTCGACGCCGCTGGTCCAGTACTTCTGGAGCATTTCCGGCGAAGGCACGTTCAGCGGGCGCACGATCCGGATGCCCACCCACGGAGCGTCCGAGTGCCACCAAATGCTTTTCGGCAACTGAGGGTCGCGCATCTTCCAACTGCGGTCCGAGCCGCGCCGGGCCGCGCTGCGCAGCCGGTCGGCCGGGTCGTCGTAGGAACCGCCGCGCACCACGTGCGGGTACGGCATCATGGCCTTGTACCACGGATCCACGTTGCCGGTCTTTTCCACGACCTTCGCGTAATTGTCCACGTACTGGTCCAGGCACCATTCCCAGACGTTGCCGTGCATGTCGTACAGGCCCCACGGATTGGGCTTCTTCTTGCCGACCTTCTGGTATTTGAAGTCGCCGTTGTCCTCGAACCAGCCGTACTCGGCGAGCTTGGAGGCATCGTCGCCGAACGAATACGCGGTCGTCGTGCCCGCGCGGCAGGCATACTCCCACTCGGCCTCGGTCGGGAGCCGGTAGAAGTGCCCGGTCTTCGCGCTCAGCCAGTGACAGTACTTGTTCGCCGAATGCTGCGTCATGCAGATGGCGGGATAGCCATCGCGACCCATGCCAAAACTCATTTCCGTGTACGGCTTGGAAGGCCGGGTCACGGCGTCGGAGACCTTGTTGAGGTAATCCGCGGTCGGGTATTCGACGCGGAGTTTCTTCTCGTCATCCGGGTACATGAACAACTCGTACTCGTTCCAGGTCAGCTCGAACCTGGCCATCCAGAACGGCGAGATCTTCACCTTGTGCTGCGGACCTTCATCCGGTTTCCGGCCCGGCTCGCTCTCGGGGCTGCCCATTTCGAACTCGCCGCCCGGGATGGGCACCATCACGTAGGTGACCTGCGTGCCAGGGATCGTGTTCGTGTACGGTTTCATGTCGGCCGCGCTCTTGATCGACTCCTGGTCCAGCGTGGCCAGGATGTGTTTCCAGATGTCCGGCACGGTGGCGTCGTCATTGTCCGCCATCGAGCCGATCTTGCCGAACGCGGCGGCGGCGTTGGTGATGCCGGCCCAATGATAAACCTGCTGGTGGGTGGCGAACTTCGAGTAATCCGCAGCCTGGAAGACCACGAACTGCTGGTCCACTGCCGCCGCGCCGAACAGCAACTCGCCTTGCCGCGGCGCGATCGACTGCACCGGCGCGGGCGCGCTGGCGGCGTCGAACTTGTACACTTCCGCGCTGTCGCCCTTGCCGAAGAGAACCAGCAACTGGTCGCCTTTTTCGCCCGGCACCGGCAGCGCCAGCTTGATCGGCTTGCCCAGATCGAAATCCTTCAGGCTGCCCAGCGTGGCGGAAGTGTCCGAAGTGCTCTCGACCAGCGCCACCTGGAGCTTCGGTTCGCCGGGTTGGTAAAACATCAGTTCCGCCTCCGGCTGGCCGCGGAAATGCGCCACGGCGAAGGCGGTGTTTTTGGGCAGACCCGGAACTTCGGCCACGGTTTGCGGCTCGGAACCCGAGAAGTCCGCCACGGCGAATACGCCATCGCTGTCCCCGCTCAGGATTCCCGCGGCGAACAGCGGCCCGCCGGTTTTCAAGGCGATCCGGTTGGCCCGCGTCGCCTGCCGCTGCATGGTCTGCTCGGCGATGACCTTCTCGATCTTGCCGCCTTCGTTGCGCAGTAATGAGCCTTTGAAGGGATCCGGGTCGTTGTAAATGCTCTCAATGAAAAGGTCATCCAGCGGCGTGTTGCCCTCGCCGCCGACGTCCACGGCCAGCATTGTGGCCGGCCCGAGCGACTCGAATGGCACCGGCACCGCCGGGTTTGGCTGGCCCGGGTTGCTGACATCGACGATCGCCACCTTGTTGGCGTCGGCGGCGGTCACGCCGAGGGCATCCTTCTTCGGGTCAAAAAAGTGACCGAGCGTCACGCCGGTCAAGTCCTTGATGGCCGTTACGCGGTTGTCGAGCCACTTGAAAGTGCCGTCGGCTTGTGCGTAGCCGAGACGGTACTTGCCGGTGGCGCGGTCCACCACCACCACGTCCTGGCGGCCGTCGCCGTCGAAGTCGCCGGTGGCGTAAAACTCTTTCTCCGTTTCATACACGAAGCCCAAGGCGGCGGAGCAGCCCACCCAGGCGACCAGGCCCAAGGCCAATCCGCGTGGAACGATCGGTTTCAGGTGCATCATAGAAACATGCCAAAGGGCGGAACTGTTTCTGGCGAGTTCGGATTTGTCAATCCGACCGGCCGCGGTATTCAGCGCGGAACTGGCAGGGCGACGAAACGTGCTCGGCCAGGTCGTGGACAACAACCTCTCGCAGCGCACGCTCGCGTCGAGCGTGAGCCGGCGCCCGAGCAGATGCAAAAAGGCCGGACTCCGAAATGAATTGGAAAGCGCGCCCGACTCCGCAGTTTGGGTCAAGGCGTGCCGTTCAATGCGGTCCAACCGTGGCTCGTCTCCTGGTCGCCCCTCGGCCCCGCTCGTTAATCCAGCCGTCGATAGGCCGCACGCAGCGTAGGTTTCCCGGCGGCGAGAAAAGTTGTTTCGAAATCGGTCAGGATCTCCGCCAATTCCGGTGGTGTCTCGCGGGCCAGGAAACCTGGGTCGGCGCCGAAAACCTCCCGCATTGGGGCGAAGTAGTCCGGGTCGTCAGTCCGTAGAAAGACCGAGCCAAGTGGCGCCAAGGCAGCGTGGGCGAGCCGGACAAACTCCGCGTTGACCAACCGCCGGCTACGATGCCGCTTCTTCGGCCAGGGATCGGGAAAATAGATGTGAATAGCCTGAACCGACCCCTTGGTCGTCAAATACCGCAGCCAATACGCCGCGTCGATCCGCAGTCCGCGCACGTTGGTGAGGCCCAGCCGCGGCGCTTTCCGCTCCAGTTTGCGAATCCGCCCCAGCAGGCGCTCGATCCCCAGAAAATTCCGCTCCGGATGCAACTGGGCGTACCGCATCAAGAAGCCGCCATCGCCGCTGCCCAGATCCACTTCGACCGGTGCCGGGCGGCCGAACACGCCCCCGAGGTCGAGCGGCTCGAGGATCGAATCGAGTCGCACCAGCACGTTCGCGGGCTGGACTGCAGGCTGTCCGGTGGGGGGTGTCTGCGCAGGCGCAACGGTTTGGATTTCGCAAGCCATGGCGGAACAAACTGACGGCGGGTCGCGGCTGGGTGCTGGGCACTGATCGAACGGGCGCTACTTGGAGAGGAACAACGCGAGCGACGCCGTGTAGCCGTGGAGGAAATTGCGCTTGCCCACCGGGCCGATCTCGCCGTTGCAGAAGAAGCCGGTCAGGCCGAGCGGCCCCAGATGTTGTTGGGCCAGGTGCGCGTCGTGGTTCGGGCTGCCGAAAAGGCCTTGCCCGCGCCCGTTGCAGACGCAGAGACAGCCCCCGAAGACCTTGCGCCGCGCGACCTGCTTCCGCGCTCGTTGCAGCAGCTCCACCAGGTCCTCGGTGGCGGCGGCGGCGTCGCGACACTGGAACTGAAGCGATTGCCCCAACCGCGGCCGCGCCCCCACGGCCAGCGCGCCTGAGGTAGGATCGCCGCCCAGCAGGTTACGGATCAAGAAATCGCCACGGTGGAATTCCTCCTGATACTCGTTGACCACGAAACCCACCATGAGGTTGCCCTGCGCGCGGCGCTGCTGTTCTTCCGGGAGTTTGTTGAAGGTCTCGATCAGGACTTTGTAAGCCGGCTGGTTGCCGATCTGTTGAATGACGTTCCCGTCCACCTTGGTGATCGTCCACGGCTCGCCGATGGGCGTGCAGCCTTGCGAAATCACGGTGGCCAGCTCCACGTCGCCGCCAAACGAAATCGCCACGCCGCCTTCCTCGAAGACCTGGCCGTTCAGGTACAACTGCGTGCGCTGCTCCTTGGCCCGCCCGCTGGCGAGACCGCCGGCGACCGGCACGGACGGGTACGCTTCGTTCCAGCCGTCCACCCAGCTTTCGCAATCCATGTGAAACGGATCGGCGAAGGCCAGCCAGCCGTTCGATCGGTCCGGCCCGACGCCCACCTCGTGGTGCCAATAGCCGGGACCGTTCGCCTCCTCCACCTGGGCCTGAGTGAAATGAGTGGCGGCGAGTTCCGCGCCGGGGAGGTGATACAACCCGAGCACCATCCCGCCTTTGCCTTCGAGCTCCTGGTCGCAGGCGATCAAACTCGCGCTCGAGCAACCCGCCAGCACGCCCACCCGGCCATGCACCTGGACCAGCTCGAGGATCGTTTCCATGTGGTCGAAAAGCGGCGGCGAAACGAAGAGCAGGCCGAGCGTGGGCTGCTTTCCGCCCAGGCGGGCGCGCAAGCCTTCGAGCCAGGGCTGTAACGCGTCCTCGTCGAAACCTTGCTCCCAGTAACCGGTCACCGCGTGTTCCGTCACCTGTACTTGCACAACGCAAAGCTATTGACCGGGGCCACAAAAGCAAACCCAACTCCGGCCCAACTCGCGACCTTGGTTTTGCCCCAACCGGCGCCATTGCCGACCAGGGCGTCTGACGCTTAACTCCGCATCATGCAGAACGAAGACAACCTCGCGCCGCCGCCGACCAACCCACGCCGGCGCCCCGTTCGGTGGTGGCCGGCGTGGATTATTTTGGGCCTGCTCGCTGCAGTGATCGGGGTCATCCGGCTGCGGTACGATCTGCCGTACCAGAGCCGCAACCTGGCCACGATGATTACCTTGGCGATCGGTGGGGCGTTGCTTTGGTTGTGGTGGATGCTCCTTTCGCGCACGCCGTGGCGTCAACGCCTGTGGATTGGTGGCGCGGTCGCGCTCGCGGTTGGATCGGGAGCCGCGCTGTTCCGGATTCGCGGCGTGAGCGGCGACCTGTTGCCGATCTTCGAATTTCGCTGGGCCGCGAGCGCCGTGCCAGTCGCCCAGCCCGTGGCGGAAGTTTCATCGAATGCGCCGACGAAGACCGTGCCCGCCGTCGCCGGTCTGGTGCGGCCGGACTTTCCACAGTTCCTGGGACCCACCCGCAGTTGCGTCATCGCCGGACCGCGCCTCGATCGGGATTGGTCCGCGCACCCGCCGCAGATTCTCTGGCGCCAACCGATCGGCGCGGCCTGGTCCGGTTTTGCCATCGTCGGCGCGCGCGCGCTGACTCAGGAACAACGCGGCGAGGAAGAATTGGTGACGTGTTATGACGCGCTCACCGGCCGGGAATTGTGGGCGCACGCGGACGCCGCGCATTACCAAACCACCCTCGCCGGCGAAGGCCCGCGATGCACGCCCACGGTGGTGAGCAACCGTGTCTTCACGCTCGGCGCCACCGGCATCCTGAACTGCCTGGACCTGGCGGACGGCCGCGCGCTTTGGAGTCGCCAGCTCACGAACGACGCTGCCTGTTCCATGCCTGGCTGGGGCTTTGCCGGCTCGCCGCTTTACCTCGACGGCCGGGTGATCGTGAGTGCCGGCGGCCACGACAATCGCTCGCTTCGGGCCTATCGAGCGGACACCGGCGAAATCGCCTGGACCGGCGGTTCCGCGCCCGCAGGTTACAGCTCGCCAGTGTTGGTCGAGCTGGCTGGCGTGCCGCAAATTCTGATGTTCAATCAAAAGCGGATCACCGCGCACGCGCCGGCCACCGGAGCCGTGCTGTGGGAATATCCTTGGGGCATCGGCCAGCCGCACGTCGCCGTGCCGGTGATCGTCGGCACCAATCGCGTGGTTTTCTCGAGCGGTTACGGCGTGGGCGCGGAGTTGCTCGACATCGCACCGGCCGGCGACGGTCACCTGGCCGCGACGCGGGTTTGGAAGTCCATTCGTCTGAAGGCCAAGTTCGCCAACTTCATCGCACGCGGTGGTTTCTTGTACGGCCTGGACGACGGCGTGCTTGCGTGCGTTGACCTCAAGGACGGTTCGCAGCAATGGAAGGAAGGCCGCTATGGCCACGGCCAGATGCTGTTGATCGGCAACTTCTTGTTGCTTACCGCCGAAAATGGCGAACTGGTGCTGTTACGGCCGACGCCCGAAGGCCCCAACGAACTCCAGCGGTTCAAGGTCTTCGCCGAGAAAACCTGGAACCCGCCCGCGCTGGCCGGCGATTTGTTGCTGGTCCGCACCGACCAGCACGCGGCCTGTGTCCGCCTCGCGTTGGCCCCGTGAGGCGGCGCGATACCACTTCAGTCTGGTCTGCTTTCGATCCGCGACGAACGCCCCCTCATCCGCCCTTCGGGCACCCTCTCCCCCGC
>JAKANS010000241.1 GCA_021823625.1 bacterium | reverse complement strand
GCCCGACCTCGACTGGGACCTGTGGCTCGGCCCCGCGCCGTTTGCGCCGTACACGAAGGACCGGGTGTTTTTCAACTTCCGGTGGATTTGGGATTACTCGGGCGGGATCGTCTGTGACTGGGGCGCGCACCTGTTCGACACCGCCCAGTGGGGCAACGACACCGAGCGCAGCGGCCCGGTCGAGGTCGAGGGCACCGGCACTTTCTGGGAAGGCGGGCTCTACAACACCGTGAAGGACTACGACGTCACTTACCGCTACGCGAACGGCGTGGTCATGACCTGCAAGCCGGGCAACCCCAGCATCAAGTTCATCGGCACCGGCGGCTGGGTGGGCAACACCGGCTGGCGCGGCGACCTCCAGGCCAGTTCTGACGCGATCAAGAATTCCAAGATCGGGCCGGACGAAATTCACCTGTACACGAATCCCGAAGGCGAGCACCACGATTTCCTGAAATGCGTCCGCAGCCGGAAAGACCCGTACTTCCCGGTGGACATCGGCCATCGCGTCTCGAGCGTTTGTCACCTCGCGAACATCGCGATCAAACTGGGCCGAAAGCTGAAGTGGGACCCGGTGAAGGAAGAATTCATCGGCGACGAGGCCGCCAACGACATGCGCCAGGTCCGCCCGCTGCGCAAGCCGTGGACGCTGGAAGGGTGAACGCAACTCAGCAGGCCGAAGGCTTCAAATGCCTCGACCGCGTCACCTGAGAAGCGGGTACCACGGTAATGGCGAAACGGGACGCGCTAAAGTCAGGCTCGTTGACATCCTAGTCTGACGCATCATGATGCCTGCATGAGAATCACGTTGACGCTCGACCCGGACGTGGCGGCGAAAGCCCGGAAGGGAGCCGCCAAGCTGGGCAAGCCTTTCAAGGAAGTCGTGAATACCGCGCTGCGGGCGGGACTGGAGGTCGTGCTGGCCCCGCCGGCCGCGAAGCCTTACCGCACCAAACCCCGCTCGCTCGGCCTCCGCGAAGGTTTTAGCTGCGACAACATTAGCGAACTGCTCGCCCGGTCCGAAGGCGAAGACCACGCATGATCCTCGTGGACGCCAACCTCCTCCTTTACGCGGGAGAATATACGTGCCCGGGTGATTTCTACGGCCGTATGCTGTCATTTACTCTGGAAACCTGCCAAGCATCGCTCGCTTTTTGCCGTCAACCGAATCTGGCTGCATTTCACTCAGCCGGACTCGTGTAGCGTTTTGCATTGTCAACGCGCTTGAAGTCGAGGGTACTGGGCACTCACATTCAAGTCTCAAGCTCAGCAAGGCCACGGCGCCAAAGTGCCAGCGCGAAAGCTAGTTTGAAGTACGTGCGATGAGGTCGGTCCTTTCGGGCAAGCGTCTCGCGCACAGCTTTGGCGGTGAGGGGAACAAAATCGATGTCGTCAGCTTCACGCTTGTCTTGTCTTTCGGCCCAAGCTTCATGCACTTCCTCCGCACTGAAAGGAACGTTCGCCTCTGCGAGCAGAGCAGGATGTCCAAGCCGCAAGCCCATCGCGAACGTTACCCAAGACAGTTCGCGCGGCTGCACCAGAACGCCGATTTCCTCCAGGGTTTGCTTGCGTGCGGTGATGCGCGGAGACGGCAGGACGTAATCAGCGGGGTCCACGTCCAAGTCAGCATTCATTGTACCGCTTACCGAAGCTATCCAGTCACCAGGATCAACGGTGTGAGTGGGTGACTGATGGGAGATAACCATCTTTAAGTCCTTGGTAATCACGGCCACGTTGACCGCCAGCGGTGCGGATGGGATCTTTCCCGTCTCAAGGTAATTACGCCTGAGCAAGCCGAACACCGTCTCCCCGGCACGACCCGTCGGTTTGGTGAGACTGAGCGTTGTGGCGTGGTAGTCTTTGTACTCGCACCTCTCCAATTCGATGCTCAGACGCTTCACAGTGAAGGTCGTGTACTTCGACAGAACCCACGTGGCCCCGTTGAACACCTTGGGATCCTTTGACCGTTGTTCTTCCCAACGCTGGTCTCGGAAACTCTCGTAGTCCAGGAAACCTTTGGGCGGCTGCCACTTCCTGCCCTCGACAAGCGTCAGTTCAAGAGAACTCTTGCTTTTCGCGAGCAACCAAAGAGGAACCTCCATCCAGTCTTCCCTCTTGGTTCGCCATCGGAAGGCTCGACCGTCTGGGAAAAGCCAATCGGGGTGGGCATTGGGATCGGGAGGAGGGTTGTTGGCTGTCGGGTTCATGTTGTCTTTTAGCACTAAGGTGTAGGAATTTGAAGGCCCGGCACCCCTGCGGGGCGTGTCCAATGAGAAAAGGGTTGTGAGATCGTTCATCTCGGACTTCGTTCGTAGCGCTTCGAGTTCCTCCTGAAGCCGCAGCATGGCCGTTCTAGCCTTCCCGGCAGCCTTCTTTGGATCGGCGTTCTTTGGATCGGCACCTCCCCGGTACAGGAAATCAGCGACATCCTGTGAGCTCACACTGCGTTCGGGCCTGTTAAACAACCACTCGATGATCTTGGGCCGGTGTCCCGTCAGGCGGGCCTGCAGCTTCGACAGATCGGACAACACCAGCCTCCCGGACTTGGGCGTTTTGGGCGAGTTCATGCCGAGGCTTCTCGCAAGAACGTCTGCCGCTGTCAAGGCCGACGACGCGACAAGAAAGTCACGTGGATCGGGCTAGGCCAGATCTGGTGATCAGGAATTACATTAGGATGGTGCCAGGGGTGGTGCAAGACTTCCACCATGAAAAAGAAAGTCCGGAAGCCATTCGGTTGTGAACCAAGGCCGAAGAACAGAGTACCCCAAACGCCACATGTCCGAAGCAAGGAAGCCATCCGCGAAAGGGGGCTAGCCGTGTGCAGGACCGTCATCCGTGCTCGAAGGCCAGAGAAGCCGGGTTACTTGCGAGGCGTGTCAGCGAGGTTCCACCCCGCGCCTCAAGTTACCACTGGGTCCACGATGGTGGCTGGGGCCGATGTCCTGAATGACCTTTCCTGGCTGGACGAGCGATGGACTCTTGGAACGACCGAGGTCTTTTGCCCGCGCTGCGGCCTGCGGGTTGTCTTCGCTCCCGCGGCCTTTTAGGGCTTCCGACATGCCGCTGCAACCGCTGAACACATGAACCAAGGGACTCCAATTATTGCGACGGCCCGAACCAGGAAACGGCAGCCCGTTTCGCCAATGGGACCGACGCAAGCAGCGCCAGAACCCGGCATGGTAAGCATTGCGTCTGCCTACCGGCGCAAGATTTCTCATCGGCGCTCAACGCCCCCCCGCGGATGAGAACAAGTTCATAGAAGGGGCGAACAATGAACAACACAAAAAAATGAAAGAAACTAGTGAAATTACGGCCCGAGACTGGGACGACCAGCGCTCGGTGATCGCAAGACAAAACACACGAGCCGTGCTGGCCATCGCCGCGTGGCTGGTGGCTGGAGCCGGCCTTGCCAGTGCCCAGGCCGCGTCGGAAAACCTGCCCAGTCTGGATGGCTCGATCATCACTGGTGACATCAGCGCCGCTCCCGCCTTGGACACCAATTCGCCCGTCGCTTCGATCGCCGCCGATCTCCAGCGGCTCAAGGCACGAATCGACGGTGCCGTGGCGGCCATGACCAACGCCGTGGCCTCCAGCCCGGCTCTCCATGCTGCTAAGGTCACGAAGCTGGCCGACGAGATCACCGAGCTGGCGACCAAAGACCTTGGCGATGAAGGACAGATCGTCCGACAGGCAACGGCCCTTGTCGCCAAATTCAACGACTCCGTCGCAAAAGCCCGCAAAGGCTCCAGCGACCCGAACGCGGGACCTTCTACGCGGGAAATCTACGGGCAGCTTCTCCCCGGACTCGAAGGAGAGCTCGGCAAGCTGATCGACGCGAAATCGACCGTCGCCAGAATCCGCTCGGAGCTACTCCGCCAAGCCGAGGGGCTAAGGCAATCGGCTGAGGCGATTGGGTTCGCCGAGCACTGCGGCACACTTGTGATCGCTTCGCAAGCGTTCAGAGCCACGCTCACGGAGGTGACCAAGTTCACCGAACAGATCGCGTTGATGATCCAAAGTGTGGGGAAGAGCACAGCCATGCCGGTAACATGAGCAAAACCCAGTGGGGCACCGGCTTGGCGGCGGTGCCCCATTGGGGGCAACTGGATCAATTTAAAAGCAGCAAGTCTATGAAAGCGTTCTTTGTTCTGTTTCTTTGCCTAGTGACACAAGCGGCTTCATTCAGTCAGGACGACACAAATGACGTTAATGGGATCAGAGTGGCCGCCGCCGCTCAGGAGTTCTTTGCGGCAAGTCGGACAATCATCGGAAACGCAATCGAAGCGAAACTGAAGAACAAGACGATTACGCTCGATGACCTCGACGCCCTCGTGGCGCTGTTGGCCGCGGAAACCAACAAACTCGGCGAAGCGGGATTCGACGGAAAGCTGGACCTCGCCGTGCGGCAAGTGGAAACCGTCCAGACGCAAGCCGTAGCCATCCTCCGCGATCCCGCGAACAAGGCGATGGCAGAAACCCTTGTCCCACAAGAGTGGCTCGACGAGATCGCGCGCCAGAAGGCAGTCGGCAAAATCCTCGAGAGTGACACGGGGCGTCTGCGCGCCACGGTCGAGGAACTTCGGCGCTGGGCAGCGCTTCTGGCGCCAGTGGCACCGCCAGACCAGCTCGCCAACGGGCTCAAATCTCGGCTGGCGGAACTGCTAAGCGAGTGGCGGGAATTGAAAACCGACACGGGCCAGGCCTGGCAAACGACGAAGGCCGAGATCAGCAAGCCAGTCGCAAGAACCGATCCCGACTTGCTTGGGAATCAGAAGTTCGCGACGAATCTCCAAGTAATTACAAATTCACCGCTGTCGGTTGATCGAGTCCAACCAGATCGATCGGATATTCCAGTTTACGAAGCGGCCAGGGTTCCTGCTTCGGTGGGGGCGGTGCTCAGACTGGCGGAAATCGGGACAGCAGAAGAGCAGATCACTGCGTTTGTTGACGCGTATCCTACCACGTTCGGGCTTGACGCAGGTAAGATCATCTACATTCACGACAAGGTTCCCTCGGCCGTAATTTGCCGAATGATCCAGCACGATGCCGCAATAAGTTCCAACGCGGCAAAGCAGAAACAGCCTTAGCGCCACCAGGATTTGGCCAAAGAGTCTGTAGCCGACGACGCGGCCAATGCGATGCGCCAGGTCCGCCCGATGCGGAAGCCGTGGACGCTGGAAGGGTGAACCGGAGCGTCTTGACCAGCCCGCGGTTAGACCGCAGAGTCTAACCGACATGAAATCGGTCACCGCCCGTGAGTTTTACCACAATGCCGGCTTGGTTGACGGCCTGCCCGACGGCCGCCGCCTGGTCGTCACCGCGAAGGGAAAACCGAAGTTCGTAGTCACCAAGGGCGTCCAGCCGCGGATGACCCGGGCGTTGGCCGCCGAACGGGCAGTGGGCGACCCGGAGGCCCCGGCTTTCGACGGCACGACTTTCCTCAAGTCGCTCAAGAAGTGAGACTCTACGCCGACACCTCGTGGTGGTTTGCGCTCAAATGCCGCCGCGACACCCACCACCTGGCGGCTATCGCGCTGTTCGAGCAGCAGACCGAGGCGGAGGTGCTTTGGACTCCCTGGCAGCGCGTTGAAGTGTTCAACAGTTTTCGTCAGGCCGAACGCGCCGGCTTGGTGCGGGCCGGGGAATCGCGGCAGTTGATCCGTCTGCTCGAACAGGAGATCCGGCTCGGCTACTGGCCCCACGTGGAATTCGATTGGACCGATGCCGTGCGCACCGCCTGCGAACTGGGCGCCGAGCACGCGCTCAAATTGGTCGTGCGGGCCATGGACCTGTTCCACGTCGCCGTCGCGCTCGAGGTCGCCGCCGATGCATTTCTGTCGTTTGACGCCGATCAGAATGAACTGGCCAAGGCGGCCGGCCTCCCGCTGATCACCTTCACCCGCCGTGCGCGGCCATGAAGTTGCCCAACAAGAGTCCACAGTCGGTTACGCAGCGGCGACGGGGCGGGCAACCCATTGCGCCAGGTCCGCCCGATGCGCGAGACATGGATCTTGGAAGGGTAGGCTTCCTGGTAAAGTCGGTCCCCATTGTGACGCTGAATTCCGATGGCCGAACCCAGTGCGCCATCGAGGGACCGCCGCAAAGAATTCCACGGTTTCGCAACCTTGCCTGGCGACATGACGAATGAACGCAGACGCCTCAAAAGAAATGCGGCTTCAATGAGTTGCTCGCGAAGCACCTTGGTGTCCAACCCGAACTCGAGGAATGTCACCAAGTCGTGCCCGGCATGGACTGGGCGGAGGACGTCATCCTCGACCGACTGCCGATCAAGCCGGGGGACCCGTTCATCACCCTACGGCGGCTAGTGCTGTGACAAAGAATTTTCGTTACCTGTCTGGTAGGGCGCGTCACCCCGTGCGCGCCGCAGACTGGAATCGGTTCCCCGAACGGCGCGCACGGAGTGACGCGCCCTACCTGCCGACCGCGACTCGGATCGGAACCTCAGGACATAACGAAACTTCCGTGTCGCCATACTAGGTTTCGGGACGCCGGAAGGCGCGAACCGTGCCGGTGAGAACCCTGATTCCAACACCGAGGCAGAATTCCGTCTCGCTTGCCGTTCCAAGCCGCGCCACACTTGTTCAGGCCGATTCGATAAAAGCAGCCATCGCGGTATGAGCGAGCAAATCACAGACTACCTGCGGAGGATTGAAGCCGCCCGCCGGCTCGGCAATGACACCGAGCACACTCACCGGCCCGCGCTCCAGAGCCTCCTCGAATCGCTCAGCGACCTGATCGCTGTCACGAACGAACCCAAGCGCATCGCCTGTGGTGCGCCAGACCTGGTCGTGACCCGCAGACAAGACGGACTCATTCTCGGCTACGCCGAAGCGAAGGATGTCGGGGTCTCGCTCGACGAGGCGGCCAAGTCCGAGCAGATGAGGAAGCGCTACCTGCCGGCGCTGCCCAATTTCATCCTCACCGATTACCTCGAATTCCGCTGGTTCGTGAACGGCGCGCTTCGCAACAAGTTCCGCCCGCCGTGCGCCAAAAGTGACTGTTACCCGGGAGGGGGATTCGTTGTGCCACAAGGGGTGTTACCCAATGGCTATTTTGTTTTTGGGTTTCAGTGTTCT
>JAKANS010000058.1 GCA_021823625.1 bacterium | reverse complement strand
ACCTCGCCCGCCGGCCACCCGACAAAGACGCACAAGCCAATCAACAATGAGAGGACAGCGAACCTCATACGCGTCCGGCCATCCGAAGCTGGCCGGGCCGGGGGATGGCGATTTCAAAAGTCATAGTTCAGCGTCAACCCGAAGGTAAGTCCCTTTTTGTAGGAGGAGTAAAGCAGGTCACTGCTCTCGCCGTAGGTGCGCTCGATCGTCGGGTCGAGCAAATTCTTGGCATAGAACTTGACAGTGGTATGTCGGCCAAACTGCTGGGAGACGACGAAGTCCAGCGTCGGCGTCGGCTGCTCGTAAACGTCGTCGGCATTCAGCTTGGTGATGGCGATGCGCGGGCCGGTAGTGTTGAAAACGAGCGACGCCGTAGTGCGGGCGCGCGGATGAGTGTAGCTCAAGTCCGCATTGATGATATACGGCGACTGGTCGTAAAGCGGGCGGGTCGAGCTGACGTCGGGGAAGAACTGCCGTTTGTTGGCCAACTCCTCTGGCAGGAGTTCCGCCTCCGATTTCACGAGCGAAACGTTCCCCCCGAGGCTGAAGGGCTTCAAAGGGTCCCCCAGAAAGCCAAGGTTCTTCCGGGCTTCCAACTCCACCCCGTAAAGCTTCGCCGCGGGGCGGTTCTTGAAGGTGATCACTTCGGCGTCCACCTTCAGATCGCTGCGTTCGATCGCGTCCTGCAAATCTTTGTAGAAGACACTGACGCTGACCACTCCACCCGGATGCGAGAACCATTCCCAGCGCAGATCGCAGTTGTCGATCGCGGTCATTCTCAGGAGCGGGTTGCCCTCGATGAAGTCCCCGATGGTGGGGTCGTAACTGTAGTAGGCGGCGAGTTCGCGGAAGGTGGGCCGGGCAATCGTCTGGCTGTAGTTCAGCCGGACCGTCATGTTGGACGTGACCGAGTAGATCAATCCGGCGCCGGGGAGCAGATCGGCCTGAACGATCGAGCTATCGTTTGTGCGCAGCGAGGTGACGCTGCTGGGCAGGTAGCTTTCCGAATGCACGGTGAGATCGGTGGTTTCGTAACGCGCGCCGCCCACCAACTTCAGCTTGGGGAGGACCGGAACTTCCAGCATCAGGTAGCCGGCCTGGACGCCCCGATCCCCGCCGTAAAGGCTGTCGAACGCCTGCACGTAGTCGCCCCAGGTGAAGCTTACGCTGCCGGTGCGCGCATTGGTCCGCGTGCTGAGCAAGCCCAGGTTGTCCGCGCTGGGGAACAGGTTGGGATCGTCCTGGTACCCCCCGCGACCGTTATAGAAGAACTGGCGTTCATCGAAGGTGCGGGTGGAAGCGCTGTCAAACAGACCAAACTTGAAGTGTCCTTCATCCTCCGTCGGGAAACGAAACGGCAACGTCCAATCCAGCTTCACGTTTTGGTTGTCTTCCTCGAGGGTCCGGAAGTAACGGGTCGGCTTGCTGGGATTGGGAATCGTATTGCCGCCGGTCGCGTAGCCTCCGCCGTCATTGGCGTCGTTGAAGAAGCGCGAGTCCGGCTCGTCCTGGCTGGTTCCCGTCAGCGCGACGAGCCAGTTGAACTTGATGCCCGCCGCTTCCGGGAAAAGGTGTTCCCCTTTCATCTGATAGGTATTCAGGTTTCGCTCCGTATAATAGAGGTTGAACTTGCGAAACGTGTACGCCGGAGTGTAGGTGTCCACCCCTTCGTCCTGGACGCGGACGTCATCCGTGCCGTTCTGGTTGTAAAAGAAGGTGAATCCCAGCTCGTGGTTCTCAAAGGGCCGGTACGCCAGGTTCACCATCCCGGACCAGTTGACGATGCTCAGCGACCGCGAATCGCGATAACTGCTTTTCAACTGCGTGCCGTCCCAATACCGGCGGACGATTCCGTCCTCGTAGAACCAGTAATCGTGCTTGTAGCTCATCCCTGCGAAGTAACCCAAGAGTCCTCCAAACAGGGGCGTCGAGTCGCCGCCCGCGACCGAAAAATTATGATTCAGCGGTGGCGCCTCACGCATCGGCGCGAACTCGGTGACGCCCAGCGAGCGCGTCAAATAATCCAGCAAGTAAGCATCGTTGAGCTTCTGGCTGTAAGCGGGCGAGTTCGTCGGTCCCGTCGAATATCCCGGAAAGGCAGGAACCTGCTGACCGGCCACTTCCTCCGGCAAGGCACGCGTTCCGTCGTCCATGCCCGCCCAGTCCAGAGCGCCGCCGTGGTAGGTCAGAAAGCGGTCATTGAAACTGGCTTGCGTGTTGTAGGCGCCCCCCAAAGACAGCGACAGAAACGGCTTCTCCGGAAACGACTTGGTCACGATGTCAATCCCGCCGCCGGTGAAAGTACCCGGCTGATCCGGCGTGAAGGTCTTCGCGACCACGACCCGGTCAATGACTTGGGATGGGAACAAGTCCAACGACGCCGACTGCCGATAGGGATCGGCGGACGGGATGTCGGCTCCGTTGAGCGTGGTGGTGACGTAGCGGTCGTTGAGCCCGCGGATGACGGCAAACTTGCCCTCCACGATGGTGGCGCCCGACACTTTGGCGATGGACTCCGCGGCGTTACCGGCGCCCACGCGCGCGAGATAGTCCGAGCCCAGCGCGTCCATCATCGACGAGGAACTCTGGCGCTCGAACATGATCTGTTCGGACTGCTGCGTGAACTCCTCGGCGGTGACTTCGTATTCCTCCATTTCGTAGAACTCCGGACGCAAGTTGCCGTTCACGGTCGTCGTCTGGCCCGCGAGCACACGCACGTCGGTCACGACCGCGGACGCGAAGCCGGACTTCGAAAAGCGCAGCACCTGGTCGCCCGGCGGGACGTTCTTCAGTTCGAACTTACCGCTGGCGTCCGTCTGCGTCGCCAGCGTGGTGCCGCGCACCGACACCGCCACCGACGAGAGCGGCGCGCCATCCCACGTGCTGACCACGCTGCCGGCCACGGAACCGCTTTCCTGGCCGCGGGCTTCGGAGACGGCCAACAGCGCCACCGCCAGCACCACCGTTTGCCGCAGCCACCAAAGCCAGGAGGCGCTGACTTCGCGATCGGCGCCAGGCGTGAGACGCTTGGCACTGGCTGCTGCGGGAGGCCACCCGGTCCCACGTTGTGGACCTTCGGTCGCAAGTTGCGAACTCATGCCCGTTGAAGAGGCCAGTGTGCGTTCCCGCGGAGGCGCTCAGGCATGACCGGCCCGGGCGAGTTGTTCGACCTTCTCCAGGTAGCGCTGTACGTTGTCGCGCGACTTCACCTTCTGCGCCTTGCGCAACAGTTCGGCGGCCTCCGCGTATTTCCGCGACTGCGCGAGCAACTGGGCGCGCTTCACGTACGCGTCGGCTTCGTAACCGGCGAGGTTCGCAGCGCTTTCGTAACGGAACTCGGCCTTCTCCGGCTGCTCGTGCTTTGCGTAGTAATCCCCGGCCAGCAGCAGCGCCTCGCCGTCGAGCGGATCTTTCTGAATGATCTGCTCGAGCGTCGCGATGGCCTTCTCCCCTTCGCCCGTGGACATCGCGACCTTGGCTTCCAGCTTGAGCAGTTTCAATTCGTCCGCGCCGGTCAGGCCTTTCCCCGGACCACGGATCTTGGCGAACAACTGGCGCGCCTCGGCCCACGCGCCGCGGCTGACAAGGATTTGCGCCGGGCGCAGCGCCCTGGCCAGGTTCTGGCCTTCGTCCTTGTCGATCGCCTCCAGGTAGGCGTCCAAGGCGAGATCACGCGCCTCCTGCGCCAGGTACAGGTCGCCGAGGAGGAACAGGTTTTGCGCCGTGGCTTGGCCCAGGCGCCGGAGCATTTCGAGGCTGACCGCCGCCTGCCTGGGCCGGTCTTTCTGAATGTAGATGTTGGCCTGGAGCGACCAGAGGCTGTCGCGTTCGGGGTATTGCCGGATCAGTTCGTCCAGCAGGCCGAGTGCATAATCGTAATTGGCCGTGGAGAGCGAACACTTCACCAGGCCCAGTTTGAAATCCAGGTTGTCCGGCTCGAAGATCAGCGCCTGCCGATACGCCGCCTCGGCGGAAACGTACCGGCCCTGGTCCATGCAGGCGAAGCCGAGCAGGCCGAACACCTTGCCGTCGGCCTCGCCCAGGGCAATCGTCCGGGTCAAAGGCTTGATGGCCTCGGCGTACTTGCCGTCGCGGACGAGGGCGAAGGCGAGGTTTTTCTGCGCGCGGCGATAATCGGGGAACTTGGCGAGTGCGGCCTCGAAGGACTTCACCGCATTGGTCAGGTCGTCGTTCTGGAAATAGACGTTGCCAAGCGTGAAGTCGAACACCGCGCTGGCCTTGGGCTTAGCCAGCTTTTGAAGACTCGCGATGATTTTCTTGGGCTCGCTGTTCGTGAGCAGCGGCACGACTTCCTGCCGATACGTGGCCAGTTCCTCGGGCTGCAGCCGGGGTTCGGCCTCGGAGGCAAAGCCGTAACTACCCATCAACCGGCGCTGAAAGTCAGGATCGTTCCAGATCGAAGCCAGTTCGTTGGTCTCGGTCATCGTCGCAAACGAGGTGGATGCCGCGGAGGGAGCCGGCTGCTTCTCAGCCGCGTGCGCTGAACCGAACGCCGCGAACAGCACGCCGGCGAGCAAGGCAAACCGGGAGCCTTGACGACCGAAGGCGGGAGGGTTCTCACCCGAGGGATGGCGGATTGCTGGGCTCTGCATGTTCAAGTTGGATTGCGATCAACCTGCCGAGACGCGGAAGCGCATCGGGAGGCGGATGTAGGTTCGCACGGGCTGGCCGTCTTTTTCGCCGGGGCTGAAGCGCCACTTCCGGATGGCCTCCAGGGCGGGTTTTTCAAACTCGGGGCGCGAGGAGTTCTCCACGCGCGGGTCCTCCACGCGGCCATTTTCGCTCAGCACAAAAATCAAGGTGACCGAGCCCTCGATCTTCGCCTTGCGCAGTTCGGCCGGGTACGCGGGCGCCACCTGCGAAACCGCTTCGGGCCGCTTCTCCAGGTCCGAGACGTCGAATGCCTCGTCCTTCACCTCCGCGGCGGTGGTGAGCGCATGGATTTCCCCGGAATCCACCACGCCGCCACCGCTGCCCAGGGCGACATCCAGGCTGGCGGTGATGGGTATTTCCGTCGGGCTTTCCGCAAGCTGCGGTTCGGGCGGGGCCTCCGGCGGTTTGGGGGCTTCGATTTGTGGCGGGGGCGGCGCGTCCTCGGCCGGCGGTGGCAAATCGGCCGTGCTGGTCTTCCGCAGTTCGAGCGTGCGCTCGGGCTTGTTGATCCGGTGCGCAAAGGGAATGAAACCGAAGAGCAGCGCGGTGAACCCGACCGAAACAAAGATCGCCACCGGCAGGCCGAGGAGATTCTTTTCGTTTTGATAGACCTTTCGCATCACGCGGCGCCCGGGGCGAACGGTCATCCTTTTTCGGTCGCGAGGCTCACGTCCCTGGCCCCGCCCAGTTTCGCTTCATCGATGACGCGGACCACCAGGCCCGATCGCGCGTTCTCGTCCGCCTCGATCACGACGGGCAACGGTTCCTTGGCGCAGAGGCGTTTGACCGTGGGCCGCACGCCGCCCAGTCCGATCTCCTTGCCGCCGTAAGCCACTTTGCCATCCGGCGTGATCGCGAAGATGATGCTGTTCTTGTCAAGTTGGCTGGCGCTGGCCGCCGCCGGCTTGTCCACCTGCACCCCCGGTTCCTCGATGAAACTCGTCGTCGAGACGAAAAAGATCAGGAGGAACATGATCACGTCAATAAGCGGGATCAGGTTCAACTCGATCGGCTCATCCGGCTCGGCGAGGGTGCGGCGGAATCTCATGCGGGCGCGACTTCAGGAAGGTTGTTGGCGGAGAACGACTCGACCGTCGATTCGTCCCGGCGGACCAACTCGCGCACTTGGCCGCCCAGTTCGGGACGGAAGTGACGCAGCGACACGCTCTCCAGCCGGGCGAGGAACCCCACGTACTCGTTGCGCCAGCGTTTGGCGACCGTCGCCATGATCAGACCGGGGATCGCCACCATCATGCCGCTCTGCGTGCAGACCAGCGCTTCGCTGATGCCTCGGGCGATGACCTCGGAAGTGGAGCTGCCGCCCACGCCGATCGCCTGGAAGGTGAGCAACATGCCCAGCACCGTGCCGAGCAGGCCGAACAATGGGGCCGCAATGACCATCACGTTCAAAAAGGCGAGCCGCCGGTCCACGTCCGGGACCTTCGTCGCCTCCACCTCGCGAAAGCGTCCTTCGATGTCGTGGACCGAATGGACTTCGTCCTGCGTGTACCGGATCAATTCACGGAGGCGCGACGGTGCCTGATCCGGCTGCGACACCCAACCGCGCATGACTGGATCGGACGCCTTGGTGATCCCCCGATAATACAGCGCCATCAGGAGCTGGATGGCCGAGGCATACATGACCACGGCCAGAATGGCCATCGCCGCCATCACCCAGCCGCCGTTGGACCAGGTGTGCCACATCTCTCGAAACAGTTCGTTCATAGTCGTTGGAAGTTGAGGGGATTCATGCAAAAGCGGGTTTCGCTTCCGATTGCGGCACGCCGTTGACGAAGCCAACGGCCGTCTGTTCCATGCTGCCCAGAATGCCTTTTGCGCGACGGGCGAGAAACGCGTGGAAAAGCAGGGCGGGAATGGCGACCGCCATGCCGGTGGCCGTGCAGATCAACGCCTCGGAAATGCCCGCCGCCAGCATCTTCGGGTCGCCGCTGCCGAAGCTGGAGATCAGTTTGAAGGTCGCGATCATGCCCGTGACGGTGCCCAGCAACCCCAGGAGCGGGCCGGTCGTGGCCGTGAGGGCGAGGAAAGCGAGACCGCGCTCCAGCCTGGTGCGGGCGGCGAGCATTTTCTCGTAGAGGATTTCCTCGAGGTACTCCTTCTTTTCCTCCGCGTGTGCGACCGCCGCGGCGAGAAGGTCTCCAGCCATGCCGGGGATACCGCGTGCGTGGCGCAGGGCCTGTTCCGGCTGCTCGTCCTCGATGAGCTTGAGCACCTTTTGCAGGTCAGCCTCGGTGGCCAGGCGCACCCGGGAGAATTGAACCCATTTGAACAGCGCGAGGAGGATGGCCGCCACGCCCAGCCCGAGCAGCGGGATCATCACGATGCCCCCCTTCTCGAGCCGCTCGAACAGGCTTTCCTTGAGCGCGGACAACTTGAACGCGTTGCCCAGCGTGGGATCGAGCACGAGTTCTCCCTTGCCGGTGGTCGCCAGCGTCCGGCTGGCGTCTTCCAATGCCTTGTCCAGTTGCGCGATCGTCGGATCCGCCTTGTTCAATTCCTGCTGCAGCAAACCCGCGGCTTGACCCGAACTGCTGGCAAACATGGCCACCGGCCCGATCAGCGCCACCTTGCCTTGATTCACCAGGCCTTTCTTGTCGAGCGCCTTGCCTTCGATCAGCTCCCCGCCCTGCGCGTCTTCAGCGCGTTGCAGCGCGGTGGTGAGCAGTACGGCCCGTTGCTTGAACTTGTCCGCGGGCGACAGGTCGGCCGACGCGGCCGCCTGGTCCGTTTCGTCCAACATCTTTGAGTAACGGGGTTCCTCGACGAAACTGAGGCGGGAGCGAAACGCGCGCGCGTACTCGGTGAGCAGCGAGTCAACGTATTTGACCTCGTCCGACTGCCGTTTGGCCTCGGCCTTGAGCGCGTTCAATTCGACGAGCTGGTTTTCCTGGAACCGCTGCGCCTTGGCCAGTTCCGCCCGGCGATCAGTGAGCCGTTGCTCGAGTTCCGCAATCTTCCGCGCCAGGGGCAGGCGTTCCGACTCCACCTGCTGGCGCACGGTGGAGAGTTCGGTCGTCGCCTTTTGCAGGTCGGCCGCCGCACCTGCGGCCAGGCTCTCCAGATCCTGCGCCGCGCTGCTCAGCCGGCCGACCACGATCAGGGCGAGTAAAATCAGTCGTTTCACAGACATGCAAACATCAGAAAGGGGTTCAGCGCCTCAGCGGATGGCGACGGGCAGGGTGACGAACTGCGCCGTGCGTTCGTTGCGATAAATCATCACCACCGCTTTCACGGTGGGCGCCAGTTCGGGCTTGAGGGTCCACTCCCAACCCTTGGCACCGGGAGTTCCCAGACCGGCGAAGTCGCCCGAGTCATTCACGAAATACGCCGCCCCCAGTCCGACGTACACGGTCTCCACCGCCACCTCTTCGCCCTGCGCGTTCTTCCGTCGTTCGCTGAACACGTTCAGGGCGTTGTTGAACTTGTCGATTTCGTTGAGGAGGCCGACGAGAATCTGTACGCGCTCGGCCGCGAGCATTTTGGTGCTGGCCGGATCGGCCGGGAGCCGCGCGAGGTCCTTCTTCAAGATGTCCTGCAACGGTGCGGGTAACTGTGGGACGAGTTTTTGAATCCGGGCTGCCAAACCCGTGGCAAACTGCTTCGCGGCGGCCAGTGCCTCATTGGAAGTTTTCTGGAGCGCCTCGGCCTCCGCTCGCTCCTTGTCCACTTGGGTGTTGTTGGTGGAAACCTTGGACATCTGCTCGTCGATGGCTTTCAGCTCGCGCTCGTAAAGCGCAACGGTCTGCTCCATGATTTCCTTGTCGGACTGCCAGTCGCTGCGGGTCTTGGAGATGAGTTGGCGCGTCTCCAGCCACTTCTCCAACGAGGAACGCGTGTCCTCCAGCGGCGTTTCAGCCTGGACCACGCCGGCCCAAATCAGCCCGGCAACCAGCCACCCGCTCGCACGAAGTACCGTCATGCGGACAGCGTGGGACGCCGGGATTACGGAGTTGTGTCGGAAGCGTTACGATTGCGTCACGGTGTCGGGTTCGCCGGAACCGCGACGCGATCCGCACAGGAAGCGGCGGGCTGCAGCCGTAGGCTTCCCCGCGGCCGACGGGTCGCTGAAACTCAGGCAAAACATCCGGCTGTCCGGCGCAACGCGGAAGGCCCACAACGCCGGAGCGGAGCAACCGGGCTGGTTGCGGATAAACCCTCGCACCGGAACCACGTCTTCGCGTAGCGCCCCAACGTCGTCACATGATTGTCACAATCCGTTAACCGGACCGTAACGCACCTCATCCAGTGTGCCCCTGCTTTCGCAGACGAACTCAGAAATGAACGCTAGATGTCTTAAGCTCACAATCGCCGGAGCACTCGCGTCGGGGGCGTTGGGAACTTTCGCTCACGCCCAGTCCGCCGATGCCCTCGTCAACAAGCTGGTCGAGAAGGGCATTCTGACCACGGATGAGGCGAAACAATTGCGCGAGGAAGCCAGCAAAGAAGCCGCCGGTAAACACTCGATCACCACCGGCATGCCGGACTGGGTGACTTCGCTCAAGATCGGAGGGGATTTCCGCGGCCGGTTCGAGGATTTCACGGCCGACAATTCCGCCTACACGGACCGTGTCCGGCTCCGGTACCGTCTGCGCCTTGGCGCCACGGTCACGTTCAAAGAGAATCTCGAAATGGGACTGCGTTTTGCCTCGGCCGATCCCGCCCCCGGCACCGGCTACGGCGGCAACCCGGTGTCCAACAACACCACCCTCCAGGACAACGGCACCAAGAAGTTCCTTTACATCGACGCGGCCTATGGACGTTGGCGCCCCATCCACGACGGCGACTGGCAGGTGGTGACCACCATCGGCAAAATGGACCAGCCGTTTCAGTCTTCGAGCATGGTGTTCGATCCCGATTACACCCCGGAGGGCGCCGCCGGACAGGTCACCTACAAGCTGAATGACCATCACTCGTTGCGCTTCAACACCGCCGCCTTCGTCTTGGATGAATTGCCGGGGTCCACGCAGGACCCGTTCTTGTTCGGAGGGCAGATCTTCTGGGATGCCAAGTGGTCGTCGCGCGTGGAGACATCGCTCGGGGTGACGGCTTTGAACCTCGTGAACCGGTTGGGACTCCCGAACGGCGCGGTGTCCAACGTGAACGACGGCAACACGCGGGACATCAACGGGAACCTGGCGTACAACTTCAACCCGGTCGTGGCCAGCGCCAACGCCACCTACAAGTTGGACCACGCGCCGCTTTACCGCGGGCAGTTCCCGGTGAAGCTCGGCGGCGAGTACCTGAACAACCCCGCCGCTCCGAGCGCGAACGAAGGCTGGTGGGCGGGCGTCACCTTCGGCCAGGCGGGCCGCAAAGGGACGTGGGAGGTCTCTTATCGCTACCAGCGCCTCGAGGCCGATGCGTGGTACGAGGAACTCGTGGACGACGACAATGGCGCCTATTACCAGGCGCCGGCGGCCGGCTCCGGCTTCACCGGCGGCGGCATCCGGGGCGGGACGAACGTCAGGGGCCACCTGGTCAAGGCCAGCTACGTCCTGGCGGACCCGCTGATTGTCTCGTTAACCGCCTACTTCAACGAACTGATCCAGCCGAGTCCGGCCAATTCCCAGAGCGAAGCCATCCACTTCATGGCGGACCTGATGTGGAAATTCTGAACCTGTGGCCCAAGGACCAAACATCCCTTAACACGCCAGCGAACTCTCAACCTTAACTTGGAAAACCTATGAAATTATTGAACCGATGCACGCTGATCGCGGGCGCCGCCCTGGCGTTCGCCCCCCTGAACTCCGCCTTTGCTCAGATGCTCATCAATGGAGCAGGCGCAACGTTCCCCGCCCCGATCTACCAAAAATGGTTCTACGAATACGCGAAGGTGGACCCGGCGATCCGTATCAATTACCAGTCCATCGGCTCCGGCGGCGGCCAGCAGCAGATTCGGGCCGAGACGGTGACCTTCGGCGCTTCCGACGGGCCGATGAGCGACGCGGACCTGGCCAAGGTGCCGCGCAAGCTGCTCCACATTCCCACGGTCGCCGGCGCCGACGTGTTGACTTACAACCTGCCGGGCAATCCCAAGCTCAAGGTGGACGGGCCCACGCTCGTGGACCTCTTCCTGGGCAAGATCACCAAGTGGAACGACCCGCGCCTGACCGGCCAAAACCCCGGCGTCAGCCTGCCCGATCAGGACATCGTGGTGGTGCATCGCTCGGATGGCAGCGGCACGACCTACATCTGGGTGGATTATCTGAGCAACATCAGCAAGGAATGGGAAACCAGGGTTGGCCGCGGCACTTCGGTCAATTGGCCGGTGGGGCTCGGCGCCAAGGGCAATGAGGGCGTGACCGGGCAGGTCAAACAATTGCCCGGCGCGGTCGGGTACGTGGAGCTGATTTATGCGAAGCAGAACAAACTTCCGTACGCCGACGTGAAGAACGCCGCGGGCCATTATATCACGCCGAGCATCGAGTCGGTGACCGAGGCGCTGGCGACCGCCAAGATCCCGGACGACTTCCGGTTTTCGATGGTCAATCCGCCCGGCGAAAAGGCCTATCCGATCGCGGGAGCAACCTGGCTGCTGGTGTACGCCGAGCAGCAGGATGCGGCCAAGGGCAGGAAACTCGTCGAGTTCCTGAACTGGGCGATGACGAAAGGCGAAAGCATGGCCGCCGCGCTGGATTATGCGCCCTTGCCGGAGGCGGTGCAAAAGCGGGTGCTGGAGCGCATCAAGACAATTAAATACTGACTTGGTCGGATCGCCCGTTAGCTTCGGGGGCGAGGCGGACGAAGAGCGTTGTTCCTCCCGCTCTTCGTCCGTTTGCTTATCCGGACCAACTGCCCATGGCGATGGCTGAGAGCGATCCCAATGTTGCCGGCACGATTCCCCGCGCGCTGGCGGGACGCCGGTTTGGCGACCGCGCCTTCAAGTGGTTCACGCTGCTGATGGCGCTCACGGTCTTCGTCCTGATCGTTCTCATTGGCTGTGAACTGGCCGACGGTTCCCATCTGGCCCTTCGCCAGTTCGGCTGGCGCTTCCTCGTCAGCTCTGAATGGGACCCGGTGAGCGAGCAGTTCGGTGCGCTGCCGTTCGTTTTCGGCACGCTGGTGTCCTCGGCCATCGGGTTGATCATCGCGGTGCCGTTAAGCATCGCCACCGCCGTGTATCTCACGGAACTCGCGCCGCAATGGTTGCGGCAGCCGCTGACGATTTTCATCGAATTGCTCGCCGCCGTGCCCAGCGTGATTCTCGGGCTGTGGGGCATCTTCGTCATGGTGCCCTGGCTGCGCGTGCATTTGTTTCCCTGGCTGAAAGGCGCGTTCGGCTTCCTGCCGCTTTTTCAGGGACCGATCTACGGGCTGAGCATGTTGGCCGGCGGGATCATCATCGCCATCATGGTTCTGCCCATCATCACTTCCATGTCCCGCGAAATCCTGCGGTCCGTGCCGGGTCTGCAACGGGAGGCGGCCTACGCGCTTGGCGCCACCCGCTGGGAGGTTACGCGCATCGCCGTGCTGAGTTATGCGAAGAAGGGCCTGTTCGGGGCGGTGATCCTCGGGCTCGGCCGCGCGCTCGGAGAAACCATGGCCGTCACGATGGTCATTGGAAACAACACGCAGATTGCGGCCTCGCTCTTCGCCCCTGGCAACACGCTGGCCAGTGCGATTGCCAACCAGTTCGCGGAAGCCACGGGTGATGTGTATCTCAGCGCCTTGTTCGAGCTGGGCCTGGTGCTGCTGGGCGTGACGGTCCTCGTGAACGCGTTTGCGCAATTGATTCTGAAAACGTTCGCCGGCCCGAGTGTGACGCCGCAGAACTGAACATGACCGCCCCCAACCATCGCCGGCGCCGGTTCAAGAACGCCTTGATGCAGGTGTTCACTTGCGTCTGCGCGGTGCTGGTCACGTTGCCGCTGTTTCTGGTGTTCTTCTACCTGCTCAAGTCCGGCATCGGGGCGGTCAACGGGCATTTCTTCACCCAGTTGCCCGCTCCGCCCGGGGAAACCGGCGGGGGCATGGCGAATGCCATCGTCGGCACCTTTGAATTGTTGGGCCTGGCGGCGCTGGTGGGCGTGCCGGTGGGGGTGCTGGGGGGCGTGTTCCTCTCCGAGTATGGCCATTCGCGGCTGAACTGGTGGGTTCGTTTCGCGGCCGACGTCCTCAACGGCGTGCCTTCGATCATCTGGGGCATGGTCGTTTACGGCCTGATCGTCAGGCACGGCCTCGGTCTCAATCTCTTCGGCGCCCAGGTTGGCCTCATTGACAGAGGCTATTCGGCGTGGGCCGGCGGCCTGGTGCTCGGCCTGATGATGATTCCCCTGATCATGCGCACCTCCGAGGAGGTGCTGCGCCTGGTGCCGAATGGTTATCGCGAAGCGGCGCTGGCGCTGGGCATCGCACAATGGCGCACGGTCGTGCAGATTGTGGTGCGCACGGCCCTCAAAGGGATCATCACCGGCATTCTGCTGGCGCTGGCACGGGTGGCGGGCGAGACGGCCCCGCTGATCTTCACCGCCTTCGGCAACCAGTTCTGGAACCGCAGCCTCGCCGATCCCATCGCCGCGCTGCCGTTGCAGATTTATTACTACGCCATCGGACCGTACGAAGACTGGCATCGGCAGGCCTGGGCGGGCGCCCTCGTGCTGCTGCTGCTGATCACGGTGATCAACGTGAGCGTGCGGGTGCTCACACGCGACCGCTTCAGTCAACGCCACTCCTGACCGCTGCCGCATGCCCTTCACTTCCAACCGCACGCCGGCAGTGCCAACACCGGCTTCCGCTGCCACCCCGGCCGCACCCGCGACCGCCAGCCCGGCACTGACGATTCGCAATCTCACGGTTTCGTTCGGCACAAACAAGGTTCTGAAAGGCGTGTCGCTCGACATCGCCGCCAGGGCCGTCACGGCCATCATCGGCCCGAGCGGCTGCGGCAAATCGACCTTTCTCCGCGCGCTCAATCGCCTGCACGAACTCGTCCCGGAAGCCCGCATGGAGGGCGACATCCGGCTGTTCGGCGAGGACATTTACGGGGCGGCGGTCGAACCGGTGGTTGTTCGGCGCCGGGTGGGCATGGTGTTTCAAAAGTCGAACCCTTTCCCCACCATGTCCATCGCGGACAACGTGACCGTCGGCTTGCGTCTGAATGGCCTCCGCAATCGCACCCTGCTGGCGGAACGCACCGAGCAATCCCTGCGCATGGCTGCGCTGTGGGACGAGGTGAAGGACCGGCTCAACGCGCCAGCCATCAGCCTCTCCGGCGGTCAGCAACAACGGTTGTGCATCGCCCGCGCCCTGGCCGTGAAGCCGGAAGTACTGTTGATGGACGAGCCGGCCTCGGCCCTCGACCCGCTGGCGACGGCCAAGATCGAAGACCTCATCCTCGAATTGAAGCGCGACTTCACCATCGTCATCGTCACGCACAACATGCAGCAGGCGGCGCGCATTTCGGATCTGACCGCTTTCTTCTACCTCGGGGAGTTGATCGAATACAACACCACTACCAAGATCTTCACCAACCCAGCCAAGAAACAGACCGAGGATTACGTCACCGGCCGGTTCGGTTGAGCCGTCCGGCTTTCGCCCTTGTCACAAGAGAGGTTCCCATGTCCGCACACTTCGAACACAGTCTGGACGACCTGAAGCAGAAATTGCTCACTCTGGCGAGCAAGGCCGCGGCCGCGGTCAACAACGCCATCAAGGCATTGTTGGACCGCGACGACGACCTGGCCCGGAAAGTGAAGGAAGACGACGCCGAACTCGACGAGCTGGAAATGGAGGTGGACGACATGGGCATTGGCCTCCTCAGCAAGGCGCCGCTCGCCAGCGACCTGCGGCTGATCACCGTGGCCATGAAATTTGCCCAGAACCTCGAGCGCATCGGCGACGAGGCCACCACCATCGCCCGCCGCTCGCTCGAGCTCAGCCAGGAACCCCAGCTCAAGCCTTACGTGGACATTCCGCGCATGGCGCACCTGGCGCTGGACATGTTGAACGACACCCTCGACGCCTTCGTCGGCCGCGACCCCGCCAAAGCCCGCGCCGTGGTTCCGCGCGACAAACAAGTGGACGCGATCAACAAACAACTCCACCGCGAGCTGGCCAGCTTCATGATCGAGAAGCCCACCACCATCACGCGGTGCCTGAACCTGATGGTGATCTCGAAGGCGCTCGAACGGATCGCCGACCACGCCTCGAACCTGGCCGAGGAAGTGGTTTATCTCTACGAAGGCGAGGATGTGCGGCACAAGCTCAAGAAGGCCGCTCCCAGCCCCGCCGGCGAAACCCCGCCGCCGGCCGCCTGATGTTCGGCCCGACCGGGCGTTATTCGTCCCCCGACTTGGCGCTGAGGATCTTCTTCGCGGCGTCCACCAGGGCTTTGACCTCGCTGTCCTTGCCCACGGTGATCCGCAGGAAGGAGCGCGTTTCCAGGGTGTCGAACCAGCGCACGAGGACGTTGCGGGCGCGCAGCTTTTGCAACCAGACGGCGGCGGAGAACTGCGGCGGGCGCGCGAAAACGAAATTGGTCTGGCTGGGCAGCACGCTGAAACCGAGCTGCGTGAGCGCCTCGCTGAGATGGGTCCGGGCCCCCTTCAGGCGCGCCCAATTCGCCTGGTAGTACGGGAGGTCGTCCAGGGTGGCGAGGGCGGCCACCTGCGCCAGACCGTTCACGTTGTAGCTGTCCTTGACCTTCAGCAGCGCGGCGATCAATTCCGGATGGCCGACCGCGTAACCGACCCGCTGGAAGCAGAGCGAATACGCCTTGGAAAACGTCCGGAACACCAGCACGTGCGAGTAGCGCAGCGCCAGCTCCAGCGCGTTCTCGTCCGCGAAATCGGCGTACGCCTCGTCCAGCACCACCACCCGTTCCTGCGTGCGCAACAAGGCATCGAGTTGGGCCACGGAGTACCCGCGGCCGGTCGGTGCGTTGGGCGTGGTGATGAAGGTGAGCGCCGCGCCGACATCCCAGAGCTTGCCGCGGCGGAGGTCCGCCACGGTCGGCAGGCCGAAGTCCAACTGGAGTGGCACCGGGTTCTTGTGCGCCCCGTGCAGATCGGCCAGCACCGGGTAAAGCGAGTAGCTGGGCAGGAAATATTGCACCGTGCGCAAACTCACCTTCGCCGCGCCGTGGCTGGGGTACAGGTTGTAGTGGTCCATCGCCCCCGTGCTCGACGGTTCGACGAACGCCCGCAGTGCCAGCGCCAGCAACTCGTCCGAGCCGTTGCCCACCATGATGTTTTCCGGGCGGCAGTTGTGGTGCTTGGCGAGACGCTCGCGCAGCGCGTCCGCGTTCGGGCTGGGGTAAAGCCGCAGGCGCTCATCTACCGCCGCTTTGATCGCGGCGAGCACCTTGGGCGACGGCCCGAAGGGGCTTTCGTTCGTGTTGAGCTTGACCAGTCCCTTTACCTTCGGCTGCTCACCGGGCACGTAGGCGCTGACCCGCTGAATCAATGGGCGGACCAGGTTGGCAGGATTGATGTCTTCCGGGCGGATCTTCTTCATAAAATCAGGACGGGAGGCGTCGGTCAGGATTGCCGGCGGGCAGCGAGCCGGATGGCGGCGGAACGGCCGTGCGCGTCGAGCCCTTCGACGCCGGCCAAGACCTGCACGGCGGGCAGCGAGCGCCTGAGGGCCTCGCGCGTGTATTCGACCACGCTCGTGCGACGTTGGAACTGGTCCACCGTCAGGCCCGCGAAACTGCGGCCCGCACCGCCCGTAGGCAGGGTGTGGCTGGGCCCCGCCACGTAATCCCCCAGCACCGTCGGTGACCACGCCCCCAGAAACAATGCGCCGGCGGTGCGGATGGCCGCGGCCGCCTTCGCCGGCTGGCGGGTCATGATTTCGCAGTGTTCGGGCGCGATGCGATTCGCCAGCGCGATGCCGTCCGCCAGCGTCTTCACTTGGATCAACCATCCGCCGTTGGCCAGCGCGCGTTCGATGAACTCGCGCCGCGCCAGCGTCGGCAACTGGCGGTCAATCTCGCGTTCCACGGCACCCAGCAGCCGGGCCGAAGGCGTGACCAGCCACACCCGTTCGTGCCCCGAACCGTGCTCGGCTTGGGCCAGCAGGTCGGCGGCGGCAAAGGCCGGGTTGGCCGAGTCGTCCGCCAGGATCAGCAGTTCGCTTGGGCCGGGCAACAGGTCGATCGCCACGCGTCCCACCAAGAGGCGCTTGGCGGCCACCACGTAAGCGTTGCCGGGGCCGAAGATTTTTTGCACCGGCCGGATCGTCTCGGTGCCGAGCGCGAGCGCGGCAATCGCTTGCGCGCCGCCCACCCGGTAAATCTCCGTGGCCCCCGCCAGTCGCGCGGCGTAAAGCAGGTTGGGGTTGATCGCCCCGCTGGCGTTGCACGGCGTGCACACCGCGATCTGCGGGCAGCCGGCCACCCTGGCCAGCACGATGGTCATCAGCGCGGTGGACACCAGCGGTGCGGTGCCGCCGGGCACGTAGATACCCACCCGGTCGAACGGATCGAATTTCTCGCCCACCTTCCCGCCTTGCGCGTTGCGGACCGACCAGCCGCGCCGCAGCGATTTGCGGCTGAACCGCTCGATGTTCCGCGCCGCGAGCGCCAGGGTGCGCCGCAATTCCGGCCCGACTTGCACCGCTGCGCTCAGAAGTTCTGCCTGTGTGACCGCCAACTGGTCTGCCCTCAGTTCCGCGCCGTCGAACCGCTTCGTCAAATCGCACAAAGCTGCGTCACCCTCGCCCGCCACCGCCTCGATGATCGTGCGGGTGCGCTGCTCGATGGTCGGATCGAAAAGGCTGGAGCCGCGCGCGATGGCGTCCAGCGCCTCGGCGAAACCAGCCTCACGATGGCGAATGACGTTCATTTCGCGCCATACTCGCCAAGGTTTTGCCGGAAGTCAAAGGTTCGTTAGCAGAACTCCTTAAGATGAATGTGGCTTCCCGGCGGGGGGCTGTGGAAGTAACCTGCTGGCACCGAACTCCGAAACGGCGGACGCCCGGCGCCGCAGCCTGGCGGCGGCGGGGCCGCAATCCGCCCAAACCGAAGCAAGATTATGATCAAAACCGCAGTAATCACCGGCGCCGGCAGCGGCGTGGGACGGGCCGTGGCGTTGCGTTTGGCGCGCGACGGCTGGCACGTGGCTTTGCTGGGCCGGCACGTTGAAACCCTGAACGAAACCGCGGCCCTCGCGGGCGAAGTGGCGCAACCATTCGCCATCATCCCCTGCGATATTCGGGACGCCGCCGCGGTGGCGCGCATGGCTGAGCGGGTGGCCGCCGAGCTGGGTGAAGTGGAGTTGCTCGTGAACGCCGCCGGCACGAACGCCCCGCGTCGCAGCCTGGAGGTCTTGTCGCTGTTTGACTACACGGACATGCTCAACACGAACCTGAACGGCGCGTACTATTGCGTTCAGGCCTTTCTCCCCGGCATGAGGCGGCGCGGCTCGGGCACCATCGTCAACATCGTCTCGGACGCCGGCAAACAGGCCAGCCCCAAGGCGGGTCCGGCGTACGTCATGTCCAAGTTCGGCCTCGCGGGCCTGACCCAAAGCATCAACGCCGAAGAGCGCGGCAACGGCGTGCGCGCCTGCGCAATTTTTCCCGGCGACATCGACACGCCTTTGCTCGAAAAACGGCCCCAGCCGCCCACCGACGAAGCGCGCGCGCGAATGCTTCGCCCGGACGACGTCGCCGAGTGCGTGCTGTTGTGCGTGAACCTGCCGCCGCACGCCATTGTGGAAGAACTGGTGGTCCGCCCGAGGTGAACCGGCGGGGGCGCCGCTCAATCGCCCGGCGCATCCCGCGTGTGTTGGGCCAGGCTGGCCAGCCAGACGGCGACGTCATCGAGTTCGGCCCGCCCTGGCCGCTCCGCGGCACCGGTGGGGTAATTGTTCAAGAGCAACGCGAAGGCCAGTGGCTCGCCCGCCGCGGTCGTGACGTAGCCGGCCAGCGTGTTGACCAGGCTCAGGCTGCCGGTCTTGGCGCGCAGGTTTCGCTCGGCCGGTGTGCCGCGCATCCGCGTGCGCAGCGTGCCGTCCACCCCGGCGATCGGCAGCGCATCGCGGAACACCTTCGCCTGCGGATGGCGCGCCATGAATTGCAGCAGGCCCACCAACGCGCGCGGCGTGACCAGGTCGTGGCGCGACAACCCGGAGCCTTCCTCCAGACGCACCTCGTCGGCTGCCAGGCCCGCCTTAGCCAAAAAAGTTGCCAACGCGCGCAAGCCGATCTGTTCGCTCGTCAGACCCGGCGTTTCCGCGTCCGCCCCGGCCGCGCCAGCCTGGAACAACAACAACTCCGCGTGCAGGTTTTGCGAAGGCTTGAGCGTGCGCGCCAGTTCCTCGCTCAACGGCGCGGACATCGTCGCGCCCAGTTCGACCAGGCGGCTCAAATCGAGCGGAGCCCTCTCGCGTTCGGCGGCGTTGGCCACGCGGATTTGGCCTTGGACCGCGATGCCACTTCGCTGGAGCGCCTGCTTCAATTCCTCGCCGAACCACGCCGCCGGCCGGTGGACCGAGATCGATTCCGTTGCGGTTCGCGCGCCCAGCGGCAGCGTGCCTTTCACCCAGACTACATTGCCGTCCAGCGGCCGGTTCACATCGATCCGCCGCGTCCCATTGGTGGCCACGGTCTGGGTGAGGTTGCTGACAACGAGGAAGCGCGTGGACGGAAACAGGAACACGTCCGCGGGCGAACCGACTTTTCCCGCCGGGCGCACGTGCACGTCGATGGCGTTGTCGTTGAGCGTGAGCGCCGAGATTTCCGCGCCGTAGTACCAGCGCAAATCGTCGTATTCCCACCCGGAGCCGATGGGGGCGCCGCGGAAGTAGCTTTCGTCGGCAACCAGATCGCCGGTCACCTGTTTCACCCCGGCGGCTTTCAATGCGTCCACCAGCGGCGCCAGCGCGCGGTCCCAATCGCCGCCGGCGGCGCTCACCGAGAAGCCGGCGTCGCCGCGGCCGTAAAGGATCAAGTCGCCTTCCAGCGTCCCGCGCGCGTCCGGCCGGGCCGCGGCATAAAGCGAGGTGCGCACGCGGAAATCCGGCCCGAGGCGGTCGAGCGCCAGTGCGGCAGTGAACAACTTGGCGGTCGAGGCCGGCAGGAAAGCCTTGTCGGCATTGGCGCTGAAGAGCGTGCGGCCGGTTTCCAGCGAAACGATGTGAAGGCCCCAATACGCGCGTGCAAAGCGTGGCTCCGAAGCGCGGGCCACGAGGCGTTCGCGCAAGCCGGCGAGCGTTTCCGGCGCCGACGTCAGCTCGCCAGCAAACCCCAGCCAGCCCGCGAAGATCAACGCGGTTGCGAATCGAACGCGGTATTTCAAAGGCGAAACTCTCATCGGTCGTGCGGTGCACGGATCGGGCTTGCCCCGTCGCCGCACCGCGGCGGCATGGTCGCCACGAACCCGATTCGGCGCGACAAGAATCCGCTTGGCAGGGCGCGCCCGGCCCGTTGAATGGAGGCGCATGCACCCGCTGGAGCCGCCTGATTCGCATCATGTCCGGGCCGCGGTTGGCTGGCTGGAACTCGACGCCCCGCGCGAAGCCGCCGCCGAACTGGCCCGACTGTCGCCGGCGGCGGTGGCGCATCCCGACGCGCTCGAAGCCCGCTGGCGGTTGTGCGCCTGCGAACGCCGCTGGACCGATGCCCTGGCGGTAGCGCAGGAACTTCGCGACGTCCTCCCCAACAGCCCGGTGGGGTGGATCGACCTGGCCTTCGCCTTGCACGAACTGAAACGCACTTCGGAGGCACACGCGTTGCTCCAGCCGGCCGCCAAACGTTTCCCGCGCACGCTTGTCATCCCGTACAATCTCGCCTGCTATTCCTGCCAGCTCGGGCACCTGGATGACGCCCGCCGCTGGCTGGAGCGGGCGGTGACGCTGCGCGACCGCGACGCCGTCCGCCAGATGGCGCTCCACGACGACGACCTCAAACCGCTCTGGCCCGAAATCCAGGCGTGGTGAGCACGCGGCGACGCGGTCACAACCTGAGCCATTCAATTGAAGGTAGGGCGCGTCGCTCCGCTCGTGCGGCAGGGCCGGGACAAGCCCGCCCTTCCGGCATCCACAACCGCTGAGGCGCGGAGACGCTGAGGCACAGCCATCCAATCTGGAATTCAGGAATCGAAGTCCGAAGTTCCCGTTCTTCCTGGCTTTCAAATTCAACCTCCGCGCCTCGGCGTCTTGGCGGTTGAAAAGGCTGGGTTTGCCCGGAGCCTTGCATCGCTTTCCGCATGTGTGCCGACTTTTTGCTGGCCGTGGCGGGACGACCTCCCACAATCCCCAACCGGATACTCCAGTTTAAGCCCGTTATGAAAATGAACTCTCACCGCTTCCTCGAACGCGTTCAGGCCGGCGGGTTGGCGCTTGCCTGCGCCGTGGTTCCGCTGCTCTGGGTCGGCTGTGCGGAAACCTCGTCCGAGCCTGAAGCAGCCAAGGCTGAACCGGCAGCCGCGGCGCCGACCACCGCTTCGGCTCCGTCAACCCCCGCCCCGCCACCGGCTCCGGCACCCGCGCCCAAGCCGCCTGCTTCGCCCGACCAGGAACTGCCGCCGCTCCCGGCCGGCGAGTGGCATCCGTTGTTCGACGGCCATTCGCTCGACGGTTGGACCGTCACGGATTTCGCCGGGCACGGTGACGTGGAGGTCAAGAACGGCCAGATCGTCATGAACATGGGCGCGATGTTGACCGGCGTGAATCTGGTCAAAACCAACGACGTGCCGACGATGAATTACGAGCTCGCCCTCGACGCCAGGAAGCTCGAAGGCAGCGATTTCTTCTGCGCGCTGACGTTCCCGGTGGGCGACACTTGCTGCAGCTTCCTCCTCGGCGGTTGGGGCGGCGGGGTGGTCGGCATTTCCAGTATCGATGGCAACGACGCCTCGCTCAACGAGACCACCAAGTACCTGAACTTCGAGATGAACCGCTGGTATCGCGTGCGCGTGCGCGTGACCAAGGCCAAGCTCGAGGCCTGGGTCGGCGCGCTGAAAATGGTGGACCTGCAACTGGAAGGCAAACGCATCAGCGTGCGGCCCGGCGAAATCGAGTTGAGCCAGCCGTTCGGCATCGCCACCTACCAGACGACCGGGGCGATCAAGGATGTGCAATACCGCCGGCTGTGATGAAACTGCATTCGAAGACGCTGCGCCTCGTTTGTCTTTGTGCCGCTGCGCTGCCGGCGCTGGCTGCCGACACCTTCGACCTCGTCATCTACGGTGCCACGTCGGGCGGGGCGGCAGCGGCGATTCAGGCGGCTCGGATGGGCAAAAGCGTCGTGCTCATCGAGCCGGGCCAGCACGTCGGCGGATTGACCAGCGGCGGCTTGGGCGCGACCGACATCGGCAACAAGGCGGCCATCGGCGGCATCGCGCGGGAGTTTTACGAGCGCATCGCCCAATACTATGCCCGGCCTCCGGCGTGGAAGCAGGAAACCCGCGAGGAGTATTTCACCCAGCGCCGCCCCGGCCAGGCGCAAGGCGGCGACGCCGTTGCCACCGCTCGCGGACGCGAGGCGATGTGGACCTTTGAACCGCACGTCGCCGAGCAGATCTACCGCGACTGGCTGGCGGAGCTGAAGGTGCCGGTCGTCTTCGGCGAGCGCCTCGATCTGCGGAACGGCGTCGCCAAGCGCGACGGCCGGATCGAGTCCATTCGCATGGAGAGCGGACACGAGTTTCGCGGGCGGATGTTCATCGACGCGACTTACGAGGGCGACCTGATGGCCAAGGCGGGCGTGAGTTACCATGTTGGACGCGAAGCGAACACGGAGTACGGCGAGACGCTCAACGGTGTCCAGACCCGGCGCGCCACCCAGCACCAGTTCCTGAAGCCGGTGGACCCGTACGTGACGCCCGGCGATCCTGGCAGCGGCCTGTTGCCCGGCATTCATGGCGGTTCGCCCGGCGAGGAAGGCAGCGGCGACCGGCGCGTGCAGGCTTACAACTTCCGCCTGTGCCTGACCGATGCGCCGGACAATCGCCGGCCCATCCCCAAGCCTGACGGCTACGACCCGCTCCGTTACGAACTCCTGCGCCGCTACATCGCAGCCGGGCAGTTCGACGCCTTGAACCTCAATACGCCGATGCCGAACCGCAAGACGGACATCAACAACCACGGCGCGTTTTCGAGCGACAACCTCGGCATGAGCTACGACTACCCGGACGGCGACTACGCCACGCGCGACCGCATCTTCCGCGAGCACGTGACTTACCAGATGGGCATGTGGTGGTTCCTCCAAAACGACCCGCGCCTGCCCGAAAGCGTGCGCGCGAAGGCCGGCCGTTGGGGGCTGACCCGGGACGAATTCACCGATACCGGCGGCTGGCCGCACCAGATGTACGTGCGCGAGGCGCGGCGGATGATCGGCGCGTACGTCATGACCGAACACGACTGCCGCGGTGAACGCGTGGCCGGGGACCCGGTTGGCCTGGGCGCCTACAACATGGATTCGCACAACGTCCAGCGTTACGTGCAGGACGGCCTGGCGCGCAACGAAGGCGACATCCAGGTGGGCGTGAAGCCGTACCCGGTCGCCTACCGCGCGCTCATTCCGAAGGCGGAGCAATGCGAGAACCTGCTCGTGCCGGTGTGCCTCTCGGCCTCGCACATCGCGTACGGCTCGATTCGCATGGAGCCGGTCTTCATGGTGCTCGGCCAGAGCGCCGCCACCGCCGCCGGCCTCGCGCTCGACGACGGCGTGGCGGTGCAAAAAGTCGATTACGCGAAGCTGCGCGCGCGCCTGCTGGCGGACGGACAGGTGCTCGAATGGAAGCCGCTGGTGCGCAAATGAACCAGGCGATGCGGCCCGTCGCCGTCCCACCCATCGAATCGAACGATCATGCGAGCGGAAACCTCCAGTGAACGCCTGGTCGCCATCGAAGGTGACCTCACGAAACAAGGCGTCGATGCGATCGTGAACGCGGCGAATACCACGCTCCTGGGCGGCGGCGGCGTGGATGGCGCCATTCACCGCGCGGCCGGCCCCGAGTTGCTCGCCGAATGCCGCACGCTGGGCGGTTGCCCCACCGGCGAGGCGAAGTTCACCCGTGGCTACCGGCTGCCGGCCCGGTGGGTCATCCACACCGTCGGGCCGGTGTGGCGGGGCGGCCGCCACGGCGAGGACGAACTGCTGGCAAGCTGCTACCGCAACAGCCTGGCGCTCGCCACGGAGCGCGGCTTGAAAACCATCGCCTTTCCTTCGATCAGCACCGGCGCGTACGGCTTCCCCCTCGAGCGCGCGGCACGCATCGCCGTGCGCGAGTGCCGGGCCTTCCTCGCGGCGCACCCGGAGTTGGAACAGGTTCGGCTGGTCTGTTTCGGCGCGACCGCCTTGGCAGCGTACACGATGGCGTTGCAGGAAAGCGCCACCGGAATCGCCGGCTGAGCTCTTCTCAACAGCGTCAGCGCCCGCCCCTGGTGTCATCAGCCACCCGGAAGGCCGATCGGCTGGGCAACGGGGGGCCCGGAAAGGCAGGGCTGAGAGTACGCCAGTCGGAGTGGAACGGCGGGGGCCGGAGCCGCTTTCCAAGGTGCTGGCCGGCCGACCGCTCGTGTCGGTCCTCGGATCGTGGATTCACCGACTCGCCCTCGTTTTAACGTTTCCCCTGCTGCTCGTTCCCGCCGCGTCCAAGTCTCCTCTTGACAGTTACAGCTTACAGATGTAATCGTCACCTCAGATTACATCTGTACGCGAACAAAGGTATGCCTGCGATCCCGCGCATTTCGGAAACCGAATGGGAAGTGATGAAAGTGCTTTGGGCCCGGTCGCCGCTGACCGCCGGGGCGGTGGTGGCCGCGCTCCAGGCGGGCGATCCCACCTGGCACCCCAAGACTGCCCAGACGCTTCTCGGCCGGCTCGTCCGTAAAAAGGCGTTGGGCGTAACCAAGGAGGGGCGCGTCCACCAATACCGGCCGCTAGTGTCGGAGACCGACTGCGTGGCCGCGGCCAGCGACTCGTTTCTGGACCGCGTGTTCGGCGGGTCGCTCCAGCCGTTGCTCGCCCACTTTGTCGAGCGCCGCAAGCTGTCGCCGGCGGAAGTCCGCGAACTGCGGGCGCTGTTGCGGAAACACTCCTGACCGGCGGGGCGAAACCCAATCGCCTCCGCGCCGCCCCACCTGGCCATGCAAACGATCCTGAACACTCTGGACGGTTTCTTTCCGGCCTTGCTCCGCGCCTCCTGGCAGGCCGGCGTGCTCGTGCTGGTGGTGCTCCTCGCGCAACGACTTTTGGCCGGTCGTCTGCCCCCGCGCTGGCGTCACGCGTTGTGGCTCATCGTGCTGGCGCGCCTGCTCCTGCCGGTTTCCGTACCCAGCCCGGCGAGTGTGTTCAATCTCCTGCACGTGCCGACGACCACCGGCGCCCGCAACGAAGCTTCCCCGTCGCGGTTGGTTTCGGGCTTCAACGCCAACGACAACGTTCGCGCGGCCGGTCCGGACTTTTCCGCCATGCCAGCCTTTGGTCCCACCCGGCCTTCCGCGTCTGATGCCAATCCGACTTCGCTCGAAGCCACCGAAACCGCGGCCGCCGGCGCCAGACCGCTCATTTCCTGGAAGCGCCTCGCTACCTGGCTCTGGCTGGCGGGCGTGCTGGGCTTCTCGGCCGTGCTGGCGGTCCAAACGATCGTGCTGGCGCGCCGGCTTCGGCAGGCCACGCCCGTCACGGAGGAAACGCTGTCGGGCCTGTTGGCCAGGTGCCGCGAGGAAATGGGCGTGCGCCGGCGGGTCGCCTTGTGCGAAACCGCGGCGGTCCAAAGCCCGGCGTTGTGCGGTGTGTTCCGCCCGCGCCTGCTGCTGCCGCGCGGCCTGGCCGGGCGGTTGAGCCCGGCGGAATTGCGCCATGTGTTGTTGCACGAACTGGCGCACCTGAAGCGTCACGACCTCGCGTTGAACTGGCTGGCGACCGCGCTCCAGGTGCTGCACTGGTTCAATCCGCTGGTGTGGCTGGCTGGGGTGCGGATGCGGGCCGACCGCGAGCTGGCCTGCGACGCGCTGGCCCTGGAAACCGCCGGCGAAGCGGAAAAACAGGCTTACGGCGAAACCATTCTGCGCCTGCTCGAAGGCTTCACCCACACCACGCGGCTGCCCGGCTTGGTGGGGATTTTGGAGGACAAGCGCCAGCTCCGCCGGCGCATCCTGGCGATTGCGGGCTTTCGGAAACCGTCGCGCGGGTCCGCGCTGGCGGCGGTGCTCGTCGCTGGCCTGGCGGTCGTTGGATTGACCGATGCGCAAAATCCCGAGCCAGCCAAGGTGGAATCTCAATCTTCGGTCGAAGCCGCGCACCAAGATGGCGATTCCGAAGCCAAGCCCAAGCTGGAGAAAGAAAGTCACCGGGCCGCCCAGGATGCTTCTCATATTGATCGCGGATCTGACGGCCGCCTCTGGGGCACGGTGCTGCTGGACGGCAAGCCGGTTGCGGGCGCGTTCGTTTCGTACTTCGATGGCACGCGCACGATGGGCGGCAGCGGCCGGACCGATAAGGACGGGCGCATCTTCGTTTATCCGAATCCGACGGCGAAAAAGCTGATCGTCTGGCATGAGGGCCTCCAGGCGGCGCTGGATGCGCAGACGCTCACCAACGAATTCCGCGTGGACCTCCGCAGCTTGCGCGGCGGCATCGAAGGCCGCCTCTGGTGGGGCGATAAGCCCTGGTCGGGAAAGGCCTTGAAGCTCCAGCGTCGCTGGCCGGCAGACGTGGGGCCTGCCGGAAGTCAGATGAGTCGGACGAACTTGGAGTTCGAGCTACGCGCGACAACGAGTGCTGACGGACGGTTTGCGTTTCCCAACATGCCGACGGGCGACTGGGTCATTCGCAGCGGCCCCATCCAATGGGGGAACATCGAGGTCAAGCCGGGCGAAATCGCTCGGCTGGACCTGGGTCGCGAAGGTGTGGCCATCACTGGCCGTGCGGTGACGGACCCACCGGGCCGCCAGGTCAATTGGTCCGAGGCCTGGGTCACGCTTCACAATGACCTTAGTAAACTGGGAGCGCGCGTTTACCCGGGAGGGGCCAAAAGCGACGGCTCGTTCATCGTGCCGGGGGTGGCGCCGGGTGATTACCAGTTGTTCGTCGCGCCGGAAGGCTCGCCCGCGGCGGGCCCCAGTCCGCATCCGATGCCGTTGGGCACCAGCGGACCGGTGTCCGTGGTCGTGCCGACCAACTCGACCGCGACCAACCGGGTGATCGACCTCGGCGCGGTGACCGTGAAAATGAGGAAGCAACTCAAAGTTGGTGACTTGGCGCCGCCTTTCGAGGTGAAGACCTTTGACGGCCAACCGATCCGGCTCGCGGACTTCCAGGGCAAGGTGGTGCTGCTCTGTTTCTGGTGGGCCAGCCCGTACTCAGTTGACCGCCAGCGGCTGAAGGAACTGAAGCTTCTCCGCGAGCAGTACCGGAAAGACAACCCCCTGGTCATCCTGGGCGTGAACTTGAATCCGGACGCGGCCGAGGCGGAGGCGGTCATTGCGGAGGAGAAGTGGGATTGGCTGCAAACGCGCGCGGCAAATCGGGCGGCGTTCTTCCGGGACGAATACGAATTGCAGAGCACACCGGCGCTGCTGGTCATCGGCCCGGATGGCCGGGTGCGGGCGCGGCATTACCAAGTGGACGGAATTCGGTCGGCGCTGTGGGCAGCGGTCGGCGGTCAGCGGAGCCTGAATCCGAATGGGTCAATCGTCCGGTGCAAGGTCAATGGGCTGGGCATGGAGTTCACGAATACGGTCAAGGTCTATTACACGCCGAAGGATGGGTTGGGGATTTTCAGCGTTGGAGGTGACCGGTGGATTTCTCCGTACGTGATCCTGCACGGTCCGGCCTGCCGCACCGGGAGATTCACCTTGGAGGACACACCGGGCCTCGTCTTCGATTACAGCAAGAATTGGGCGTCCTCGGACTCGCGGAGTCACTACAGTGCGCGAGCGGGTTCGACCGGAACCAGCGTGGAGGTGAACGTCCAGGAAGTTGGGGCAGTGGGCGAGCGGGTAACCGGCACGTTCAGCGCCGTGGTGACCAACGACCGGCACGAGAAGATCGCTTTGACCGACGGCTTCTTTTCGGCGATTCGGGAAGCGCCCATCTCGACTTCGGATTCCCCGGCACCGCGTCGCTAAAACGCTCTGGACTGGCCCGAAACGCCGAAGCTAGAGATTTCGCGAAACGGCGGCGCTTTGGCTCGCTCGACGAGCGCCGCGTTCGCCGATAGCTGAATGCTCAAGTTGTCGGCGTACCGTAGCCCGTGAGTTCCGGAGCGCCGGCTTGCAGCCGGCTTGAGGCGCGACTGGTTGCCGCGAGGCAGGCGCAGGCGCAAAGCCGGCTACAAGCCGGCGCTCCAGCGACAACTTCGGGAGGCACTGTTCGCCGGTTGAAGGCCTAAAATCAGGCTGGCGCGTCACGATTTTGGCGTTAAGTTTTCCAGCGTGAACAACCAGCCGATCTTCTCCAGACCCGCGCCGGGCCGTGCCCGGATGCGGGGATTCACCTTGATCGAGCTCCTGGTGGTGATCGCGATCATCGCCATCCTGGCCGGGATGCTGTTGCCGGCGTTGAGCAAGGCCAAGGAGCAGGGCCAGCGGAGTCGTTGCATTGCGAACGTGAAGCAAATCCTCCTGGCGACGCATCTGTACCTGGGCGACTTCTCGGACTTCCTGCCGTACACCTCGTGGAGTTCTGAAACCTACGACGTGCCGAACTGGATCTACACGCGGGTCCGGACCAACACCCCGCAGCACAGGGTCGAGAAGGGATTGCTGTGGCCGTACCACAACTCCCGCGAGCTTTACTGGTGCCCGCTGGACCGCACGAACACGGCCTTCTTCCGGCAGCGCGAGATGCAGGTTGGCAGCTACGTCATGAACGGCGCGGTGTCGGGTTACAACACCGGCCCGCGCGGGCCCTGGACGACATACAAGCTCACTGACTTCATGCCGGACCGGATGCTGTACTGGGAGGCTGACGAGCGGCAGCCGTCCAACTGGGACAACGCCGCGAGCGAGCCGGACGAAGGCGTCACCCAGCGCCACAACACCGGCACGGTGATGGGGATGTTCGGCGGCCAGACCGAGTACATGAAATTCAAGGCGTACTACGTTGAGGCCGGGATCGGCGGTTACCGCGGCGTGCGCCCCGGCCGGTTTTGGTGCAACCCGGGTTCGCGAACCGGCGATTGAGCCCGCCTGTCCAGCGCCTCCATGCCACGCAGATTGTTCGAGCCCGTTCCCGCCGTGAAATCGACCGAACGTTGCTCCCCACTTCTCGCGATACTTGGCCTCGTGCTCGTCCTGGGCCTGAGCGCCTGTGGCAAACGCGAGGGCGATCCGGTCACCGCGAGCACGCCCAAAGCGGCGGCGGCGAGCCTGGACGCGGCATTCACTTCAGCCCCGGCGGCGGTGCAGGAAAACGTGCGGCTGGTTTCCCAGGCCATGCGCGAAGGACAATACGACCAGGCTGTGGTCTCGCTCCAGGTCGTGCGGGGTCAGGAGAACCTCAGCCTGGAGCAAGGCATGGCGGTCCAGAGTTCCATTCTCACCCTCGAACAGCAACTGGTCCAAGGCGTGCAGTCGGGTGATCCCAACGCCAAGCGGGCTTACGAGCTCTTGAAGGCCCTCAAACGCAACTGAGCCACGCGCGCTGATTCAAGCCTGGCTGGCGCCGGCAGGTTCGTGGGCCTGGCGGCCATAAACCCGCGCGTAAGCGCGACAGAACGGGCAGACACGCGTTTCCACTTGGCGAACCAACGTGAACGCCGCCCCGGTTTGCCGCCGACGCGCCCGGCGGCACACCAGGCAGTTCACGCACACGCGGGCCAGCCAGCGATCGAGCCGGGAGATGGGGTGGGGGGTTGTCATGCGCCACAGTTTGGCGGAGGCCGGGTTGGCCCGCAAGCGCGGTGCGGTGCGGCAGCACCGCCACCAGCAAATACGGACACCACCTCGCCCGAGGGTGCTTGCCCTCCAGAGCCGGGTCGTGTCGAATCGCACGCCATGAACTCGCACCTCGATCCGCTTCGCTCGGCGGCTTCCCGGAGGTTTCGGCGCACGGCCGCGTGGCTGTCCCTCGCCGCGTGGCTGCCGGCGATGGCGGCCACGCCCCAGGTTGCAGACACGGTGCCGGCGGCGGATGCAGTGGTGCGGGAACTGGCGTTTGTCGAAGTGGTTTTCGACGCGAACGTGACCGGCGTGGACGCGGCGGACCTGTTGGTGAACGGCCGACCGGCGACCGGATTGCAGGTGTATTCGCCGCGCGATTACAGCTTCGAGTTCACCGAGCCGGCGGCGGGTCCGGTGCAGTTTTCCTGGGCCGCCGGCCACGGCATCACCGACCTGGAATCGCCGCCGAACGCGTTTGCCGGCGGCGGTTGGACCTGCACGCTGGACAAGACACCGTCCACCGCGAACGTCATTGTTTCCGAATTCCTGGCCGACAATGCCCACGGCTTGCGCGACGACTTCGGCGATCGCTCGGATTGGATCGAGTTGCGGAACCTCGAGGCCGACACGGTGAACCTCGAGGGCTGGCATTTGACCGACGACGCGGGCAAGCCGACGCAGTGGCGTTTTCCCGCGGTGACCGTGCCGGCTGGCGGTTACCTGTTGGTCTGGGCGTCGGGGCAAGACCACGCCGACCTGGGTCTGCCGCTGCACACAAACTTCAAGCTAAGCGCCGCCGGTGAGTACCTGGCGCTGCTCGATCCGCAGGGAAAGGTGGTTTCCGCATTCAAGCCGGCGTACCCGCCGCAGACGCCGGATGTCTCGTACGGCCGGGACGCCGCGGATCCGGGGGTTCTGGGCTACTTTCCGAGCCCCACGCCCGGCGCGGCGAATTCGACCGGCGGGCCGGGGTTCGCGCCCGCGCCGGTGTTTTCGCTGCCCGGCGGTGTGTACACGAACGCCAGCCTGAGCGTGGCGATCACCGCGCCGGCGGGCACGATCCGCTACACGCTGAACGGCACTGTTCCGACCGCCACGTCGCCTGAGTACACCGCGCCGCTCGAACTCACCCGAAGCCAGGTGATTCACGCGCGGGTTTTCCAGGACGGGCTGTTGCCGGGGCCGGTGGGGGTGCAGACTTACGAACTGGTCGGAGCCGGATTGACCAACTTCAGCTCGCGTTTACCGCTGATGATCATCGATACCGCCGGGCGCGGCGTTTCGGCGGATTCGCGCATTCCGGCGTCCGTAACCACGATCAAGCCGTTTCGCGGGCGGGCCGCGCTGGCGGCGACGCCGGATTTCCAGGGTAAAGCCCAGATCGAGTACCGCGGGCAGTCGTCGCTCATGTTTCCCAAGAAGGCTTACAACCTGGAGATCGACGACGCCACCGGCGCGGACCTGGCGGTGCCGTTGTTGGGCCTGCCGGCCGAATCGGACTGGGTCTTGTACGCGCCGTACACGGACAAGCCGTTTCTCCAAAACTTCCTCGCCTACGAACGGCATGAAGAAATGGGGCACTACGCGCCGCGCCGGCGTTTCGTGGAGTTGTTCGTGCATTCCGCGACGGGCCGGCTGGATTATCCGCGCGATTACGCCGGCATTTATCTGCTGGTCGAGAAAATCAAGGTGGACGACCACCGCGTGGACATCGCGCGGCTGACGCCCCAACAAAACACTGAGCCTGAGGTCACCGGCGGTTACATGATCAAAAAGGACAAGGACAGCCCGGGCGACCGGAGTTTCAGCACTGCGGGCGGCGGTGGGTTCTCCGCGCAGACGCTCAAGTATCACGAGCCCAAACCGCGCGAGATCACGCCGGCGCAGCGGGCCTGGATCCGCAATTACCTCGTCCAGTTCGAGAAGGCGCTGTACGCGAGCGACTGGCTCACCCGCACCGGCACGAACCATTATTCGTATTACATCGACGTGGATTCGTTCGTGGACAACCACTGGATCGTCGAGTTCGCCAAGCAGATCGACGGCTACCGCCTGAGCAACTACATGCACAAGGATCGCGGCGGCAAGCTGGCGATGGACCCGATCTGGGACTGGAACCTGAGTTTCGGCAACGCCGACTACCTCGATGGGGCGAACCCGAACGGCTGGTATTACCAATTGATCGGCGAGAACGAGCACGTCTGGCTGCGGCGGTTGATCTGTGGCACCACCTACGGCACCGGCGCCGCGGGCGACCCGGACTTCAACCAGCGCATCGCCGACCGCTGGAGCGAACTGCGGACGAATATCCTCAACGCCACGAACCTCCTCGCCCGCGTGGACGAAATGGCCGCGTACCTCGACGAAGCGCAGGTGCGCGACTTCAAGCGCTGGCCGCGGCTGGGCACCTACATTTGGCCAAACCCGCCGATCTACTCCCAGCCGCGGACTTACGCCGAGATCGTCACCAACTTGAAGAACTGGATCAGCCAGCGCTACGCTTGGATCGACCGCCAGTTCGTGCGCGCGCCGGACTTCGACCGCGCGGGCGGCGGCATTTCGCCGGGTTTGCCGCTGACCATCAGCGCGGCCACCGGCACGGTTTATTACACGCTCGACGGCTCGGATCCACGGGCCCCCGGCGGTGGCATTGCCACGCAGGCCAAAGCCTACGCCGGGCCGATGGCTCTCCCCGGCAACTGTCGCGTGGTGGCGCGCGTGCGTAGTGGCCTAAAATGGAGCGGGCCGACGGCGACCACTTTCGTGGCCGAAACGCCGGCGCTGATCGTGACCGAACTGATGTACCGTCCCGCCCGGCCGGCCGTCACCGACACCAATGACGCGAGCGACTTCGAGTTCATCGAACTCAAGAACCGCGGGACC